>JANOBJ010000329.1:0-7113 GCA_031411575.1 Betaproteobacteria bacterium | reverse complement strand
ATCACGGGCGGCTGGGACTGGTCTGCCATGGCTTCCAGCAGGTCGCGCATTGGGCGGCTGTCGATGAGTTTTCGGGTGTAGGGATGCTTCGGTTGGGCAAAAACATCAGCTACGGTGCCGTGCTCCACGATGCGGCCGTCCTCCATCACCGCCACGCGGTCAGCAAAACGGCGCACCAGGTTCAGGTCGTGCGTGATCAACAGCACGGCCATGCCGTACTGGCGCTGCAGCTCGGCCAGCAGGTCGAGGATCTGCGCGCGCAGCGTGACATCGAGCGCGGTGGTCGGCTCGTCGGCCAGCAACAGGCGCGGCTTGCAGGCCAGCGCTATCGCGATCATGGCGCGCTGGCGCTGGCCGCCCGAGAGCTGGTGCGGGTACGAATTGGCACGCCGCTCCGGCTCGGGGATGCCGGTGTCGGCCAGCAGGCGGATCGCGTCACGCATGGCTTCGGCGCGCGATTTGCCCTGCTTCAGTTCCAGCACCTCGGCGATCTGGTCGCCCACCGTGAACAGCGGGTTGAGCGCCGTCATCGGTTCCTGGAAGATCATCGCGATGTCCTGGCCGCGAATGCCTCGCAAGGTTTGCTCTGATATTGATAGCAAACTATGACCATCTGGCGGGGACCTTTGGCCAAAAAAGCTTGCAAAACCCGAAATATCGGCGTTCTGGACCAGCCGCAGCAAACTGAGCGCCGTGACGGTCTTGCCCGAGCCCGATTCGCCCACCAAGGCCAGTTTTTCGCCGCGCTTGATGTGGAAATCGATACCGTGCACGACCTCCTTGCCCGAGAAAGAGACGCGCAGATCCTTGACGTCCAGTAGCGGCCGCGCGGGCGCCCCACGCGCCAGCGAAGCGCCGCGCTCATCGTCGCTTGGGGGCAGCGAGGACACGCCATTGCCGAGCGTGGGGGCCATTACTTTTCCGCCTTTCTGGGATCGAGCGCATCGCGCAGCGCATCGCCCATGAAGGTCAGCAGCAGCAGTGTGATCACCAGCACGGCAAAGGTGGACAGCGAAATCCACCAGGCGTCGATGTTGTTCTTGCCCTGGCTCAGCAACTCGCCGAGCGATGGTGTGCCAGGTGGCACGCCCAGACCCAGGAAATCCAGCGAGGTCAGCGCCAGGATCGCCGCGCTCATGCGAAACGGCAGGAAGGTCACCACCGGCGTCATGCTGTTGGGCAGCACGTGGCGGCGGATGATCTGCCAGTTCGACAGCCCCAGCGCCCGCGCGGCGCGCACGTAATCGAGCTGCCGGTTGCGAAGAAACTCGGCGCGCACATAGTCCGACAGGCCCATCCAGCCAAACAGGCTCAGCAAGATGAGCAACAGGCTGATGCTCGGGTCAAATACCGCCGCGAAGATGATGAGCAGGTACAGCTCGGGCATCGAGCCCCAGATCTCGATGAAGCGCTGGAACGCGAGGTCGGTCTTGCCACCAAAGAAGCCTTGAATCGCGCCGGTGATGATGCCCAGCACGACGCCAATGATGGTGAGCGCCAGCGCAAACAGCACCGAGATGCGAAAGCCGTAGATCAGCCGGGCCACCACGTCGCGTCCCCGGTCGTCGGTACCGAGCCAGTTGTCGCCCGAAGGCCCTGACGGGTTGGGCTCCTTGGCGAAATAGTTCAGGGTGGTGTGGTGGTACGGGTTGGGCGGGTAGATCGCAAAGTTGCCGGGCTTGGCAAACTGCTGCTGGATGAACGGGTCAAGATAATCGGTAGGCGTCTGGAAATCGCCGCCAAACGTGGTTTCGGGCACGCTCTTGAGGATCGGCACGTACCACTGCCCGTTGTAGCGCGCGATCAGCGGCTTGTCGTTGGAGATCAGCTCTGCCCCCAGGCTCAGCACAAACAGCGTGCTGAACACCACTAGGCTCCAGAACCCCAGGCGGTTGCGCTTGAAGCGCAGCCAGGCGCGTCGCGACGGTGAAAGGGATATCGACGCCATCAATCAAATTTCACGCGGGGGTCGACCCATACGTAGCAAAGGTCGGAAATCAGCTTCGTGACCAAACCGATCAGCGTGAAGAGGTAGAGCGTGCCGAGCACCACCGGGTAGTCGCGCCGGATCACGCTCTCATAGCTCAACAGACCCAGACCATCGAGCGAAAACAGCGTCTCGATCAGCAACGAGCCCGCGAAAAATGCGCCGATGAAAGCCGCCGGAAAACCCGTGATGATCGGAATCAGCGCGTTGCGAAACACGTGCTTCCAGAGCACCTTGTTCTCGGCCAGGCCCTTGGCACGCGCGGTCAGCACATACTGCTTGCGAATTTCTTCCAGAAACGCGTTCTTGGTCAGCATGGTGGTCACGGCAAACGCACCCAGCACGCTGGCGGTAATGGGCAGGGCGATGTGCCACAAATAATCCACCACCTTGGCGCCCCAGCTCAATTGGTCCCAGTTGCTGGACGTCAGCCCGCGCAGCGGAAACCACTGCAACTGCCCGCCAAAAATCACCAGCAGCGCCACGCCGAGCACGAAGCCCGGGATCGCATAGCCGACCAGCACCAGCAGGCTGGTCAGCGTGTCAAACCGTGTGCCGGCGCGCACGGCCTTGGCGATGCCCAGCGGCACGGATATCAGGTAGCTCAGGAAAAACGTCCACAGCCCCAGGCTGATCGACACCGGCAGCTTTTCCTTGACCAGCGACCACACATCCTTGGGGTAGAAAAAACTTTTGCCCAGGTCAAAGCGCGCGAACTGGCCCAGCATCTGGACAAACCGCTCGGGCGCCGGCTTGTCAAAACCATAGAGTTGTCTGATCTCCTCAATGCGCTTGGCGTCCACGCCCTGCCGGCCGCGGTAGCCGGCACCGCCGGCCGCAGCGCCCTCCCCGCCGGTGTCGCGCCCCTGCAGCTGCGCGACCATTTGCTCCACCGGGCCGCCGGGCACAAACTGGATGACGATGAAGGTGATGAGCAGTACGCCCAGCAACGTGGGAACCATCAGCAGCAGCCGCTTGAGGATGTAGGCCAACATGGCTAGCGCTGGCCCTTGCGGTTGGCTTCGCTGGCCCACCAGGTGGCGGTGATCCAGGTTTCGGGCTGATAAAAGCGCGGCGTCACGGCGGGTTGCTCAAATCGCCCGGCGCGGTAGGCGACGCGGTGAACGCCGCCGTACCAGTGCGGCACCACGTAGTGGCCGTGGCGCAGCACGCGGTCGAGTGCGCGCACGCTGGCCACCAGATCAGGTCGGGTATCGGCCGAGATCACTTTGTCCAGCAAGGCATCCACGGCCGGGCTCTTGATACCGATCACATTGCTGGAACCTTCGATGTCGGCAGCCTTCGAGCCAAAACGCTCCAGCAGCTCGGTGCCCGGCGCCTCGTTGCCAACACTGCGGTTGCTGATGACTTCAAAGTCAAACACGTCCATGCGCTTTTGCAGAATGGCAAAGTCGATCACCTTGTAATTCACCTGGATGCCGAGTTTCTCGAGGTTCTTGGCTATAGGCGTCACCACACGGCCCATCGAGCCCGAGTTGTCGAGAAATTCGATGGTGAAGGCCTCGCCCTTGGTGTTGCGCAGTGCGCCATCGCGGAAAGTCCAGCCCGCTTCGGCGAGCAAGGCTTTGGCTTTGCGCAGGTTGTCGCGCAGGGTCGCGCCCGATGCGGGATCGAGGCTGGTCACCGGCGGCAGCGGCACATCCTGGGTGAACACCTCGGGCGGCAGCTTGTCTTTCAGCGATTCGAGCAGGGCGAGTTCGTCCGGCCCCGGTTTGCCTTTGGCCTCGAAGTCGCTGGCCACGAAATAGCCCCGCACCCGGGTGTAGGCGTTGTAGAACAGCTGGCGGTTCAGCCATTCAAAATCCATGGTGAGCGCAATGGCCTGGCGCACCCGCACATCCTTGAACTTGTCGCGGCGGGTGTTGAACAAAAAGCCCTGGAAATCGCCAGCATTGCCGTGCTTGAGCTCTTTCTTGATGAGTTCGCCCTTGTCGAACTGTTTGCCGGTGTAGGCGCGCGCCCATTCACGGGCGATGAAGGCCTGGATGTAGTCAAACTCGCCGGCCTTGAAAGCCTCCAGCTGGGCGGTGTTGTCCTTGTAGATCTTGAAGGTGATGCGGTCAAAGTTGTACATGCCGCGACGCACGTTGACGTCTTTTGCCCAATAGCCCGGATCGCGCTCGTAGCTGATGTCCTTGCCGAAATTCACCTTGCCGATGCGGTACGGGCCGGTGCCGATCGGGATGTCGGTGACGATCTGGTCGAGCGGCTTTCCGGCGCCCCACTTGCGGCTGAAGATGGGCAGGCTGCCCGCGATCAGCGGCAGTTCGGCATTGACGCGCTTGAAATCAAAACGGACCGAACGCTCATCTAGCACCGTCACGCCCTTGACCTCGCCAAAAATCGTGCGGTACTGGGGCGCGGCTTCCTTGCTGGTGATGCGGTCGAACGAATGTTTCACATCGGCCGCCAGCACCGCATCGCCATTGTGAAACCGCGCTTTCGGGTTGAGCCGGAACACCACAGACAGCTTGTCGGGCGCCACGCTCACGTCCTCGGCCAGCAGGCCGTAGGCGGTGGTGGGTTCGTCCAGCGTGCCGGTCAGCAAGGTCTCAAATACCAGTCCGTTGAGGTTGGGCGGTGCGCTGCCCTTCAGCGTAAACGGGTTGTACTTGTCGAAATTGGACAGGCGCGTGGGCGGCACCAGCGAGATCTCGCCACCCTTGGGCGCGGCCGGGTTCACATAGTCAAACTGCGCAAAGCCGGCGGGGTATTTGATGTCGCCAAACTGGGCGTAGGCATGGGCGCTCCACGTGGGGCAAACCCAGATCGACAGACACAACGCCAGTAAAACCCGCATGCGACAATTCTGCACAGATTTTTAACCCGAGAGACTTATGGGCTTCCTGACTGGCAAAAAATTGTTGATTACGGGCGTTTTGTCCAACCGGTCGATCGCCTACGGCATTGCGCGGGCCTGCCATGCGCAGGGCGCCGAGCTGGCGTTCAGCTACGTCGGCGAGCGCTTCAAGGACCGCATCACCGAGTTTGCGGCCGATTTCGGCTCCACACTGATTTTTGACTGCGACGTGGGCGACGATGCGCAGATTGCCCGGCTGTTCACCGACCTGTCGCAGACCTGGCCCAAGTTTGACGGCTTTGTGCATGCCATCGGCTTCGCGCCGCGCGAGGCGATTGCGGGTGACTTCCTGGACGGCCTGTCACGCGAGGCGTTCAGAATAGCCCACGACATCAGCGCCTACAGCTTTCCGGGCATGGCCAAGGTGGCCCTGCCGATGCTCAACGACAAATCGGCGCTGCTGACCCTCACCTACCTCGGCGCCATCCGCACCGTGCCCAACTACAACACGATGGGGCTGGCCAAGGCCAGCCTGGAGGCGTCGGTGCGCTACCTGGCCGAGTCGCTGGGCCCCAGGGGCATCCGCGTCAATGGCATCAGCGCCGGGCCGATCAAGACGCTGGCGGCCAGCGGCATCAAGGGCTTTGGCAAGATCCTGTCGGTGGTGGCCGAAACCTCGCCGATCCGCCGCAACGTGACGATCGACGACGTAGGCAATGTGGCCGCGTTTTTGCTGAGCGATCTGGCCGCCGGGGTCAGCGCGGAGATCACCTACGTGGACGGGGGGTTCAGCCAGGTCGTGGGCGGGATCGCCGAACCTGCGGCGGGCTGAAAACCCGGTTTTTCAGGTCAAATGTGCCGGTTGTCCCCGTCGCTTGGTCATAGTTTGCTATAATTATTATAGCAAACGACTCGTCAAATCCTCACGCAGTCGGCGTAGTAGCGCACCTTGCCATCGGCCTCTGTCTGTTCCACCAGGCCGTGGATATCGGTCTCGAAACCCGGGCATTCGGCGTTGAAGGCGCGCGCGAACTTCAAATAGTCCACGATCTTCTTGTTGAACACCTCGCCGGGGATCAACAGCGGAATTCCGGGCGGATACGGCGTTACCAGGCCGACCGTGATGCGGCCTTCGAGCTCGTCAATCGGCACCCGCTCGGTCTTGCGGTGCGCGATGTAGGCGTAGGCGTCGCTCGGCGTCATGGCGGGTTGCAGGTCACTCAGGTACATCTCGGTGGTGAGGCGTGCGATGTCGTACTTGGCGTACAGCTCGTGCACGTGCTGCGACAGGTCTTTCAGGCCCATGCGTTCGTACTTGGGGTACTTCTTGCAGAACTCGGGCAGGATGCGCCACATCGGGTTGTTGCGGTCGTAGTCGTCCTTGAACTGCTGCAGCGCGGTCAGCAGCGTGTTCCAGCGGCCCTTGGTGATGCCGATGGTGAACATGATGAAGAAGCTGTACAGGCCGGTCTTCTCCACGATCACGCCGTGCTCGGCCAGAAACTTGGTGACGATGCTGGCCGGGATGCCGGTCTTGGCAAACTTGCCCTGCAAATCCAGCCCCGGTGTGACGATCGTGGACTTGATCGGGTCCAGCATGTTGAAACCTTCGGCCAGGTTGCCAAAGCCGTGCCACTTGGCGGTACGCGCCTCGCCTTTGATGATCCAGTCGTCGGCGCGGCCAATGCCCTCTTCCACCAGCTTGTCCGGCCCCCAGACCTTGAACCACCAGTCCTTGCCGTATTCTTCGTCGACCTTGCGCATGGCACGGCGGAAATCCAGCGCCTCCATGATGGATTCTTCCACCAGCGCGGTGCCGCCCGGCGGCTCCATCATGGCCGCAGCCACATCGCAGCTCGCGATGATCGCGTACTGGGGGCTGGTGCTGGTGTGCATCAGGTAGGCCTCGTTGAAGAGGTGTCGATCCAGCTTGCGGTTTTGCGAATCCTGCACCAGCACGTGGCTGGCCTGGCTGATGCCCGCCAGCAGCTTGTGGGTCGATTGGGTGGCAAACACCAGCGCCTCCTTGGGGCGCACGCGCTTCTTGCCCATCGAGTGGTACGGGCCGTAAAACGGGTGAAAGGCCGCGTGCGGCAGCCATGCTTCGTCAAAGTGCAGCGTGTCCACATAGCCATCGAGCATGTTCTTGATGGTCTCGGTGTTGTAGATCACGCCGTCGTAGGTGGACTGCGTCAGCGTCATCACGCGCGGCTTCACCTTGTCGGCATCGACTCCCTTGAGCAGCGGGTTGGCCCTGATCTTGGCCTTGATGGCCGCCGGTTCAAACTCACTCTGCGGAATCGGC
>JANOBJ010000328.1:0-1517 GCA_031411575.1 Betaproteobacteria bacterium | reverse complement strand
TTCATGATGCGCACCAGCCGGGCATTGATCTCGTCCTCGCTCCAGAAGAAGCTGGAGAAATCCTGCACCCACTCGAAGTAGCTCACCGTCACGCCGCCGGCGTTGGCGATCACGTCGGGCAGCACCAGCACGTTGCGCTCGTGCAGGATGTCGTCGGCCTCGGGCGTGGTGGGGCCGTTGGCGCCTTCGATCACCAGCCGCGCGGTGATCTGTCCGGCGTTGGCGGCGGTGATCTGGCCTTCCAGCGCAGCCGGGATCAGGATGTCGCAGGGCACGCCCCAAAAGCTGTCTTCGGGCATTTTTTCGGCGCCGGTGAAGCCGCCCACGCCGCCGGTGGCCTTGACGTGCGCCAGCAGCGCCGGCACGTCCATGCCGGCCTCGCGGTAGATCGTGCCGGTGTGGTCCTGCACCGCCACCACGCGCGCGCCGGCCTCGGCGAACAGCTTGCCCGCGATGCCACCGACGTTGCCAAAACCTTGCACCGCCAGGCGCGCGCCCCTGATCTCCAGCCCGATGTGGTTGGCCGCTTCCACGCCGACGGTGTACACGCCACGCCCGGTGGCTTCACGCCGGCCGAGCGAGCCGCCCAGATCCACCGGCTTGCCGGTGACGACGCCGGTCGCGGTGGAGCCGCTGTTCATCGAGTAGGTATCCATCATCCACGCCATGATCTGTTCGTTGGTGTTGACATCGGGCGCGGGGATGTCCTTGGTCGGGCCGATGATGATGCCGATCTCGCTGGTGTAGCGGCGGGTCAGGCGTTCCAGTTCGGCCAGCGACAACGTGCGCGGGTCGACCCGGATGCCGCCCTTGGCGCCGCCATAGGGCACGTTCACTGCAGCGTTCTTGATGGACATCCAGGCCGACAGGGCCATCACCTCGGACATGGTCACGTCCTGGTGAAACCGCACGCCGCCCTTGCCCGGGCCACGCGATGTGTTGTGCTGCACGCGGTAACCCTCGAAGTGCGCCACCGTGCCGTCGTCCAGGTGGATCGGGACATCAACAATCAGCGCGCGCTTGGGGCGCTTGAGCGTTTCCACCCAGCGCGCCAGGTGCCCGAGGTAGGGCGTGACGCGGTCCACCTGCTGCAGGTAAATGCCCCATGGGCCGAGTTTGTCGGCCTGCAGGTAGGAGGGCAGGGCGTGGTGGTGGGTAACCACCGGGGCGGATGACGATGATGGTGACATGGCCGCGGTTCCTTTTGGGGTGTGAGGTGGCCCAAGCTTAGGACTGGCTCGCTTTGGCGTCCAAGGCCGCGTTGCTGTCGAACTATGTGTCGTGCGCATAACCTCGGTGAATCGGCGGCGCTGCTGAAAAATACAGCAGTTCGTTAAAATCGGACATTGGGCGCAACCTGCGCCCTCTTGTTTGGGCGCCACGGCGCTCCCTTTCCCTCGCGCGAATCCCATGCTCTACCCTGAAGAATTCGATGTCATCGTGGTCGGTGGCGGTCACGCCGGCACCGAGGCGGCGCTGGCGGCTGCGCGCATGGGCGCGAAAACGCTGCTGCTCAC
>JANOBJ010000327.1:0-4957 GCA_031411575.1 Betaproteobacteria bacterium | reverse complement strand
CCGGGGCTGATGTTCAACTCGGCCGAGATCAGCGTGGTCGAGACATTGGGCTCGCCGAACCGGTTGAATAGATCCAGCGTCACCTCGAGGATGCGTTCGGCTGTGCGGCGAGGCGCCTTTTCGCCATGGATCAGATCCCCTTGCGCTGTGCAACGTGGGCGTACTCTAACCGAGTCCGCCGGCGCCCGTGGGTGAGGTGGCCGCGCATGTGCATCAGCGCGCCGCCGAAAGCGCCGGGCGCACCACCTGGCCCAGGTCGTCCATGACTTCCTGCAGGTTCGTCACGGCCTGGCCGATGCGCGTCGCGGCGGGGCGTGGGGTCAGCAGGTGGCGGCCGGGGTCGTCCAGCGCGGCGTGGTCCAGCGTGATGCCGTGTCGGCCAAACTGCACGGCCAGGCCCGAGCGGCGTGTGCGCAGCATTTGCCGCGTCTGCTGGTAGGCATGCTCGGCCAGTTGGCGGCGCTGCCCGTAGCTGAAGGTATTGGCCAGGTACAGCTCGGGGTCGCGGTGGTCGGGCTCGATCAAGACGATATCGGTGTTCGGGTAGGCCCGCTCGTAGTGCTTCATGCCGAGTTCCATGCGCGAATGGATCATCGAGCGGAAGGTCTGACTCAGCACCGCCGGCAGGCCGCCGTCCGCGATGCGCGGGATGCGCCGCTTTTCCGCCGGCATGCCGCGTTGCATGACGGGTGTCACGTCGGGCTGGGTCGCGTTGAACGGCACCAGCGGGTTCAGGCACAGCATCAGGTCGATGCCTTCGTCCATGGCCACCGACGCGTGCATGGTCTTCTTGAGCGCGCCGTCCACAAAATACTGCTCATCGATTTCAACCGGCGGGAACAGGCCCGGCAACGCCGCGCTGGCCTGTACGGCGCGGGAGATCGGCACATGGTCCCAGCCCGGACGGCCGAAAGGCGCCGCGTCGCCGCTGTCCAGGTTGGTCGCCACCAGCGTCAGCTTGGATTTGAGTTGCCGGAAATCGTTGGTACGGCCGTCGCGCGAGAACAGCCGCGCGAGCCGGCGGTCGATCTCGTCATTCGAGAAGATGCCGGTCGGCAACGCCGGGCCCAGGCGCTCCAGCGCGTGAACGAATGACTTTCGGCCGGCCGTCAGGCGCCACAGGGCGGATGCGAGCAGACCGGGCAGCATGATGGCGCGACGCGCAAACTCGCCATAAGCCGGCACCATCAGCCACGACGGGTCAAAGATTTCCGAGTTCTGGTCATCGCTCTCGATGAAGGCGGTGCACAGCTCGCGTGGCGTCATGCCGTTGGCCAGGCCGGCCGCAATGAAGCCGCCCGCCGACACACCGACGTAATGGTGAAGGCGGTTGAAGTCCAGGCCGTTCAGCGACTCGCTGAGCGCGCACAGGGCGCCAATTTCGTAGATGGCGCCCAGAGGACCTCCGCCGGACAGCGCCAGCGCGATTTTGGGAGAGCCGGAAGGTCTGCGTTTCATGGGGGCAGTGTAGAGGGGCGTTCGCGCGAATCATGTTGCGCTGCAGCACGTTTGCGGGGCATTTGTGGGGCATGAAAAAGGGGCGAACATGTCGCCCCCTGCGGGTCAGTTTCGGGCTGAGCCCGAGCCTCGGACCTTATGACGCGCGGCGGGCCGTGGTGCGTTTGGCTGCCGGCTTGGCGGCGGCACTGGCTGCGGCTTTCGGGGCCGTCTTGGGCGCGGCGGCCTTGGAAGACAGCTTCTGCACGTTTTTGTTCAGATCATCGATGCGGGCGATCAGCACGTCGATGTCCTTGGCCGAAGGCACGCCCAGCTTGTTCAGGGCTTTGGCCACGCGGTCTTCGAAGATGTTCTCGAGCTTGTCCCACTGGCCGGACGCCTTGGCACTGATGTCGGTCGCCATGCTGGCCATGCGGTTGGTGGCCTCAGAAATCTTCTCTTCGGCGGCCGACTGGGTCTTGCGCTGGATCGTCAGGCCTTCCTTGACCAGGGTCTCAAACACTTTTCCGCCTTCTTCCTGGGCCTTGGCAAATGCGCCGAGGCCGGCCAGCCAGATTTGCTGGGCAGACTCCTTGACGGTGCCCGACAAGGGGGAGCCGGCCTTTTTGTCGGCGCTCATCTTTTGCAATTTCTTGACCATGGGGGGACTCCGTAGCAATGGGGTTGATGGGTGCGCGGACGCAAGAACGCGGCCAGCGCAGCCTTGCCACTGTACGTGTGTGCCGGGGTGGGATGTAGAGCCCGCGCACTAAATCGCTAGGCAATCCGCTCTAGCGCGGGTTTTCGATGAATGGTGCACCGAACGGTATCGGCCAGAATGCCAGACCTACGTGGATGGAGCCTTACATGCAATATTTCATAACCGGCGCTACTGGATTCATTGGAAAGCGGCTCGTCAAGAAGCTGCTGGAGCGTAAAGGCTCCACGGTGCACTTTCTGATCCGCAAGGAAAGCGAGAACAAGGTGGCGGGTCTGCGCGAATACTGGGGCGTGGGCGCGGCGCGCGCGGTGCCGGTGTTCGGTGACCTGACCAGCAAGAAGTTGGGCGTCTCGGCCGATGATGTAAAAAAGCTCAAGGGCAAGATCGATCACTTCTACCACCTGGCCGCCGTGTACGACTTGGGTGCAGACGAAGAAAGCCAGGTCGCCGTCAACATCGACGGGACGCGCAACACCGTGGAGTTGGCCAAGGCCATCGACGCCGGGCACTTCCACCACGTGTCGAGCATTGCGGCCGCTGGCCTGTACGAGGGCGTGTTCCGCGAGGACATGTTCGACGAAGCCGAGAACTATGACCATCCGTACTTCCGCACCAAGCACGAGAGCGAAAAGATCGTGCGCAAGGAATACAAGGGCGCCTGGACGGTGTACCGCCCCGCCATGGTGGTGGGAGACAGCCATACCGGCGAGATGGACAAGATTGACGGGCCGTATTACTTTTTCAAGCTGATCCAGCGCACCCGGCAACTGCTGCCGCCGTGGATGCCGATGGTGGGTCTGGAGGGCGGGCGCGTGAACATCGTGCCGGTCGATTTTGTGGTGAATTGCCTGGACTACATCAGCCACAAGACCCAGATCGCCAAGAAATGCTTTCACCTCGTGGACTCGGAGGGCTACCGGGTCGGCGACGTGCTGGACATCTTCAGCAAGGCCGGGCATGCGCCGAAGATGAACCTGTTTGTGAACGCTGCGCTGCTCGGGTTCATTCCGCGCAGCGTCACCAAAACCCTGATGTCCATTGCGCCCGTGCGCCGCGTCAAGCAGGCCGTGCTCAAGGATCTGGGCTTGCCGGAGGACATGCTGACCTTCGTCAACTACCCCACCCGTTTTGACCGGCGCGAGCTGGACGCCATGCTCAAGGGCTCGGGCATCGAGTGCCCGCGCTTGCAGGACTACGCCTGGCGGCTGTGGGACTACTGGGAGCGCAACCTCGACCCCGACCTGTTCATCGATCGCTCGCTCAAGGGCACCGTGCAGGGCAAGGTGGTGCTGATCACGGGGGGCTCCTCGGGCATCGGTCTGGCCAGTGCGCACAAGTTTGCCGAAGCAGGCGCCGTGACCATCATCTGCGGCCGCGACCAGGACAAGCTGGATGAGGCGCAGAAGGAAGCCAAGGCCAAGGGCTACAGCTTTGTCTGCTACCCCGCCGACATCGCCGACATGGCCGATTGCGACCGCTTCGTGAAGCTGCTGATCGAGAACCACGGCGGCGTGGACTTTCTGATCAACAACGCCGGCCGCTCGATCCGGCGCGCTATCGAGAACAGCTACGACCGGTTCCACGACTATGAGCGCACCATGCAGCTCAATTACTTTGGCTGTCTGCGCATCACCATGGGCCTGCTGCCCGGCATGACGGCGAAGAAAAAGGGCCACGTGGTCAACATCAGTTCCATCGGCGTGCTGACCAACGCGCCGCGGTTCAGCGCCTATGTGGCGTCCAAGGCTGCGCTCGATGCCTGGACGCGCTGCGCGTCCAGCGAGTACAGCGACCAGGGCATCAGCTTTACCACCATCAACATGCCGCTGGTGCGCACCCCGATGATCGCGCCGACCAATATCTACAAGAACGTGCCCACGTTGTCACCGGAGCAGGCCGCCGACATGGTGGCAGGGGCGTGCATCTACAAGAACGTGCGCATTGCCACCCGCCTCGGCATCACCGGGCAGGTGTTGCACGCCCTGTTCCCGCGCATCATGCAGATCGTGATGAATACGTCGTTCCGGATGTTCCCCGATTCAGGCGCGGCCAAGGGCGACAAGTCGGGCAAGTCGCAGTTGTCGGCCGAGGCGGTGGCCATGCAGCAGATGATGCGGGGCATCCACTTCTAGACGCACGCGCCGCCGCCCAGAGGCGCAGCGTCAGCGCACCTTGCTCAGGAGGTGCTGGCGCACGCCCTCGGCAAGCTCGGGGTTCTCCAGTGCCAGATCGATGGTGGCTTGGAGGTAGCCATCCTTGCTGCCGCAGTCGTAGCGGCGCCCTGTGTAGCGGTACGCATAGACCGGCTCACGCCCGATCAGGCCCGCAATCCCATCGGTCAGCTGGATTTCGCCGCCAGCGCCGCGTGGCTGTGCCCGAATGCTGTCGAAGATGGCGGGGGACAGGATGTACCTGCCCGCCACACCCAACGTTGAGGGTGCCACTTCTGGCGTGGGTTTCTCCACGATCGCGCGGGCCGCCGCCATTTGTGCGGTGCTGTTGCCCACGTCCACAATCCCGTACCGGCGGGTGTGGTCGCGCGGCACATCCTGCACCGCGAGGAGGGTGCCGGGAGTGTGGCCGTAGTCGCTGACCATTTGTTGAAGGATGGGTGGCGAACCCACCATCAGGTCGTCGGCAAGCAGTACCGCGAAGTGTTCGTCACCGACCAACCGCTCGGCGCACAGCACGGCGTGGCCGAGGCCCAGGGCTTTGGGCTGGCGCACATACACGCAGTCCATGTCATCCGGTTTGATGGAGCGAACCAGCGTCAGCATGTCTTGCTTCTGGGCGGTCTCC
>JANOBJ010000326.1:0-4197 GCA_031411575.1 Betaproteobacteria bacterium | reverse complement strand
TTGAAAGTCGGAGTTCTGAGTATCTCAGCCCCTTTAAGTCAAGCTCTGAATCGGATTCAAGTACGAAATCATTTGCTAATGGATACTGGTCATCGATAAAGCCAAAAATAGCTTCAAGCCGCTGCCTTCCGTCAATGACTGCAAATTGCTTTTGTGTTGCATTAAGAGTACTTCCCGCATAACTAAAATCTGCCAAATAAAGTTTGGGGAAGTCGTACTCATTCAAGATCGAGTCAATCAGATACGCTTTATCTGAAATCGACCATAATTTTCCGCTTCTTTGAAACGGCGGGGCAAATTCGATCGCATCGCGTCGCTGATACCACCATGTTACCGTTCTGGCTTCATATGCACGGACTTGGAACATTTCAGTAACCAAACTCTTTCTTTAAATCAGTTGACAATCCATGCAGATCAGGATAGAGCGAGGAATGCGTGAATCCAAGACGCCTCAGACTGTTACCAATCTCGGACAAAGCTTCCTTTTGCAGCTTGATTGCCAGCAACGGTTTTGTACCATTACTCGACGTACTTGCATGATTTTCCATAGCAACCGCATTGCCGGGAGGAAATACGACAAAGGTCCCTTGTTGAGTAACGACACGAGGAGAGTTATGCATTCCAAAAATTGCGAGTGGCCAATTTGCCGCTACATGCTGATTAGAGCTTGGGAGAGGGGCATAAGGTCCAGCACCATGCTCGTCTACACTCACCGCTCGTATGTGATTAGCATTACCAATATTATTCCATCTGCATGGATCCAACACCCAAACGATTGCGTCTTCGGTGGGCTTCGGAGGCGCGCTGAATACGGCGAAGCAAAGTGCAATTAGTGCATTTTCAGACCAATCTAGTAACCGTGTTGGTGTCCCGTAATGCTGCATCGTGAACAGCCGCCACCAGCTTTGGAGGTCAGTTACATCGCTAGATTCATCTCTTCCTTGAAAACCGTATGGCATCGACCGATCTCGGAATCGTCGATTCAATTGCTCTTCAATTCGCCGTAACTCATCGGCCGGTGTAGCCCCACGCTGGCGATACAAAGACGGAACCAATTCGTGTGACTCGTGCGACACACCTCTGAACCAAAGCACGCCTTTGAAGGGCTGAATTTTTGTCGTTTCCTCGACAAAAGCCTGAACAGTTGCAACGGTGGCGTGAATCAATTCAGGTGGCAATACGCGAGGTTGCTTAGCTGCACCTTCCTGCTTACCTCCGATCCCGGACGACTGGGTCGCAGGCCGCTTTTGCGCTGGCATTGCCGACTTTCGTACTGGCTTCGCAGGCTTTAGTGGCTTGTTTGAACGATTGATAGCTGTCTCCTCGGTTTGCCGACGCAATGGTAGCGTTATAAACCAAGTACACATGGCACTGGGTTTTCTTACACATAACATCGTGTATGGGGAAGACGATCTTGCAGGGTTAACCTCGGGTTAAATTGGATGTGGATCCGATGGGATAGCGATGGAATCGGAGGGATAGGGATCTGAAATCGGGGAATCGGGGAATCGGGGGAATCGGGGTCAGATTCCAATTTGCCAAGCTGGATGACCTGATGACTACTACATTTTTTATAGCTGATCATCTCCATCCGACGAGGACTCAGGGCCGATTTGGCTTCAAATCCCCCGCAAATCGTCGCATTGCGCCGCCGCTCTGACGATTCCTCCCCCCGTCGTTCGTCGTACCCAGGTGGACAGGCCCCGCCGCCTGCCGCACCATCCGTCTATCAAACCCGAACGAAGGAACCCCGCCCATGCCCACCGGAACCGTCACCCTGCACCGCGTGCTCACCGCGCCGCCCGAGCGCGTCTACCGCGCCTTTCTGGACCCCGACGCCATGGCCAAGTGGCTGCCGCCGCACGGCTTCACGGGGCGCGTGCTCGAGATGGACGCGCGCGTGGGCGGCCGCTACCGCATGCAGTTCACCAACCTCGCCAACGGCCAGGTGCACGCCTTTGGCGGCAAATACCTGGAGCTGGTGCCCAACGAGCGCATCGTCAACGACGACCGTTTTGACGACCCCAACCTGCCCGGCACGATGATCACCACCGTCACGCTCAAGGCCGTGTCGTGCGGCACCGAGCTCACGGCGGTGCAGCAAGGCATCCCCGAAATGATCCCCACCGAGGCCTGCTACCTGGGCTGGCAGGCGTCGCTGCAACTGCTGGCGCTGCTGGTGGAGGCGAACCCCCCGGCGGAGTGAGGGCGGCTGGGATGACGGCAGTGCTCAGCCGCCGAACGGCCCGGTGCAATGCTGCTGCTCGCACGGGATGCCGTCGCGGTCGCCGTCCATTTCAGTACCGGGGCAGTTCTTGAGGAAGAACTTGGCTTCCTGGCACGAGGTCATTTGCGAACAATACTTGCGGCCGTCGCACTGAAACGCCGGGGACGTCGCCCGTTCGGAGCTCGAATCCGGCGCGCTCCACACCCCCTGCGGCGCAGCGGGCGCGGCCGACACGCGATTTGTGTATTGGGTGTAGCCGTACCCGCCCAGCGCCGCCACCATCCCCAGCCCGATCAGCCGCGAAGCGAAT
This sequence comes from Betaproteobacteria bacterium, assembly GCA_031411575.1. Lineage (GTDB taxonomy): Bacteria > Pseudomonadota > Gammaproteobacteria > Burkholderiales > Burkholderiaceae_C > JANOBJ01. Next base: position 1,660 of record JANOBJ010000326.1, on the reverse strand, counting down.
GAACTGCTCTTGGGGCGGCGCGACACCCGGTGCGGCGGGCTCGAAGGGCGCCCCTGCGGGCGCGCGGGCGCAGTCGGCGCCGCAACGCCCGGCCGGCGCAGCCGTACGGCCCGCTTGCGGCCCTGGTTGTCCAGTTCCATCTCGAACGAAAGATCCTCGCCGATCGTGGGCACGCGCCCATCGCGCGGAAAGGCCGACACGTGCACAAACAGCTCCTGGCTACCCTGCTCGGCCACTACAAACCCAAAACCGCGGTCCGAGTTCCATTTGGTCAGGGTGCCGTTGAAGCGCAGGGGCGGTGCATTCACAGAATTGGCGCTTTCCTGACGTTCAAATGGCGGCATTGAAGTTAAGGCGAATGGGCTGCAGACGAATATACCGGTGAATCACAGACGCGACTTCCGCATGTGTCTGGTGAAGATTAACCGTACAAGATTGCCGTGTCTCTCATGCCTGCAGCACCAAACCTTCACCACCCGTGTAAGTTCTGCCGCGCCGGCCCGACATTTGCATGGACGTTCGCCGGCCCGCCCGGCGCGCCACACCCTTTCAACCCACTCAGGAGCCCCCCATGCACAAGCTGATCCTTTCCGCCGTGGCCGCTGCCACCTCTGCCGTAGCCTTTGGCGCGCTGGCGCAGTCGGCCGAGCCGCCCAACCCGGTCGCCTTTGTTGACCAGTTTGAGGCCACGTTTGGCAAGTTCGAGGGTTACCGCCGCTCGGGCGCCAAGGGCATTTGCGCCACAGGCGAGTTTGTGGGCACGGCCGACGCGCGCGCGCTGTCTACCGCCTCGGCCTTCAGCGGCCGGCCGGTGCCGGTGGTGGCGCGGTTTTCGGTGGGCGGCGCCAACCCCAAGGTGGCCGACAACGGCAAGAGCCAGCGCAACCTGGCGCTGCAGTTCAACCTGCCGGGCGGCGAGCAGTGGCTGATGGGCAACATCAACGCCCCGGTGTTTGGTGCGTCGTCGCCGCAGCAGTTCATCGGGCGGCTGGCCTCGCTGCAGCCCGACCCGGTCACCAAGGCAGCCGACCCGGCGAAAGTCAAGGCCTTTGCCGACGCCAACCCCGAAGTGCTGCTGCAGGGCAAATACTTCGCCTCGCAGCCGGTGCCGGCCAGCTTTGGCGCCGTCAACTACTGGGGCGTGCACGCCTACGGCTTTGTCAACGCCAGCGGCGCCAAGCAGTTCGGCAAGTGGATTTTTGAGCCGGTGGGCGGCGTGCAGGGCCTGACCGACGACGAGGCCAAGGCCAAAGGCCCGAGCTTTTTGTTTGACGACCTGCGCCAGCGCGTGAAGGACGGCAAGGTCGCCTTCAACTTCAACCTCGAGTTGGCCCAGCCCGGCGACAAGCTCGACAGCGCCACCGTGCCCCTGCCCGAAGGCCGGAAGAAGGTGAACCTGGGCATGCTGAAGATCACCAGCGTGGCCGAAGACGCTGGCGGCGCCTGCCTGACCATCAACTACAACCCCATGGTCATGCCCAAGGGCGTCGAGCCGTCGGCCGACCCGATGCTCGCCGCCCGCGCCGCGCCCTACGGCGTGTCGCTGGGCCGGCGCGTGAGCGAAGGCGCCAAGCAGCAGTAAGCAAGCCTGGGCAGTCACGGTGAACCACAATGCCGGGCTGGGCGCTCTATCAGGGCGCCCGGCTTGGTTCAACAGCCG
>JANOBJ010000325.1:0-1982 GCA_031411575.1 Betaproteobacteria bacterium | reverse complement strand
CGCGCGCTGGCCCTCCTCGGCCTGGAAGCGTGGACGTTGTCGCCCAACGCGGGACATGCTTGAAATATGCCCCCACGGTCGCTCACTGCGTGTAGCTCCCTGGACGAGTCGCCGCGAGACGCGGCGGCCCTTCAGCCCGTCCGGGCCCGCGCAGGCGGGCTCGGAGCCGCGGGCCTCAGCCCCGATGGGGCCGCGTTTCGCCTTGGGACGGCCCGGCGGCGATACCAGCCTCCGCGGACGCCCACTGCATGTGGCTCCCTGGACGGGTCGCGGCCCGGCGGCGAAGCATGATCGGTGACGTGGTGGCCGTGGACGCCCACCTGCAGAGTTTTTTGGCGTTTGACTTCGGGCTCAAGCGCACCGGGGTGGCGGTGGGCAGCCGACTGCTGCAGAGCGCACAGCCGCAGGCCACGATTCGCGCCGAGGGCGATGCCCGCTTCGCCCAGGTCGAGGCCCGCATCCGCGAATGGCAGCCCGATGCGCTGGTGGTGGGCGTGCCCTTTCATCCCAACGGCGCCAGCCACGAAAACACCGAACGAGCCCGCAAGTTCGCGCGCCAGTTGCGCGGTCGCTTCCAGTTGCCGGTGTTTGAAGTGGACGAGCGCTACAGCACCACTGCCGCGCTCGAATCGGGTGCGGCGGATGCCGACGCCGAAGCCGCCTGCATCATCCTCGACCAGTTTTTCAGGAGTCTCCCGTGAGCAGCCTCATGCTGGATGCCGAAGCGCTGTATGGCGAACTCCAGCGCGGCGTAGCCGCCCTGTGCAACCCGCAAACGCGTCTGGTGGGCATCACCTCGGGCGGCGCCTGGCTGGCCGAGCGCCTGCAGCCCGACCTGAAGCGCCCCGGCAAGGCCGGCGTGATCTCCTCGGCCATGCACCGCGACGATTTTTCCAAACGCGGCCTGTCGGCTGCGGCCGCTCAGACGGTGCTCGACTTTGACGTGAACGGCGCCGATATCGTGCTGCTGGATGACGTGCTCTACACCGGGCGCACCATCCGCGCCGTCCTCAATGAGCTGTTTGACTACGGCCGCCCGGCCAGCGTCAGGCTCGCGGTGCTGGTTGACCGCGGCGGACGCGAGTTGCCGGTGCAGGCCGACTTTGCGGCCGCGCGCGTGGCCTTGCCGGCGTCGCAGTTGCTGTCACTGGCCCGCGACGACGCCGGAGTCTTCAGTTTCCAGATCGAGAGCGCTTGAACACCACCATGCTCTACAAACGCAACCCCCAGCTCAACAAGAACGGCGAACTGATCCACCTGCTGTCCATCGAGGGTCTGCCCAAAAGCATCCTCACACACATCCTGGACACCGCCGCCAACTTTGTCAGCGTGAGCGACCGCGAGGTCAAGAAGGTGCCGCTGCTGCGCGGTAAAAGCGTGTTCAACCTGTTCTTCGAGAACAGCACACGCACCCGCACCACGTTCGAGATTGCGGCCACGCGCCTGTCGGCCGACGTGATCAACCTCGACATCGCGCGCAGCTCGGCCAGCAAGGGCGAGTCGCTGCTCGACACCATCGCCAACCTGAGCGCCATGGCCGCCGACCTGTTTGTGGTGCGCCACAGCGAAAGCGGCGCGCCCTACCTGATCGCCCAGCATGTCGCGCCGCACGTGCACGTGATCAACGCCGGCGATGGCCGCCACGCCCACCCGACGCAGGGCCTGCTGGACATGTACACCATCCGGCACTACAAGAAAAACTTCTCCAACCTCACGGTCGCCATCGTTGGCGACGTGCTGCACTCACGCGTGGCGCGGTCCGACATCCATGCGCTCACCACGCTGGGCTGCGCCGAGGTGCGCGTGGTCGGCCCCAAAACGCTGGTGCCCGGCGACCTGGCGCAAATGGGGGTGCGCGTCTGTCACACGCTCGAAGAAGGCATCAAGGGCTGTGACGTGGTGATCATGCTGCGGCTGCAGAACGAGCGCATGAGCGGCGCGCTGCTGCCCAGCAGCCAGGAGTTTTTCAAGAGCTACGGCCT
>JANOBJ010000324.1:0-25903 GCA_031411575.1 Betaproteobacteria bacterium | reverse complement strand
CGGTCACCCGCGCACCGTCAGGCGCCTTCGCCACGCGCAGCTTGGGGTGCGGCGTCGGCTCGGTGGTCTCGTCGCTGGCCAGCAGTTCTTCGTAGAGTTTCTCGCCCGGCCGCAAGCCCGTGAAGGTGATGGGAATCTCCTGCTCGGTCTTGCCCGACAGGCGGATCAGCATCTTCGCCAGCTCGACGATTTTCACCGGCTCGCCCATGTCGAGCACGAAAATCTGCCCGGATTGCCCCATCAGCCCGGCCTGCAGCACCAGCTGCGCGGCCTCGGGGATGGTCATGAAATAACGCACGATATCCGGGTGCGTGACCGTGACCGGGCCGCCCCGTGCGATCTGGCTGGTGAACAGCGGCACCACTGACCCGCTGGAGCCCAGCACATTGCCAAAGCGGACGGACAGATACGCAGTGGCCGCAAACTGCGCCGCCACCGCCTGAACCATCAGCTCGGCCAGCCGCTTGCTGGCACCCATCACGTTGGTCGGGTTGACCGCCTTGTCGGTGGACACCATGACAAAGCGCCGCGCGCCGCACTCCCCCGCCATGCGCGCGGCGTGCAGGGTGCCCAACACATTGGTGCGCACCGCTTCCACCTCGTTGAGCTCTTCCATCAGCGGCACATGCTTGTACGCGGCGGCGTGGAACACGACGGCTGGCCGGTACTGGCGGCCGATCGCCAGCAGCCGGTCGGGCTCGCGCACATTGGCTGTGAGGTACAGGGCCTGCATCTGCGGGTGCGAGGCCCGCAATTCCTGCTCCAGCTGGTAGACCGCGATCTCCGACATGTCGACACACACCAGCCGCGCCACGCCAAACCGTGCGATCTGGCGGCACAGTTCGGAACCAATGGAGCCACCGGCGCCCGTGATCAACACGGTCTGACCAGCGAACAGCGTGGACAGGCCCGCAACATCCAGCGCCACAGGCTCGCGCCCCAGCAGGTCTTCCAGTTCCACCCGGCGCGGACCGGTCGATTCGGTGCGCAGCCAGGCGTCCGGGCGCGGCATGGTCAGCAAGGTAAGTCGCGCATCGCTGGCGTTCAGCAGCACCTGGCGGCGCTCGCTGGAGCCAGGCGGGCTGGCCACCAAGGCCGTGGCGGCGCCGGTCTTGGCGGCAATGCGGGACACGGCATCGATCGTGCCCAACACCGGAACCCCGAGCAATGAGCGCCCCGCTTCTGCGGCTACCGGCGAGACGATGCCGACCGGCCGCCACTGCTGCGAGCCTTTGAGCGCACGCAGGGCATCCGAGGCGTCCTGCAGCGAGCCCACGATCAGCAGCGGGCGGGCGCCCGCCACCTGCGCATTGTTCTGCTCTGACAGCGTGCGCCACAGCGCGCGGATGCCGCCCAGCAACAGCAGCGCCAGCAGCGGCTGCAGCAGTAGTACCGAACGCGGAAAGCTCGGCAGGCGCTGCATCAGCACCGCGGCCGTCGTGATCAGGGCGCCGGCCACCACGCCGAGTGCCAGTTGGCGCAACTCCGGCATGCCCGCGTAGCGCCAGACCTGGCGGTACACCTTGGCCGCCGCCAGGCCGACCAGGTATGCCGCCAGCACCCAGGGGCTTGAGACCCAGGCCAGTTCGACGAACTCAGCGGGAATTTCGAGGTTGAAGCGCAGCCAGAAGGCGATCCACCACGACGCCAGCACCAGGGCGGCATCGATCGCGATCTGACGGAGGTTGGCGGCTAGAAACAGGGTGCGCCCCTGAATCGGCAGGATGTCGCCATGCGGCAGGCTCTGGCCTTCACGTGAGCAAGTCCCACGACAGCGGCGTGCCGGCCGGGGCGTCGCGCAACACCTTTTTGCCCATCACGCGGTCCATGAACTCCGGCGCCAACCCGTGGCCTGGCCGCACGCAGCGCAGGTTCGCGGGCGTCAATAACTCACCCGCCTTCATGTCGGCGCTGATGTAGAGCGACCGGCGAAACGCCAGCGACGGGCGCTCCGCCTCGGTCGCACCATATTGGATGTGGCCGAGGGCCTGCGCGGCCCGCTCGGTCTCCACACGCAGCAGCGCCAGATCGGCCGGCTCCATGGAAAAGGTCGAATCCACGCCGCCATCGGCACGGCGCAGGGTGAAGTGCTTTTCGATCAGCGTGGCGCCCAGCGCCACCGCCGCGACCGATACGCCGCAGCCCATGGTGTGGTCGGACAGGCCGACCTCACAGTCAAACAGCGCCCGCATGTGCGGGATGGTCGAAATATGGGTGTTGTCCGCGGTGGCGGGATAGGTGCTGGTGCACTTGAGCAGCACCAGATCCCGGCAACCCGCGCCCCGCGCGGCGCGCACCGCCGCATCGATCTCGGCCACAGTCGCCATGCCGGTCGAGATGATCATCGGCTTGCCGGTTTGAGCCACCTTGCGCACCAGGCGCAGATCGGTCACCTCAAACGAGGCGATCTTGTAGGCCGGAACATGAAGCGTCTCCAGGAAGTCCACCGCGGTCTCATCGAACGGACTGCTGAAACAGGCCAACCCGCGCGCAGCTGCGCGCTCCATGATGGGAGCGTGCCAGTCCCACGGCGTGTGCGCTTCGTCGTACAGCTCATACAGCTGCCGGCCATGCCACAGGCTCTTCGGGTCGTCGATCACAAAGCCCGGCGCCCGCACGTTGAGCGTCATGGTGTCGGCGGTGTAGGTCTGCAGCTTGACGGCGTCCGCGCCTGCGTCTGCCGCCGCGTCCACGATCTGCAGCGCACGGTCCAGCGACTGGTTGTGATTGCCGGACATCTCGGCAATCAGGTAGGGTCGGCGACCGGGGCCGATGGGGGTATTGGCAATCTGCATCATGGTCAGGAGGTCGTGGGTTGCCGGCTGAAAAGCCAGTGCTCGCCGCGGTGGTCGTGTACCCGCTCACGCGCAAAGTCCAGCTGGTCGAACACGGCCACCGATGCAGGATTGTGCAACATCACCCGAGCCGTGAGCGGTGAGGGGCCATGCCGACGCGCCAGTTCATCGAAGGCCAGCGAGAGGGCGCGGCGACCCACGCCCCAGCCACGAAACGCCGCATCAACCGAATAGCTGATTTCCCAGCCGCTCGCCATACGGTCAAAGCGAACTTGCGCCACCGGAACCGCGTTAGCCGACTCCAGCAACAACAAACAGCAGGCGCTGGCATCCGCCAGCCGCGCCGCGAACCAGTGGCGATGGGCGTCGGGATCAATCGGCCGAGGATTGAAGGCGTTGGCGCGGGCGGATGTCTCGTTGGCCCAGTCCAGGATCAGCTGTTCGTCGCCAGCATCAGCGTGGCGCACCACCAGCGAACCGCCAGCCGCCACCTGCATGACCGCGGCAACGCGTCTGGAGCCAAGCCCATCCACCAGCCGCATGGCCTGCGCGGACAGCGCCTGACGCCGTTGCACGGGCGCGTCGAGCAAGGCCCGGATGGCGTCGCCCAGCGCGGCTTTCAACAACCCGTCGGTTGAGGCATCGTTGGCGATGGGCAGACCTCTCCCCACCCACTGCAAGACGCCTTGCGCACTCAGGTGTGGCAGCGCCACCAACTGGTTGTCGGCCACGGCGATCGCCAGCGTCGGCGCACCGATGCAGCAGCGCTCGAGCGCCGCACCGCCGCCGGACCCCAGCTGCAGGTCATGCCGGGCAAAGAATTCACGTAGATCGGGCAGGTCAAGTGTGAGCGTGGTGTCGGGCCATTGCCCGCACAGGCGCGCGAGGTGCGCGAGGTGCGGGCTCGAACGGGACGAAACAATCTCCACCGGACCGTCAAAACCCGCCCGCTCGCGACAGGCGAGCAATGCCGCCGCGCACGCATTGCGCGGGTCCGTGCCGCCCATAAAAATGCCGATGCTGCGAACGGTTTCAGCTGGCACGTGGCGCGGCGCGGTGGCATACGCCGGGTGGAGCAGCGCGAACCGCGGACCCATCAGCGCCGGCGTCCGGGGGTCGATGCGACCTGCGTATTTCTGTCGCGGATCGGGGTGCGGGTTGTGGTCCAGCAGCAGGTCTGGCGCGAGCAGACGATCAGCCAGATCGTCGATGGCGAGTACGCATGCACCGGTACCGGTTTTCAGCGCCCGGTGCCAGTTCGCGTCGAGCAGGTAATGGTCAACCACTACCCAATCCGGCGCGAAACTCTGCAGTACTTGCAGGCTGCGATCGGCATCTCCGATTGTTGGTGAAACACCGAGCCAGCGCACCTCAAACGGATACGCCTGGGCAGTCGACATGAACACGTCACGATCACCGGAGCCCAGCACCTCGACGTCAAAACCGGTGTCAGCCAGCGCCTGGGCCAGTGACAGGCACCGGCGCAGGTGACCTGTACCAAGCTCAGCGGAGGCGTCCGCGCGAAGGGCTGCACGCAGCGCGCTGGCCATTGCTCAAGTTCCGCTGTAGCTGGCGCGGACGGCCACCCCGGCGCGTGCCAGAGCGGCTTTGGCACCCGCGGGCGTCTGCTCGGTGAAGTGGAACATGCTGGCCGCCGCCACCGCCGATGCGCCAGCGTCCTGGATGGCTTCCCGCATGTGTTCGTAGCTGCCTGCGCCTCCAGAAGCCACCACCGGCAACTGGACTGCGCGCACCACGCTTTCCACCAGCGCCAGATCGTATCCACAGAGCGTGCCGTCGCGATCGATCGAGGTCAGCAGAATTTCCCCAGCGCCCCGGTCTGCCACCTCGCGCGCCCAGCTCACCGGGTCGCGGCCAGTCGCGCGCGTGCCGGAATGGCTGAAGCACTCATACCGGTCAGCATCGTGGCGAGCGTCGATGCTGACCACCACGCACTGCGCGCCAAACCGGCGCGCGGCTTCTTCGATCAACCCGGGCACGTCATAGGCCGCCGAATTGATACAAACCTTGTCCGCCCCCGCGCGCAACAACGCCTGCATCTGCTGCGTGCTCCGCACGCCGCCCCCCACCGTGAAGGGCACAAAGCATTCATCGGCAAAATCCGACACGGACTCAACGTCGGGCGCCTCGCCACTGGTGTTGGCAACGATATCCACCAGCACCAGTTCGTCCACGTCGCGGGTGTTGTAGACCTTGATGGCCGGCATTACCGGTCCGACACGGCGCCAGCTATTGAACCCCACGCCCTTCACCAGGCCCACGCCCTTCCACAGCAAGGTGGGTATGACCCTGACCTTCAGCATGGGAACTCCAGAAAATTCTTCAGTACCCGTAAACCGGCGCGCGAACTCTTCTCGGGATGAAACTGGATACCCATGACGTGTTCGACGGCCACTGCTGCCGTCACCGGAATACCGTAGTCAACCGTCGCCACCACCGCATCCGATGCATCAGCAGGCAGGGCATAGCTGTTGGAGAAATAAACGTCCGTGCCTTCCGGGATATGCGCCAGCAACGGGCAGGCCTGGTGCAGCGCCAGCGCATTCCATCCTTGCTGCGGAATACGCAAACTGCATCCCAATGCGCTCAGGCGCTGCACCGTTCCGCGAATCAATCCAAGGCCGGGCGTTGCGCCGCTCTCGCCGCTGCTCTCGGTTCCCGCATCGGCCAGCACCTGCATGCCGACGCAGATGCCCAGCAACGGAAGTTTGCGCTCCAGGACCAGCTCGCGAAGCGGCTCAACCCAGCCTCCGGCGTGCAATTGCTCCATGGTGTCCCGAAAGTTGCCGACACCGGGCAGGATGATCCGCTGCGCCTGCGTCAATTCGGCCGGCGAATCCGCAATCGCCACATCAGCATGGATGGCGCGCAGCGCGCGCATGACCGAACCCAGGTTTCCGGCTTCATAGTTGACGATGCAGGTCGTCATGGGTTGTCGTCATTGACCTTTGACAGGTTACCGTCACGGTCCTTGATCAGCTGACCCTTGGCGTCGCGTTTGAAAATTTTCTTGTTGGTGAACTTGTCGCACACCCGGACGAAGTCATCGACCGTCATCTCCAGCGGCCGCAGGATATCGTCAAGCGGCTTGCCCAGATATTCTGAGGGGAAGCGCCCGTCGAGCCGCCGCACGGCGTCAAGCCCGTCCTGCCGTGTCAGCCGCCCGCGGCGGATGTGCAGGCAGGCCAGATCGGTGGCACGCCCGAAACCGAATTTCAGGAACTTGAAATAGTCGTGAATGCCGGTCTGGTGGTTGTCCAGGTTTTCGTAGTTGACCATCGAGCCCTCCACCACCTTGTCGTAGGTCTGGAAGCCGTTGGATTGCGCGATGAGCGCGTTCGACAGGCCGTCCCACGGCAGGTAGTGCCCGAGGAACAGACCGGTAACGCCCACGCGAGCCAGCTCCTCGTCGCTCGGATAGGTGTAATTGATCAGATGCCTGGCTTCGAGACCTTCCAGGCCGATCAGATCGGAAACCCGCAGCCCCAGCAGCCCGCCAAACTCCTCCAGCCAGCGCCGGTTGAGTACATGGTTGTCCGCCGCTGCTGCCGGGCCACCGTATTCGTTCTGCGAGTTCTCGCCCCAGACAATCAGCGGCACATTGAACTGCACCGCGGCCCGCACCGGTATCGTGAAGATACCCACGTGCTCGGGCCAGGAAATATCGCCGACCTGTGTCAACCCGATCCGGTTGAGCGTGGCTCTGACACGCGGGTTCGGAGACACCTCCACGTAGTCCACGCCCAGGTGTTTGAGGTTTTCAATGTTGCGCCGGCCGAGCGGCGCAAGATCACAGGTGGTGGAGGTGACGCAGAGCGGGTTGAGTCCCAGTTGCAGCATGCGCACCACCTGGTACGTGCTGTCCTTGCCGCCACTCACCGGGACGATGCAGTCCCAGTTGCTGCCATCGCGGTGGCGGTAACGCTCCAGAACCTGCAGTAACTCTTCTTTGCGCGCATCCCAGTCGATCTCGATACGCTTCTCGTAGCTGCGGCAGGCGTTGCACACGCCCGCGTCGTCCAGAAACAAATCCGGCTTGGTGTCCGGCATCACGCAGTGCTTGCAATAGGTCAGCATGTCAGCTCCGCTTTTCCATCAGGAACCAGGTGATGTCGTCCTGCGGGAAATTGGGGTCGCGCCGGTACGCGAATCCATAGTCCACCAGGCTCAGATCCGGGTGGCGATCCATGATCTCTCCGGCGAAATCCCGCTTGAACAAGCGATCGGAATGTCCGCGGTAGCTGATTTGCACGGGCGAAGGGTTGTAGTACTCGGCCACCAGCAGGTACCGGCCCGCTGCACGATGCAGCGCGTCATAAACCTGGGGCAGGACTTCCGGGTTCATGTGGATCAACACGCCCTTGATCAGCGCGAGATCCCAGGTGCGGTGGGGTGCGAAATCCAGGATCGACGACTGGAACACGTTGGCGGCGGGAATGGTCTGCGCCAGCTCGCGCGCGGCATCCGCGTTGATCTCAATGCCGTGGTGAATCTGGCCGGGGTGCAGCAGCTTCAGCGCCTTGAGGTTCATGCCGATGTTGGCGCCAAACTCGATGCAGGTCTTGACGTTGCGCGCAGCGCGCAGCGCCTTGGCGAAGAAGTCGAGGTTGGAGGCCAGCAAGGCGTCGCCCTGGTTGCGCTGAATGTAGGCGGTGCCAAATTCGCCGGCCCAGAAGGCTTCCTGTTCGGTCTTGTAAGTCATGGGGAGTCCTGTGTGATGGCCCTGGCCTGCTTCTGTTCGACATGAGCGTTGAGCGCCGGCCAGTCGGGATGCGCGCGGAGCAAGGCCAGCACATCATCCAGGCGAAAGCAGGGATTGGCGGGATACAGCGCCTCGAAAATCCGGCGCACGAGTTCGTAGTCTTCAGGGGTGTCAACCGTCCACCGATGATGGGTCAGATCACCCTCATGGCGCACCGATCGCAGCCGGTAGCGCTCCGGGCGCCAGTACAAAAAGGGCGTGACGTGCTCGCGTTCAGCAGGATCAAGCGCCTCCGCCTGTGCCCGGTACAGCGCACTGGCGGTAAATACTTCAACCGCCATGCCGTAGGGATAGGTGGGCTCCAGCATGTTCGACAAATAATCGCACTGGTCATCGGACGCATGAAAACTGCGCACCATCTGGTCGACCAGTTCAGGCTCCAGCAACGGGCAGTCCGACGTGACGCGAACCACCGCATCGCCTTCATGGCGCTGTGCCGCACCGGCAAACCGCGCCAGCACATCGTGCTCCGGACCTCGATGACACGCCACATCCTGCGCGGAACACCAGCCGGCAATCACGTCATCGGTGGCATTAGTGGTGGTGGCGACCACGATCTCATCCAGTGTCTCAGCCCGCGCCAGTCGCTCGACCAGCCGCTGCAACATCGGTTTGCCAGCCAGTGGCAGCATGACCTTGCCCGGCAACCGGGTGGAGGTCATGCGCGCCTGGATGATCGCGACCGTCTTCATGCGCGCAGAGCCTGGCTGAGTTCGCGCACCACGCGGTCTTGCTGCTCGAAGCTGAGCGCGGGGTACAACGGGATCGACAGGGCGCCCGCGTAGTAGTTCTCGGCTTGGGGGAACTGGCCCGGCGCGAACCCCAGGCGCCGGTAGTACGGTTGCAGGTGGATCGGGATGTAGTGCACGTTCACCCCGATGCTGGCTTCGCGCAGCCTCCGAAACACAGTTGCCCGATCCGCCACGTTGTCAGCGGCCAGCACCTCGACCACGTACAGGTGCCAGGAAGACCGCGCATGGTCGGGCCGCACGGGTAGCCGCAGCGACAGACCTTCCAGCAACGCGTCGTAGCGGCTGGCCAGCGCTTCACGTGCCGCGTGAAACGCGTCCAGCCGCTGCAACTGCGACGAGCCGAGCGCGGCCTGAATGTCCGTCATGCGGTAGTTGTAGCCCAGCAGATGCTGCTCGTAGTACCAGGGGCCGGCGTTGGCCTCGGCGTAGACCATGTCCGCGCCCTCGCGGCTCATCCCGTGCGAGCGAAGCAGTCGCAAGGCCTTGGCCAGCGCGCCGTCTTGCGTGACCACCATGCCGCCTTCGCCTGTCGTGATGATCTTGACGGGATGAAAGCTGAAGACTGACAGGTCAGCATACTCACTGCCAACCGGACGGCCTTGGTACGTGGCACCCACGCCATGCGAGGCATCCGCCAGTATCTTGAAACCGTAGCGGTCGGCCAGCGCACGCATCGGCGCCAGTTCGCAAGCCAGCCCGCCAAAGTGCACGGGGATCACGATGGCAGGCAGGGTGCCGGCCCGCTGTGCACGCTCCAGTTTGTCGGCCAGGGCCGCGACAGACATGTTGCGCGTCGCAGGGTCGATGTCCACAAAATCCACGCTGGCGCCGCAGTACAGCGCACAGTTGGCCGACGCCAGAAAGCTGTTGGGGCTGGTCCAGACCCGCGTGCCCGGCCCGGCCCCGAGCGCGAGGCAGCCGATGTGCAACCCCGCCGTTGCGTTGGACACCGCCACTGCGTGCGCCACCGCGTGGCGTTGCGCAAACTCAGCTTCAAACCGCGGAACCGCCGGGCCCTGGGTGAGCCAGCCCGACGTCAGCACCTCGCGAACCGCCGCGAGATCGGTTTCATCGATCGACTGGGTGGCGTAGGGAATCACATCCATGGGAATAAGTGCAGCAGGGCTCAAAACCGCCCAATCCTGTCCTGGTGCGACGCAATCCAGGCGCGCAACGCCTCCACGCTCATCCATTCCGAGTTGTTGTCGCTGGAATAGACGAATCCCTCGGCGACACGTTTGCCGTCCTTGATGCGCTTGAAGTCTTCATGCCAGCTGTGAATCGCGGGGAGGATCTTGAAGTGCTCTGCATACTCGTAGGTGTAGTGCGCATCTTCCGAGCCGATCATCTGCTCGTGCAGTTTTTCGCCGGGCCGGATACCCACTACCTGGTGCTGCGCGGAAGCACTCACCGCGCGCGCCACATCGGTCACCTTCATCGACGGAATCTTCTTGACATAGATTTCCCCGCCTTCCATGTCTTCAAAGGCGTGCCAGACGAGTTCCACGCCCTCCTGCAGCGTGATCATGAAACGCGTCATGCGCTCGTCGGTGATGGGCAGCACGCCCGAGTCTTTCACCGACAGGAAGAACGGAATGACCGAACCACGCGACCCCATGACATTGCCGTAGCGCACCACCGAGAACGCCGTGCCCGCGCCGCCCGCGTAGGAGTTGCCCGCCACGAACAGCTTGTCGGACGCAAGCTTGGTCGCGCCATACAGGTTGACCGGGCTGCTGGCCTTGTCGGTCGAGAGCGCCACCACGCGTTTGACCTTCTTGTCGATGCACGCATCGATCACGTTCATCGCGCCGTTGATGTTGGTCTTGACGCATTCAAACGGGTTGTACTCGGCCGTCGGCACGATCTTGGTGGCGGCCGCATGGACCACGTAGTCCACGCCATCCAGTGCGCGGTACATGCGTTCGCGGTCGCGCACGTCACCGATGAAAAATCGCACGCGGTCGTCGCCCTTGAACTGTTTGGCCATCTCCCACTGCTTCATCTCGTCACGCGAGTAGATGATGAGCTTGCGCGGGTTGTAGCGTGCCAGCGTCATCGGCACAAAGGTGTGGCCGAACGAACCGGTGCCGCCGGTGATCAGGATGGTCGAGTTCTCAAGCATGAACGTGGTGCGTGGTCGGCGAACGTAAAACCGTCATTTTCGGCGACCGGGGCCAGGTTTCGCTGCGGGATGTTGGAAATAGGCCTCATTTCGGGATGAATCCAGCGCCTGCACCACCACTCTGGCCACCCGTTGACCGGCTTGGCCATCCGACGCATAGCCGCGCATGGGTTCGGGCGACTCCAGCACACGGTCCAGCGTGGCTGGCAAATCGTGCGGCGTCGGGCTGGAGTACGACACGCCCAGTTCGGCCAGGCTGAACCAGATATGGGCCGATGGCGCGTTTTCGACCGACACCACCGGCTTGCCGGCCACCGCCGACTCCAGGCCAACCGTGGAGGTGGTCACCACCACCACACTGGCAGCCAGGATCAGCGGGTGGATCGGCTCGTTGGGTGGTTCGCTGAAATGCACATGGGGCTCAGGGGTCTGGCGCGGGTACTCGAACCAGTCGCCCGGGTGATAGCGCAGGATCAGCGCGGTGTCAGGTCGCGCGCGAACGAAATCCCGCAACACCTCCTCGATCGCCAGCGGCAAGTGGCGGCCAGCCGGCACATCGGTCGCGGGATGCGCGTACGGCTCCCAGTTGCCGGCGAAAAAGACCACCTGCTTGCCCGCCCAGCCCCTGCTGTCAAGAAACGCCGCCGCGCGCTCCCGGTTCACGGGGTCAAACAGGCCATCAAACGCCGGATTGCCCGTGACCTGAACGCCGGACGCGGCAAAGCCCCGGTGGATCAGACGCTCGCGTACCGCCTCGGAGATCACGCAGGTCCATGCGGGTTTGACGGCGCGCATGACGTAGGTATCGCTATCCAAGCCGAACAAATCCACCATTCCGATGCTGGGAACACCGCGCTCCACGGCCACCTCCAGCGCAGCCTGCTCGGTGCGCGGCGAGTTGGTGGCCACCACCACATCGGGCTGGATCTGGTCGATCAACCGGCGCATGAAGTGGATCGGCCGGAATCCGTAGCGGCCCTCTTTGGCGTAGACCGCGGCGGCGCCGTCTTCGCCATGCTGCTCGATCAGATCGAGGTAGTTGATGCCCACATAGGCGATCGACTCTTCCTCACTGACGTCGGGGCTGGAATTGCCCGCATGCAGCCGACGCCCCCACTCTCGCACGCGCGTAGCGTCCACTAGGTGCAACAGATCCTTGTAGCCCAGCGGCGAAGCACCCGCGGCCACCGCCTTGGCATAGCCCGTGGTGAGCGCGAGCAGCACGCAGGTTACGTCCGGCGCCACGGTCTTGAGCGCGTGAATCACGGGCAGCACCATACCGATGTGCCCGCCACCATAGGTGACAAACAGTGCGGTGCGGCCCTGCTTTGCAATGGGACTGGCAATGCCGCTCATAGCGTCCTTTCCCACAGCGCCAGCGCTGCCAACGCCCGCAATTCGCGCGTGTAGTTGGCGTTGCCGTCACGATGCCGCTCCAGCATGGAAACGACTGCGGGGCCTTGCAAATACTGCGTCAATAGCTCGCTTTTTTGTAGCGCGTCACGCAGCCAGTTGTAGCTTTCCCCCCGGAACCAGTCGCCGATTGGCACGGTGAACATCTGCTTCTTGCGATGGGCCAGATCGTCACCGATGAGCGGCGCGGCGGCTTGCTTGAACCAGTGCTTCTTGTCACCGGTCGGGCTGAGCTTGGTGGCGCCGCGCGAGCGGAAGGCGAATTCCATCATGCGCCAGTCGAGAAAAGGTGTGCGCGCCTCGATGCTCACCGCCATGCCCATGCGATCCGGCTTGACCAGGTTATTGCCCGACAGCAGCAGCTGCATGTCCAGGTACAGCGCCTGGTTGACGCGGTCAAAGTGCTGCGCCTCGTCCAGCCAGGGCTTGGCAGCACTGGCGAAGCTGTCGACGCCCGCCAACTGGCGTTGTACCTCGGGTCGGTACAGGGCGCGCTTGGCATGGGGCGTGAACAGCGAGATCGAGTCGAAATACGTCCGCTGGAAGGCATCATTGCCCAGACTCGCAGCATCGGGCCGGGCAAAGAAAGCAGCATATTTGTCATAGCCGGCGAACAGCTCGTCACCGCCGTCGCCCGTCAGTACCACTTTCACGTGCCTGGCTGCCAGCTCGCTCACGCGCAGCGTCGGCATGAAGGACGCGTCGCCGTGTGGCTGGTCGAGGTGCCACAGCACCTTGGGCCAGCGCGCCAGCATGTTGAGCTCGGCGACTTCGCTGGTGTGCTGGCAACCAAAGCGTTGCGCCGCCTGCGAGGCAAAAGCCGATTCGTCGTAGCGCGGGTCGTCAAAGCCGATGCAGAAGGTCTTGACCGGCGCCTGCACGTGGCGCGCCATCAGGCCGACGATGGTGCTGGAATCGACTCCGCCTGACAGGAAAGCCCCCCACGGCACGTCCGCGCGCAGGCGGATGTGGGTCGCGTCGTCCAGGATGGCCATGAATTCGGCAGCCCAGTCGTCAAAACGATAGTCGCGCTCACGCTGGTCGGCCAGGCTCCACCAGCGCTGCGTCTGCACCTGCCCGGCACGGGTGAATTTCATCCAGGTGCCCGGCATCACATGGCGTACGCCCTGGTAAATCGTCCACGGCGCGGGGATGTAGTTGAACGTGAGGTAGTGGTCAATTGCTATACTATCTATAGCATTCAATGACCGCTGCATGCGGACATCAGGCACATTTAGTGCCAAAAGTGCCTTGATTTCCGATCCAAAGCACATGCGCTGTCCATCGTCGGCGATGTACAGCGGTTTGACGCCTATCCGGTCGCGAACCAGGATCAACGCGTCCTCGCGCGCGTCGTCGATCGCGATGGCGAACATGCCGTTGAGCTTGCTGACAAACGCCATGCCTTCGCGTTCATACAGCCGCAGGATCACCTCGGTATCTGACGCGGTCCTGAGCTGCACGCCCTGCGCGCGCAGCTCAGCGGCGAGTTCGATGTAGTTGAAGATCTCGCCGTTCTGTACCACCGCCACCTGGCCGTCGTCACTCACAAACGGCTGGTGCCCGCCGCCAATATCGATGATCGAGAGGCGCCGGTTGCCGACGGCCACGCCGCGCTGCGGCTGGTGCCAGATGCCCTCGTCATCCGGGCCGCGGTGCACCAGTGACTGCGCCATGGCGGTCAACGCCGTTTCGGGCAGCGGCTGCCGCCTGCGGTCCCAATAGCCGAAGATGCCGCACATCTCAGTGCCCGCCCTGCCGCCCGAACGGCATTGAGCTCCCCCTCGGGGGGCCGTAAGCGAAATGACCGTGGGGATTCATCAGTTGCTCCCCTTTCCGGACAGGCGACCCAGCGTCCACCACAGGATTTTGAGATCCAGCCAGAGCGATTGCTCGCGGGTGTACCGCAGATCGAGCGCGAGGCGTTCGCCTTCGCTGCCTCCCGAACGGATCTTGGCCTGCGCCAGACCGGTGATGCCGGGGCGCACGCTGCAGCGCTGCGCCCAGTCGGCATCAACGTACAGACTGCGCTGCGCCGGCACATCGGGCCGCGGGCCCACCAAGCTCATGTCGCCGGTCAGCACATTGAAGAGTTGCGGCAACTCGTCCAGGCTGGTGCGGCGGATGAAGCGGCCCACGCGTGTGATGCGCGGGTCGTCGTTCGACGTGAAGTACGGGCCAATGGCAGCTGCGTTCTTCACCATGCTGCGAAATTTGAACATGCCGAAAGACTGGCCGTTCAAGCCCAGTCGCGTCTGGCGGAACAGCACCGGCCACCCGCTTTCAGCCGCGATCGCCACGGCCGTGGCCGCCAGCACGGGGCTCAACATCACCAGGGCGACCAGCGACAGCAGCACATCCATCGCCCGCTTCAAACCGCCACCCCTGGCGCCGCGCGCATGCCGTCCGCAATGCCCTGGATGACTCCGGCAATGCGGTTGCGGTCGGCCTCGATCTGCGTCGGCGTGCGACTGGCCAGTTGCGCTTCGGCCGTGCGCAAGGCCGCCACCTGCTGCTCAAACGCCGCGTCGCCCTGCTCGTGGAAGGTGCGCGAGAGGATCACCGCCTGCGAACCCAGCCGCAGGTGTTCAGCCAGCACATCGCGCCCCGGCAGCAGCCCCTGGTCAAGCCGCGCGATCCCGCCAAAACCGAAGCGCAGACCCTGCGCTCGGGCTGCTGCGGCCACCCGGTCCACCAGCCCGAGCGCGAGCGGCTCGAACATGAAGCGCTGGCCCAGCGACAGGTGCAGATCGTTCAGGCCGACGTACACCTCGGCCAGCCCCGGCGTGGTGATCCATTGGTCCAGCGTTTCAAGCGCGCCGGCGGTTTCCAGCAGCGCGACGATGGCGCAGCGACCGGCCACGATGCCGGCAAACGCCGTCAGCTCGGCGGGCGTGCTGAACATCGGCAGCATCAGCAGGTCTGCGCCCTGCGCCAGCACCGCATCCACTTCGCTTTTGGTAGCACTGTTCATCGGGTTGACGCGGACCATCAGACGGGATTGCCTTAAGGCCGCCTTGATGCGGCCGACATCGCCGAGCTGGTGGGCGCTGATGAAGGTGTTGCGCCCGGCCTGCCGCTCGGCCTTGCCCAGCCGCTCCAGATCGACGAACAGGCGCACGCCCGGCAGCGCGTCGCAGCGGCGCGCAAAGGCGGGGTCGTTGGTGATCTGGATCAGGTCAATCATGCGTCGAGGCCGTAAGCAGCAGCACCAATTATCGCCGCAGCGCGGCCCGCAGATCAGGCGCCACCCACCAGGTAAATGCTATTAATAATATAGCAATAAATGACCCAACAGCAAGGACCACAGGCCAGTTGAGCATCAAAATCAGGGTCGAACCCCCCATTTGGAGCAGCGCCACCACCAGCAGCCCGCCCAGGCTTGCACCCATGGCGCGCCACGGCAGCCACGCGCGCGCCGGTGCCCCCAGCGCCAGCACGCACGCCACGGCCACGCCCGCCAGCAGCGCATTCAGCAGCAGCATGAGGCGCGCGCCGTCGTGCACACCGGCTGCGCCCGCCGCCAGCAGCAGCGCCAGCGCCACGGCATAGGCCAGCACCGCCGCGTGCATGCGCCCGCGCGCGGCAAGCACCGTGAGTGCCACCGCGATCAGCGCCTGCGGCAGCAGCCCCCAGGCGCCCGCCGCGCCCCACTGGGCCACCTGCGCGATCGCGGCCGGGCTCATGCGTCCCCAGCCAAACAGCAGTTGCGCCACCGCCGGTGCCGCGACAATCAGCCCGGCCGCGCAGGCACACGCCAGCGTCCACGCCAGCGCGAAGGCCCCGCGCACAGCGTGCGCGGCTTCGTCGCCCTGCACAGCGTGCGCGGCATCATCCCGCCCGGCCAGCGCGCGCGTGATGGCCGGAAACGCCAGGCTCGCTACCAGCTGGATCGCCAGCACCAGCGGCAGCTCGACCAGCTTCCAGGCGTAATTGAACGTGGCCAGCGCGCCCTCGCCCGCCTGTGACGCCACCGAACGCGCGGCAAACGGCAGGGCCAGCGGCAAGCCGGCCGCCAGCACGGCCCAGGCCCACACCGGCACCGCCGGCCAGCCTGCGGGCACGGCCGTAGCCATCTCGCGGTTGCGCGCGGGCTGTGGCAGCCGCAGCGCCAGCCAGACCAGCCGCAAAGCCATTGCCGCCATCAATCCCATGCCCAATAGCGCCAAAGTCCCTGTCGGATGGTCATAGTTTGCTATTAACAATATAGCTAACACCACCACGGCGTTGACCACCAGGTTGGCGCCATACATCCCGGTGAAGTCGCGCTCATGCTGCAGGCGCGTGGTCCACAGCGCGGCCAGCAGCGCGGCGGGCACGGCAAGCGCGCTCCACAGCAGGCCGTGTGACGCCGCCACGCGCAGAGCCGGTGACAGGCCCGGCGCCAGCACCTCCAGCACGGCGTCGCGCTGCCAGGCGAGCAAGGCCGCGAGCATCACGCCACCCACGATCAGCGCGCGCGCCACGCGCCGCTGGGTCGCGGCCTGCTGTTCCGGGCTTTGCTGCGCCCAATGCGGCAGCAGCACATAGGCCAGCGCGCCGCTGGCCAGCACGCCGGTCAGCCAGTCGGGCAGGGTAAGCATCAGCACGGCGGCGTCCGCCAGGCCGGTGGTGCCAAACGCTGCCGCCTGAGCCGATTCACGCACCAAACCCAGCAGGCGGCTGGCCAGCAGCAACGCCAGCGACAGGGCTCCAGCTTTCAAGAACATGGGCGCCATTATCAAGTCGCCCTTCATCGCGGTTCGCAGGCGGCGGGCGCGGGCTCGCCCAAAAAACTAAAATGACGGGTTTTGGCCCGAAAAATCGCTTCCACGCGACACCCCATGTCTGATCACACCCCTGCTCCCGCCCCCGCTCCCGCAGCGATTGACGAAAACCAGCTGATGGCCGAGCGGCGCGAAAAACTCAAAGCCATCCGCCAGCAGCAGGCCGAGGGCAAGGGCGTGGCGTTCCCGAACGACTTCAAGCCCGACAGCCACGCCGCCACCCTGCTCGCCACGCATGGCGAGAAAGAACCCGAATCACTGGCGGCCGAAGGCACCACCGCCAAGATCGCCGGCCGCATGATGCTCAAGCGCGTGATGGGCAAGGCGAGCTTTGCTACGCTGCAGGATTCGACCGGCCGTTTCCAGGTGTATGTGACGCGTGACGATGTCGGCGAAGAGCTGTACGCCCGCTTCAAGCACTGGGACCTGGGCGACATCGTGGCGGCCGAGGGCAAGCTGTTCAAGACGCGTACCGGCGAGCTGTCGATCCACGCCACCCACATCCGCCTGCTGACCAAGAGTCTGCGGCCGATGCCCGACAAGTTTCATGGCATGGCCGACCAGGAAACCAAGTACCGGCAGCGCTATATGGACCTGATGACCGACGAGACCGCGCGCCAGCGCTTCACGGCGCGCAGCAAGGCGGTCAGCAGCATGCGCGAGTTCATGGTGGCGAACGGTTTCCTCGAGGTGGAAACGCCGATGCTCCACCCGATTCCCGGTGGCGCCAACGCCAAGCCGTTCAAGACCCACCACAACGCGCTGGACCAGGAAATGTTCCTGCGCATCGCGCCCGAGTTGTACCTGAAGCGCCTGATCGTCGGTGGTTTCGAGCGTGTATTCGAGATCAACAGAAGTTATCGCAACGAAGGCATCTCGGTGCGCCACAACCCCGAGTTCACCATGATGGAGTTCTACGCGGCGTACTGGAATTACCTCGATCTGATGGACTTCACCGAAGCCTTGATCCGCGACGCGGCGCACAAGGCCACGGGTTCGCTGCAGCTCAGCTACCAGGGCCGCGCGGTGGACCTGAGCCAGCCGTTCGAGCGCCTCACGATCCGCGAGGCCATCCACAAACACACCGAGGCTGGCGCCCACGTGGACGACGCCGCCTGGCTGACCAGCGCGCTGAAAAAGCTCGGCATGACCGAGGAAAAAGACAAGCTCTCCACCCGCAGCCTGGCCAGCCTGCAGGTGTTCTACTTCGAGGAGACCGTGGAGGACAAGCTCTGGCAGCCCACCTTCATCATGGAGCACCCGACCGAAATCTCGCCGCTGGCGCGCGCCAACGATACCCGCCCCGAAGTGACGGAGCGGTTCGAGTTGTACATCACCGGCCGCGAGTTCGGCAACGGGTTTTCAGAGCTGAACGACGCCGAAGACCAGGCCGCGCGCTTTCAGGCGCAGGTCACGGCCAAGGACAGCGGCGACGACGAAGCCATGTTCTACGACCATGATTTTGTGCGCGCACTCGAATACGGCATGCCCCCCACCGGCGGCTGCGGCATCGGCATCGACCGGCTGATGATGCTGCTGACCGACAGCCCCAGCATCCGCGATGTGATCCTGTTTCCGGCGCTGCGCCGGGAGGTTTGACGCCGTACCAGCAAGCGCCCTCGCCTTTCCAGGAGATCACCATGGAAGTCGTCAGTTGCATCGATACGTATTCGATATTCAAGCGCGCGGTCAGTTTGACCGGGTGGGCGTTTGGACGCGACGCTCCCATCACGTCGATGGCTTTGCGATTTCCAGGCGGGCGCGAGTATCCATTGCAGGCACCTGAATTGCCGAGCGGGGACGTAGCGGCAGCGCACGGAGATCTTGCCGCCAAGTGTCGTTTTGATGCCCAAATCATCGTCAATGAGCCGCATGATCACTTGCTGCAAGCCGAGCTCATTTTCAAAGGCGATCTGGGGCAACAGGTGGTGGTGACTGGGCTGACGCGGCTCTCCCCGGCCGAATCAACGCATTGGCTCGAGGAGAAGTTCCGACTGCAACTCGCCGGCAAAGCCGATGGACGCTATCTTGAGGTCGGCTCCCGCGCCCGCTCAGGCATTACGCGCCGCGGCGTCGCACCGCCAAGCTGGCAATACGTAGGCTTGGATGTACTGCCTGGCGAGAACGTTGACGTGGTCGGTGACGCACACCAACTATCGCGACTGTTTCAGGGGGTACGCTTCGACGCGGTGGCGGCATTTTCGGTGCTTGAACACATTTTGATGCCCTGGAAGTTCATCGTCGAACTGAACAGGACGCTGAACACCGGCGCGGTCGGGCTCTTTACGACACACCAGTGCTGGCCGGTGCATGACGCGCCATGGGATTTCTGGCGCTTTTCGGACACGGCATGGGCGGCGCTGTTCAATCAGGCGACCGGGTTTGAGATCATCCAGACCGCACTGGGCGAGCGCGGTCATGTCGTTGCCGCGCATTGCCACACCGCCACGCACTTCGGAGATATCCCTGGCGGCTATCTCTCGTCGGCGGTCATGTTCAGAAAAATTGGCGAAACAACCCTCGATTGGCCGGTTCGCCTCGAGGACATCACGTCAACGCTCTACCCTGATCAAGTCCAGGACATACGGCTATAGCCGGTCGGCGTCAGCCTTTCGTGATCGCGAAGGGATTACGGGCGATTCGGCCAGCTCGCGCGCCTCCACGTCCACCACTTCGCCCGACTTCACACCGGGCGCGGCCCACGGCCGCCGGGCGTCCAGCGGCGAGCGGCGAAATTGGTTGAATGCCACGATGAACGCGGGTTTGCGCCCCGTCAGCAGTGCCCGCACCACAACAAACAGCGCTACCAGCACGCCTGCCACCAGCAAGCTCACAGCGAGCACTGCGCCCGCCACGCCAAGCACCAGCCGCAACAGCCAGCCAGCGGCACGGCCTGGGAAAGAGGGGTTTGACGTCATGCTGCGTAGATGGGGTTGGTCGGTCGAAGTTCAATTGCCGTGAGGAGCGAGCCCTGCGTCCGGCGTTGCGGGCGTCGCAATCTCGGTGTTCGTCAGTTTTTCGACCCAGCGCACCAGTTCGCTCACGCTGACACCCGGCCCCTGCGCCTGGTGCGCGGCTTGCCACAGCTGCTGCCCACTGCCGCTGAGCGGCGCCGGTATGTCCTGCTCGCGCGCCAGCTCCAGCGCGATGCCGATGTCCTTGAGCATCAGTTCCAGCTTGAACGGATCATCAAAGCGGCGGCTCAACACGCGCTGCTGGATGTGGTTGCGCGTGATCCACGAGCCGCCTGTGGACGCATTGAGCACCTCGTTCATCACCGCCGGATCGAGCCCGCAGCGCGTGCCGATGGCCAGCCCCTCGGCGGTGGCGATGAGCGTCATGGCCGTGATCAGGTTGTTCAGGCACTTCATGGTGTGGCCCGCGCCGACCCCGCCCAGGTGAAACACGCGTTTGCCCATCACGTCCAGCAGCGGCTGCACGCGCGCCACGTCCGCCGGGGCGCCGCCCACCATGAACACCAGTTCGGCGGCCTGCGCGCCCCAGGCCGCGCCAGAGACTGGCGCATCGACCATGGCCACGCCCTGCGCCTTGAGGGCCATCGCGGTCTCGCGCGTGATCCACGGTTCGGCCGACGAGGTGTCGAGTAACACGGCGCCCGGTGCCAGGCCCTCGGCCAGCCCGCCGGCACCCAGCACCACGTCACGCACCACGCGCCCGTTGGGCAGCATGGTGATGACGATGTCGCTGCCGCGCGCTGCGGCTGCCGCTGTGGCGCAGGCTCGCGCACCGGGCAATTCGGCGGCCAGCCGGTCGGCCACGCCAGCGGCCGCATCATGAAGCGCCACGCGGTAGCCGGCGCGCGCCAGGTGTGAGGCCATTGGCCCGCCCATGACGCCCAAGCCCACAAAACCCACCGCTGGTTTGTCGTGGTGCATATCAACCCCGAAAGTTCATGCCGTCAGATCAGCAGCAGCGCCCATGCCTCAGGGCAACAGCGACAGCGCGTGCATGTAGCGGCCTTCGACCATCAAATCGTCCCATACGGGCGGCTCGCCGAGGGGCAGCAGCGCCCGGCGGCGCGCCTCGCTGGCGTCTGACGGGTGCCAGCGGCCCTTGACGAGTGCTTCGGTCAGGCCGTCAATCAATCCGTCCACCGCCTCGCCGCCGTCCACGCTCTGGTTGCACAGCAGCACCATGTCGCAGCCGGCGTTGAGCGCCGTGGCGGCGGCCTGGGTGTAGCTGACCTCCTGGCCATCAATCAGCCGCGCGCCGGCCATCGACAAATCGTCACTGAAAATCGCACCGCCAAAGCCGAGCTGGTGGCGCAGGATGTCGTTCAGCCATTTGCTGGAAAAGCCGGCCGGCCGCGCATCCACCTTGGGGTAGACCACGTGCGCCGGCATCACGCTGGTGAGCGTGGTGTTGAGCCAGCCGTAGGGCGCGGCATCGTCGGCGAGGATGGCCTTCAGGCTGCGCTTGTCCACCGGGATGTCGGTGTGCGAATCGGCCTTCACAAAGCCGTGGCCGGGAAAATGCTTGCCACAGTTGGCCACGCCGGCCTGCAGCAGGCCGTGCATCAGGCTTTTGGCCAACAGGCTCACCACGCGCGGGTCGCGCGCAAAGGCGCGGTCGCCGATCACGCTACTTTCGCCAAAGTCGAGATCGAGCACCGGCGTGAAACTGAAATCCACTCCACTGGCGCGCAGCTCGGCGCCCAGCACGTAGCCGGTCGCAGTGGCGGCGTTGGTGGCTGCCAGTGGCTGGCGCAGCCACAGCTCGCCGAGGGCGCGCATCGGCGGCAGGTGCGTAAAGCCATCGGTGCGAAAGCGCTGCACGCGGCCGCCTTCATGGTCCACACAGACCACCAGGTCGGGCCGTATCGCCTTGATCTCGGCATTGAGCGCTGCCAGCTGCACGCGGTCTTCCCAGTTGCGGGCAAAGTGGATCACACCGCCCACCAGCGGGTGCGCCAGCCGGCGGCGGTCAGCGTCGGTCAGATCGAGACCGGCGACGTCAATGATCAGGGGAGCGGGATGGGGCATCGGGTTTCTTTCAAAACTATGATTTTTATAGCTAACTATGACCAGGGGGTGCGGACAACAAGGTGTTTTGGCTACAAAACAGCGCTTAAGGCCGCTCCACGACCACGAAGCTGGCGGCGTAGTCGGACTCGTCCGTCACCGTGACGTGCGCGCTCAATCCCTGCGCTTCGAACCAGGTTTTCAAGCCGCCGTGCAGCACGATGACGGGCTTGCCGCTGGACAGGTTGTTGATCTCGCACAGCCGCCACGTCATGGGCATGCGCAGCCCCAGGCCGATGGCCTTGCTGAACGCTTCCTTGGCCGAAAACCGCGTCGCCAGATAACGGATGCCCCGCTCGGGCCAGCGCGCGCTGCGGGCTTTCCAGGTGACGAGTTCGGCGTCGCTCAGGATCTTGCGCGCGAAGCGTTCGCCATGCTTGTCCAGGCTGGCGCGGATGCGGCGCACATCGCAAATGTCCGTGCCGATGCCGTAAATCATTCAGGCCGATGCCGCGTCGATGCAGCGCAGATAGTCTTTGACCGTAGCGGCATAGCCCAGCTCCAGCGCGTCAGCAATGAGCGCATGGCCGATTGAGACTTCGCTCACCCCCGGTACCGCACGCAAAAAGTCGGTGAGGTTCTCGCGGTTCAGGTCGTGGCCCGCGTTGATACCCAGGCCCGCGTCCAGCGCGGCCTGCGCGGCCGCGGTGTAGCGCCGCAACTGGGCGGCCTGGCCGGCGGTGCCCCACGCGGCGGCATACGGCTCGGTGTACAGCTCCACGCGGTCGGCGCCGGCAGCCTGGGCCAGCGCCATCTGGGCCGGCTCGGGGTCCATGAACAGGCTCACGCGCACGCCGAGTGCGCGGCATTCGGCGACTAGCGGCCGAAGCCGCTCGGCGTCTTGCGGGAACGTCCAGCCGTGGTCGCTGGTGGGCTGGTCTTCGCTGTCGGGCACAAAGGTCACCTGGTGCGGTCGCAGTTCGCGCACAAAAGCCATGAGGTTGTGAAACGGGTTGCCTTCGATGTTGTACTCAGCCTGCGGCCAGCCCTTGAGCAGCGCGGCCAGTTCATGCACGTCGCTGGCGCGGATATGCCGCGCGTCGGGCCGCGGGTGTACCGTGATGCCGTGCGCGCCCGCCTGCAGGCACAGCGTGGCGGCACGCGTGACGCTGGGAATGCCCAGGTGCCGGGTGTTGCGCACCAGCGCCACCTTGTTCACGTTGACCGAGAGCTTTGTCGCGTTCATAGGGCTTGCAAATCCATCATCATTTGGCGCGTTCGCAGCGTGTTCACGCCGCAATGGTAGTGCAGCAGCGCGCGCAATTGGTGCTTGAGTTCGGAGGTCATGCCGGACGCCACCCGCAGCGTGGCCGTGAAGGGTGACGGATCGTCCAGCGCCGCCTGCAAGGCGCACCACTGGCTGCCGGCCAGCGTGGCGCGATCGCCCCCGTTGGCCGCGCGCAAGCCGCCCTCGGGCACCAGGCAGTAGCGGGCTGCCTCGTCCAGCGGCGCCAGCGTCAGGGTCTGGGCGTCCAGCGTGGGCAGCAGGCCGATCTCGCGCAGCAGCAGCAGCTCAAAGGTGCGCAGCGCAGCCTGCAGCACCTCGCCATGCTCGGAGGCGATCACCCGCACCACGGCGGCGTAGGCATCAAACAACCCCTCGTGCGGGTCGTCGCGCGCCAGCAGGCGGAGCAGCAGCTCGTTGAGGTAATAGCCCGACAGCAGCGCGTCGCCCGTGGGCATGACATGCCCGCCCACCCATTCCGCGCCCTTCAGCGTGCGAATCTCGGCATCACCGCCGAACGCGACCTGCAGCGGCTGCAACGGCAGCAGGATCGGCCGGAAGTTGGAACTCGGCCGTTTGGCGCCCTTGGCCACCAGCGCGATGCGCCCGTAGTGGCGGGTGAACACCTCGAGGATCAGGCTGGATTCGCTCCAGTCGTAGCGGTGCAGAACGTAGGCGGGTTCATCGGCGGTTCTTTTCATGGACGGCTGCGCTCCCCTGCCGCGCTGCGTCCAGACACCGTGGCGCTTGCTTGCGAATGGGTTGGCGCTCCCGCAGGGGGGCTTTTTCCCCACTCACACCCCCCCGCCCCTCTCGCGCCCCGCCGGGCGGAAGAGGGGAGCCTCATTGGGTTGCTGCGCGCCGAATGCGGTGCTACCGGGGGGAAGGCGAGGTGCATCACCTGAAACCCGCTCCGAGAAACAGACCCTTCAAGCCTTCGACAAGCTCAGGCCGAACGGCGAGCACCTCACTCGTACCCAAACGACTTGACCCGAGCCTCATCATCCGCCCACCCCGACCGCACCTTCACCCACAGCTCGATGAACACCTTGGCGTCCATCAGCTTTTCCAGCTCCTGGCGTGCCTCGGTGCCGATGCGCTTGAGGCGTTCGCCCTTTTCGCCGATCACCATGGCTTTGTGGCCGTCGCGCTCGACCACGATGGTGGCGGCGATGCGGATCATGCGGTTGGCGGTCTTGCCTTTTTCCTCGTCAAACTTGTCGATCACCACGGTCGAGGTGTAGGGCAGCTCGTCGCCGGTGAAGCGGAACAGCTTTTCGCGCACGATCTCGCTGGCCAGGAATTTCTCGCTGCGGTCGGTGAGTTCGTCCTCGCCGTACATCCACGGCTGCTCGGGCAGGTATTTTTCGCAGATGCCAAACAGGCGCTCGATGTCCTTGGCGTTCTTGGCCGACATCGGCACAAATTCGGCAAACGCGTGGCGCTTTTGCATGTCTTGAAGCCACGGCGCCACGTCGGCGCGGCGGTTCACGGAGTCGAGCTTGTTGGCCAGCAACAGTGCGGGAATGCCGGGTTTCAGCAGCGCCAGCACCCGGGCGTCGGCCGGCGTGAAACTGCCCGCCTCGACCACGAACAGCACCAGATCCACATCGCCAACCGCACCGAGCACGGTCTTGTTGAGCGACTTGTTGAGCGCGGTGTTGTGCCGCGTCTGGAAACCGGGCGTGTCGACAAACACAAACTGCGTGCCGCCGCCGTCGGGCGTGCCACGCGTACAGATGCCGGTGATGCGGTGGCGCGTGGTCTGCGCCTTGCGCGAGGTGATGCTGATCTTCTGACCCACCAGCGCATTCAAGAGTGTGGATTTGCCGACATTGGGCTTGCCCACGATCGCCACCAGGCCGCAGCGCTGGCCGGCGCCCGCGCCGACAGGCGATCCAACGGGCGATCCAGCATCGCTGACCGCAACTGGTTCCGCAGACGGGTTTTCAGCATCATTCGGTGCTGAGGTCCCTGCCAGTGGGTCATTCTTTGCTACTTTTTTTGTAGCGTTCATGGGTGTAGCATGGTTTTCAGTTTCATCAGCATGGCGGCGGCGGCAGCCTGTTCACCGGCGCGGCGCGAGCCACCGATGCCGCGTTCGGTGACGCCCAGCTCGGTGATTTCGCATTCCACATCAAAGGTCTGTTTGTGCGCCGCGCCCAGGGTGCTGGCCACGCGGTAGGCCGGCAGCTTCATCTTGCGCCCCTGCAGCCATTCCTGCAACTCGGTTTTCGGGTCTTTGGCGGCCGCTGACATCTGCGGGTTGATCTCGACCGCCTCGAACAAGCGGTGCACCAGCGCCTCGGCCGCGCCGTAGCCGGCATCCAGGTAGACCGCGCCGATCACGGCTTCCAGTGCGTCAGCCAGGATGGACGGGCGCTTCTGGCCGCCGGAGCGGGCTTCGCCCTCGCCCAGGTGGATCACCGCCGGCAGGCCCAGTTCTACCGCCAGCCGGTGCAGGGTGTCCTGTTTGACCAGGTTGGCACGCACGCGCGACAGGTCGCCTTCGGGCAGCGCCTGCAGGCGGTTGTAGAGCAGGCTGGCCACGGCGAGGTTGAGCACTGAATCGCCCAGGAACTCCAGGCGCTCGTTGTGATCTGCGGAAAAACTGCGGTGCGTGATCGCGCGGTTCAGCAGGGCGCTGTCGGCGAAGGCGTGCTGCAGGCGCTTTTGCAGCGCCAGAAGGCCGTCGTTCACGCTCAGTTGGAACGTCCGGCGTACTTGAGGGTCAGCCACGCGGGGCCGCCCAGGTGGATTTCGCGGGTGTAGGCGAACTTCACGACCACCTTGTCGCCTTCCTTGCCGACTTCGAGATCCTTGCCCTTGACGGACGAAATGTCGTCGATCTGGGCTGTCTTGTCGAAAGTGTTGCGGACTTCCACCACCGAGCCGCCGTCCTTGGCCTTGTTCACGGCTTTTTGCACGGCCATGTACTCGAAATACGTGGGAACAACCTGAGCGCCGATCACGCCGATAAACGCGAGCGTGCCCCCCACGAA
>JANOBJ010000323.1:0-4988 GCA_031411575.1 Betaproteobacteria bacterium | reverse complement strand
GCGCCGCTGTGCCACCAGGTCGATGCAGCGGCGGATGGCAGTCAGCATGCCCAGCGCGAGCACGTCCACCTTCATGAGGCCCATGTCTTCGAGGTCGTCCTTGTCCCACTGGATGATGGAGCGGTCTTTCATCGACGCGTTCTCCACCGGCACCAGCCGCGTGAGCCTGGTCTGCGTGAGCACGAAGCCGCCCACATGCTGGCTCAGGTGGCGCGGAAAGCCCATGAGTTCCTGCGTCAGCCCGATCCACAGCCGCGCGGTGTGGTCGTTGAGCGCGGTACCGGTTTTCTGCGCGAGCTCGTCAAGCTTTTGCGCGGCCAGGGCGTCGTCAAACCAGAAATGCTCTTTCGCAAACGCGTCGATCAACGGCTCGTCAATGCCCAGCGCCTTGCCCACGTCGCGCACCGCGCTGCGCGCACGGTAGCCCACCACCGTGGCGGCCAGCGCGGCACGCTCGCGGCCGTACTTTTGGTAGATGTACTGGATGACTTCCTCACGCCGCTCATGCTCGAAATCCACGTCGATGTCGGGCGGCTCGTTGCGGCGGTCCAGGCTGATGAAGCGCTCGAGCAGCGGGTGCGAATACATCGGATCAGCGGCGGTGATCCCCAGGCAGTAGCAGACCACCGAGTTGGCCGCCGAGCCGCGGCCCTGGCAGAGGATGCTTTTGCTTTCGGCAAAGCACACGATGTCGTGCACCGTCAGAAAGAACATCTCGTAGCGGCACTCGGCAATCAGCGCCAGCTCTTTCTCGAGCCAGGCATGCACCTGCGCAGGAATGCCCTGCGGGTAACGCCTTGCGGCGCCTTGCATCGTGAGCTGGCGCAGCGCCTGGCCAGGCGTGAGGCCCGGGGGCACCGTCTCCAGCGGGTAGTCGTAGCGGATGGAGGCGAGGTCAAAGGTGCAGCGGCGCGCCACCTCCAGCGTGGCGGCCAGCAGGTCGGCCGGGTAAACCTCGGCCAGCCGCTTGCGCTGGCGCAGGTGGCGCTCGGCATTGCCCTGCAGCGCCAGGCCGCAGTCGGACACGGGTTTGCCCAGCCGCACGGCGGTGATCACGTCCTGCAGCGGCTTGCGAGAGCGCGCGTGCATGCACACGTCGCCTGCGGCCACCAGCGGCACGCCGGCACGCGCCCCGGCCTCGCGCAGCGTGGCCAGCCACAGGTCGTCGTCCAGACCGTGCAGCAATTCGACCACCAGCCAGAATTTCATGCCAAATTGGCCAAACGTCCTTGTCGGATGGTCATTTATCGCTATTAAATTAATAGCATTAACAGCCTCACGATTCGGCGCGTAGAGCAGCTCGCAGCCCGCCAGCAGGCTGAAATCGCTGATGTCCCAGCCCACGCGGTAGTGCCCCTTGTCGGCCGTCATGCGCGCGGCGGTGATGAACTCGCACAGCCCGCCCCAGCCGGCCATGTCGCGCGCGATCGCCACCAGCCGGCCGGTCCCCAAATCGAACTCGCTGCCCCACAGCAGCCGGAACGGCCGCAAGCGCCGCTGGCCGGGAAACGCCGCCTCCAGTTGCCGGATGAATGCGAGGTAGTCCTTCAGGCCCGAGTACGCGCGCACCACGCCGGCCACCGAGCATTCGTCGGTGAGGGCCAGCGCCTCGTAGCCCAGGTTGTAGGCGCGCCGCACCAACTCCTGCGGGTGCGAGGCGCCGCGCTGGAAGCTGAAGTTGCTGATGCAGTGCAGTTCGGCGTAACCAGGCAAACCATCGGGCAGGCCAGCCGGCAGGCCGTCGGGCAGGCCGTCAGGCAATGGGCCCAGCACCGGCGGCCAGTGGCGCTCGTCGCCGTCTTCGTCCAGCCAGGCGGGCGATGGCTTCTGGTGCGGCGGTTCAGGCATACAGGCCCTGCAGGTACCAGCGGAATTCGTCCTGCTGCTCCAGCCCTTGGGCCAGCGAGGCGGGCCGCTCGCGGTAGATCCAGACCAGGCCGAAATGCGCGCTGTGGGCGATGTAGTAATCGCGCAGCGCGGGGCCGCCGCCCTCCCACCAGCCGGCTTCCACACGGTACAGGCGCGTGAGCCGGCGCAGCGGGCCGCCGTGCTGTGGCACGTGGTGGTGCACGGCCAGCCGCAGCGGCTCGGGCAGCAGCCAGGTGGGGTACAGCGCATCGGCCGGCAGGGCTCCGGCGGCTCGCGCCGCCGCCATCGGGGATTTGGGCAGGGTGCCGTGCACGGCCTTGGGCGGGCTCGTGGGCAGGCCGCCCTGGGGCGAGGAAGGCTGGGGCTGAACACCCTGCGCGGGCACCCAGCGCTGCATGCGCTCGGGCCGGTGGTCGGCCAACGGCTGGGGCACGCACACGTTGTGCGGGCCCAGCCGCGCGCCCAGGCGCTCGACCAGCTCGTGCAGGCGGTCGCCGCGCACCTGGTCTTCGGGCAGCAGGCTGGTGGGCACGCCGGCCCAGGGCGCGGTGTCGAGCGTGCGCAGCCGCAGGTGGTTGACTGGCGCCGCCAGCACCGAGCGCGCCAGGTGCTCGGCCAGCAGGCGCTTGAGGTGGGCGATGCCCTGCACCGGCTGCCCGGTGCGCAGCACCAGCTTCCCCTGCGGCGGCAGGACCTGGCCATCCAGGCGCCGCAGGTCGTGCGTCCATTCGAGCTCAATCGCCAGCACGCCGCGCTGGCGCGCCTGCAGCCATTCGCGCAGCGCGCCCAGCAGGCGCTGCGCCGCCCACATCAGTTCAGTCGCATTCACCGCCAGCGCCGGCAACTCGACCCGCAGGTCAAACACCTCGGGCAGCGTGAGCCAGGCGTGGTTTTCAGGCTGCTCGCCGAACGCGGCGTCCAGCGCGGCCAGCAGCGGCGCGCCAAAGCGCCGGGCCGCGCCGCCGCGTGGCAGCGCGCGCAGGTCGCCCCAGGTGCGGCAGCCGATGCGGGCCAGCGTGTCCAGGTGCGGCGCGGCCGCGCTGAGCGTGGACAGCGGCAGGTCCTGCGGCATCCGGCCGGGTGGAGCCTGCGCGCGCACCGACAGGCGCAGCAAGGCAGTTGCTATTAAAGATGTAGCGCCTTGTGACCAGCCGGTGTGGACCACGGGCACTTTTGACCTGAAAAAGCGGCGCAGCAGGCGATCCCGGCCGCCCCACAACCGCAGCACCCCCGACACCTCCATGACCAGCGCTTCGTCCACCTGCGCCACGCGCGGCGTGAACTGCAGGGCGCGCCAGGTCCAGACGGTGCGCGCGTCATCCGGCGGCAACAGCGCGATCCAGTGCATGCAACACCTTCCTGCTGGCGGGGGCCGGCATCACCGCCGCCACCTTCGGCCCCGCGCCCGACCGCGCCGCGAGCAAGGCCGCCAACCGAGCCGGCCGCGCGGGCAACCGCACCGTATGCGCCAGCGGTGGCCCGCGCCGCTTGAGCACCTGCACCTGGAGCGCATCCACCCCGTCCAGCAGCAGGCGCAGCGGCGCGGCCGACGATTCCGACTGGGCGCGGGCCGGGCGCAGCACAAACAGCGGCTTGCCGCAGTCAACAGCGCCCAGGTGCAGGCGGCGCAGCGCATCCGGGCGCACCTGCGGCAGCCAGGCCAGCACCGCCACCACATCGGCGCAGCGCAGGGCCTGCTCGCAGGCCCACAGGCGAGCTGCCGGCTCGGCCGCCTGCACCCACAGCAGCCGCTCGGGCGGCAACCCCTGCGCCGCCAGCGCCGGGCCAAACGGCATCAGCATCGCCCCCGGCTGCTGCCTGCCGGGCGCCGGCGGCGCGCCCACCAGCACCACCGGCCCGTGGTGCGCCTGCACCTGCGCTGCCAGCATGGGCAGCAGCAACTGCCACTCATGGCGCACGGGCTGCGCCTGCAGCAACTCCACCAGCCCGGCCGACGGCCAGCCACCGCCAGGCAACTGCGCGTCCAGCGCGGCGTGGCCCGTGGGCAGCCCCGGCCGGTCCGGGCGCGCCAGCGATTCAGCGGTCCAGAGGTCGGGCCGCGACGGCAGCGCCTGCCGGGGCAGTGCGTCGGCAGGCGCTGCCGGTGACAGCAAACGAAGCGGGGCAGACATGGCAGGCAACAGGCGGGTGACAGAGGAAGAACGGGCGGAAAGCAAGCGGATGGGACGAAAAAGGGTCGAAAAAGGGGCCGGAACGACAACGCAGAATACTGTTTTTATTTACAGTATTCTGCGTTGTTTTCCCAGCCCCTGCAAGCCGCCCCGCCCTGCCAGCGGGATGGGCCTGCCCTGCCCGCCGGGCCGCTATTTCTTCCGTAGCAAACTATCGAGATCGGGCGCGGACAACGCTCCACATCCCGACCAAACCGCTACAGGACGCCCGTCAGACGCCTGCCACGGCGCGACTTGGAGGGCGGCGTGCTGCACACCGGCGCGTCGATCACATTGCCCGCGCGGTCCCGCAGCAGCGGGATGCCGGCGGAACGGGTCGAGACCAGCGACAGGGCCGCCAGCCTGGCCACCGACAACCCGGCCGGGCCAGCACCGGCCAGCGGGGCCTCCAGCGGCGCCAGCAGCGGCGCACGCGCCGCCGTCGTTGTCTTGCCGCCGGCTGTGGCTGTTGGTATGGCTTTGCCCTTGCCCGCACCAGCGCTGGCCAGCGCCAGCACCGGCCCGCCGCTGCGCGGCCCGCGCGCCACCGGCATGGCCGACGCATCAACCACCCGGATCACGCCCATCATGCCCTTGTCCTCGTGCTCAAGGATGTGGCAGTGGTACAGGAAGTTGCCCCGGATATCGGGCTCGTTGAAGAACACCCGCAGCGTCACCGAAGGCGGCGCACCCACGCCATTCCAGGCCGGCAGATCGACAGTGTCGCGCAGCGTGAACTCGTCGAGCTTGTCCGCCGCGTTGTCGGGCGACGGGTAGCGCCTGAGCACCCGAAAGCGGATCTGGTGCATGTGGAACACGTGGGCCTCGTTGGCGCGGTTTTCGATCTTCCACTCCTGGATTGCGCCGTTGGGCACGTAGACCACCGCGTTGGGGACGGGGAGCAAGCCGTTCGGGGACGTGACGTAGCCCTCGATGCTGGTCGTGCCG
>JANOBJ010000322.1:0-1679 GCA_031411575.1 Betaproteobacteria bacterium | reverse complement strand
GCTTGATGTTCTCGCGGCGCGCCGGCAGCACCGGTGCGTTTTCGCGCGGCGCATTCAGCACGATGGCGGTGGATGTTTCCGTGAGGATACAAAACTTCGTCACCACCGCGTCCAGGTGCTGCACGTCGATGACGGCGATCTCCAGCAGCCAGCTGTCCTCGCCCGTCACGTTCCAGGCATTGATCACCTCGGGCGTCTGCTCGATCAGCTTGACCACCCGCGCGTACTCGGCCCGCCCGACCCGGCACATGGCGCGAATGCCGTAGCCCAGGCGCTGGGTATCGACCTCGGCGCGGTAGCCCTTGATCACGCCGCTCAGCTCAAGCTTGCGCACCCGCTCGGTCACCGCCGGCTGGCTCAGGTGCACGCGGCGGCCCAGCTCGGCCATGGTGATGCGCGCGTCGTGCTGCAGTTCGCCCAGAATGCGGCTGTCGTACGAATCGAGTTCGGTAACTGAAGTGGGCATGGTGTTTAAACAGGAATCTCAAGGCGGCGTTGCCATTCAGCCTTGAATGATGCATGGCCGCAAGCGCCATGGCAACCTAAGATTTTCGGCATGAACACGACCACCCTGACTCCCTTCGCCCCCGCGCGGCACGGCCTCCTGGTGCCCGCACTGCTGGCCTGCTACCTCGTCTGGGGCTCGACGTATCTGGCGATTCGCCTGGCGCTGGTGAGCTTTCCGCCGTTTTTCCAGATGGGCACGCGCTTTCTTTTGGCCGGCGGGCTGCTGATGGGCTGGCTGGTGCTGCTGGGCAAGCCCCAGCCAGACCGGCGGCAGTGGCGCAACGCGCTGGTCATCGGCACGCTGATGCTCGGCGGCGGCATGGGCCTGACGGCGGTGGCCTCGGTGCACGTCGGCTCGGGCCTCATCGCCACCTTCATCGCCGTGGTACCGATACTGGTCTGCGGCTGGGGACTGCTGTTCGGCCAGCGGCCCGGCCGGCTGGAGCTGCTGGGCATGGGGGTGGGCGCTGTTGGCGTGGGACTGCTCGTTCAGGGCGCCAGCTTTGCCGCTTAACCCGTCGGCCTGGCCGCCATCGCCGGCGCGACGCTGCTGTGGTCGCTGGGCTCGGTGCTCTCGACCACACGGCTGCCTCTGGCACCGGGACCAGCGGGCTTTGCCAGTGAAATGTTGTGCGGTGGCGCGGTGTTGATGGCGATAGCTCTCGCACTGGGTGAGCAACCCGCGTGGCCGCCGCAGCCGCTCGCGCTGGCTGCGTGGACCTATCTGGTGGTCTTCGGATCGCTGATCGCGTTCAGCGCCTACCTGTATTTGCTGGCCCACGCGTCGCCCGCGGTGGCCACCAGCTATGCCTTCGTGAACCCGCTGATCGCGCTGTTTTTGGGCGTAGTGGTGGCCGGCGAACGCGTGACGGGCCGCGAATGGTGGTCGTGCGGCGTGATCCTGATCGGCGTTTTTTTGATCCTCGCCAACAAGTGGCAAGCCGACCGGTTCGCCAAAACCGCGTTTTCAGAGGGAAAAGCAGCTGATTTCACGCGTAGAAAAAACAACACGCCAGAGTGAAAAAAGGCTCTTTTCGCTTGGAAACACGTTTTTTCTCCAGTAGCATCCGCCTTGCCAGTGGAGAAGTTCTTTTTCGCTGGTGATAAATCAACCTCACCTAGAAGGAATTTCAATCATGGCAACTGCGAAAAAAGCTGCGGCGAAAAAAGCG
>JANOBJ010000321.1:0-11531 GCA_031411575.1 Betaproteobacteria bacterium | reverse complement strand
GCCATGGGGCTCGGCGATCTCGCCCAGCGCCGCCACCAGGTCGAACATGCGCGTGCGCACCGGACGGCCGTCATGGAAACCGGTGCGGTACTTCACGTCCACTCCATAGGCCGAGGTGTCCTGGCTGACCACCAGCAGTTCTTTCACGCCGCCTTCAAACAGCGCTCTCGCGTCTGCCAGCACATCGCCAATCGGGCGCGACACCAGGTCGCCCCGCATCGACGGAATGATGCAGAAGGTGCAGCGGTGGTTGCAGCCCTCGCTGATCTTGAGGTAGGCATAGTGCCGGGGCGTGAGCTTGATGCCGGCCACGCCGAATGCGTTGGGAATCAGGTCCACGAAAGGGTCGTGCGGCTTGGGCAGGTTGGCATGCACCGCGTCCATCACTTCCTGGGTGGCGTGCGGGCCGGTCACGGCCAGAACACTCGGGTGCATCTGCTTGACCAGGTTGCCGCCGCCCTCGCCCGCCTTGGCACCCAGGCAACCCGTCACGATGACGCGACCATTCTCGGCCAGTGCCTCACCGATGGTGTCCAGGCTCTCCTTGACGGCGTCGTCGATGAAGCCGCAGGTGTTGACGATCACCAGATCGGCTCCCTGAAAGGTCTTGGAGGTCTGGTAGCCCTCGGCGCTCAGTTGCGTGAGGATCAGTTCGGAATCGGTCAGGGCCTTGGGGCAGCCCAGGCTCACAAAACCAACTCGGGGGGCGGCTGGAGCCGCGGGGACGTTGCTGACGGGGGACAAGACTTCACTCATCCCCCGATTGTCCCAGCATTTGGCCGCGTCAGCGTTTCAGCCCGAATGCGCCCAGCATTTGCTCGGTCTGCTTTTGCATCTGCTCCTGCATCTGCGTAAACATGCTTTTGGACTGCTCAACGTAGTTGCCCATCATCCCCTGCATCATGGGCGACTGCATGCTCATGAACTGCGCCCACATCTCGGGCGTGACGCTCTTGGATTGCTCGGTGAGTTTGGACTGCACATCGGTAAAAGCCTGAACATTTTTCTCGAGGTAAGTGCCGATGAAGCCCTGCATCGCGTGACCGTAGAAGCGGATAATGTTGGCCAGCACCGCCTCGGTGAACATGGGCGCGCCACCGGCCTCTTCTTCAAGGATGATCTGAAGCAGGATGCTGCGGGTCAGGTCATCGTTGGTTTTGGCATCGCGCACCACAAACGCGTCGCCGTCCATCACCAGGTGCTTGACGTCAGCCAGAGTGATGTAGGTGGAGGTATCGGTGTCGTACAGGCGCCGGTTTGGGTACTTCTTGATGATGCGCTGCGGCGCTTTTGCGCCTGATGCTTTCCTGTTCTGCACGACTGGCTCCTGAGACTTGCACGGAAACTCACAGTACAAAACAGGTACTGCACCGCAACATATTCTAGGGAGCCGCCTTTGCCAGCCAGCCAAGGTTTACCCTGACGGTGAGACAGACGGGAATGAGAACTGAGAAGGAAATTGGTAGGCGCGATTGGACTCGAACCAACGACCCCCACCATGTCAAGGTGGTGCTCTAACCAGCTGAGCTACGCGCCTAAAATCCGAGCCTTGGAGTATAGCATCAAGCGCTGGCGGGTCTGTGGCGTACCGTTTGCCGTGCGCGCGGCCTGGCTCCCGGCACTCAACGCCGGCGCGCCGAGCGCACGCCCTTCACATCGGCCACGGTACCCAGCACCTTGGCCAGACGCTGCGAGTCCGCTACTTCCACCGTGAAGGTCATCCAGGCCGTGCCCTTGACCGATTGCGTCTGCACGCCGATGACATTCATCTTCTCCTTGGCGAACACCTCGGAGATATCGCGCAGCAAGCACTGCCGGTCGGCTGCCTCGACCGCCACATCCACGGGGTAAACCGCCGCTTCGGCTGCGCGTGGCGTGCCCCACGCCACATCGATCACGCGCTGGCTGTCGCGCGCTTCCAGCTCGCGGAAATTGCTGCAATCGCGCCGGTGAATGCTGACACCCTTGCCCCGCGTGACGAACCCGCCGATGTCGTCGGGCGGTGCCGGCTTGCAGCATTTGGCCAACTGCGTCATCAGCGAATCCACGCCTACCACCAGCACCCCGCCCTTTGCGTTGTGGTCCGCCGCACGGGATTTTTTTAACTGCGGGAACTCGTCGTGCGGCAGCACCGGCTCGGGCGGCCTGAGCAGCGTTTCGATGCTGCGCAGCGAGAATTCATCCTTGCCGACCACCTCGAACAGTTCGTCGGCGGATTTGAAGCCGAGCTGCGAAGCCAGGTCATCGAGCTTGAGCGCTGTCTTGCCTTCGCGCTGCAGCAGTTTTTCGACCGCCTCGCGCCCGCGTGCCACCGTCTCGTGCATGACCTGCGCGTTGAACCAGGCCCGCACCTTGGCCTTGGCGCGCGGGCTGGCCAGATAACCGAGTTCGGCGTTGAGCCAGTCGCGCGAGGGCCCGCCCTCTTTGGTGGTGATCACTTCCACGGTCTGGCCGTTCTGCAGCGGCGTATTGAGCGGCACCATCGCGCCGTCCACGCGTGCGCCGCGGCAACGGTGCCCTAGGTTGGTGTGCACGCTGTAGGCGAAATCGATGGCGGTCGCGCCCTGCGGCAGTTCCACAATCGCCGCTTCGGGTGTCAGCACGTAGATCCGGTCGTCAAACAGGTCCTTGCCGGGCTTGGCGCCCGCAAGATCGCGCTCCCAGGCCAGCAACTGGCGCAACACCGCGATCTTGGCGTCGTACGCACCGCTGGCCGATACGCCCGCATAGCCCTTGGCGCCGGCCTCCTTGTAGGCCCAGTGCGCCGCCACGCCGTGCTCGGCATGGTCATGCATGGCCTGGGTGCGGATCTGGATTTCGATCGGCCGCGCCGGCTGACCATCGACCACCTCGCGCACGATGGTATGCAGCGACTGGTAGCCATTGGCCTTGGGCTTGGCGATGTAGTCGTCAAACTCTTCGGTGATTGGCTGGAACCGGCTGTGCACCCAGCTCAGCGCGGCATAGCAATCCGGGACCGAGGGCACCACGACGCGCAGCGCGCGAATGTCAAACACGTGGTCAAAATCCAGCGACTTGCCGCGCATCTTGCGCACGATGCTGTAGATGTGCTTGGGCCGGCCGTGCACCGTCGCGCCGATGCCCTGGCTGCGCAGCTCGGCTTCGAGCTGCCCGCGCAACTGCTCGACGTAGCCCTCGCGCTCAATGCGTTTTTCGTCGAGCAGGCGCGCCACTTCGCGGTAGGTCTCGGGCTCCAGGAAGCGGAACGACAGGTCTTCCAGTTCCCACTTCACCTGCCAGATGCCCAGCCGGTTGGCCAGCGGCGCAAACACCTGCAGTGATTCACGCGCCAGGCTGGGCGGCACCGGCTGCTTGGTGGCGGCATAGTGGCGCAGCGTTTGCAGGCGCGACGCAAGCCGCAGCATCACCACGCGCAAGTCGCGCGAGAACGCGAGCAGCATCTTGCGCACGTTTTCGGTCTGCGCGGCGGGGTCGTCCACCAGCTGCGCGGTCGAATGGGCGGTGCGCGAGAGTCGCTGCACGCGCACCAGCTTGGTGGTTTCGACCGCCAGCGTGGCGAAATTCTGGCCAAAGGCCTTGGCGATCACCTCTTCGGGCTTGTTGAGGTGGTCGCACGCATAGACCAGGTAGCTGGCCGCCTGCATCGCTTCGGAACCGCCCACGGTCTTGAGGATGCGCGCCACGGCGTCGGCATGCGCCAATGTGTTCTCGCCCGTATCCAGCTGCTCGCTGGCAATCAGCGGCTCGGCAAATGAGCGGGCACGTGTCAGCGCATGCGCCTGTTCGGGCAGGCTCAACGCGGTCGCCGCAATCAGCTCCGGCACGGGCTCGGCCGGCTGGGGCGCCTTCGGACGTTCAACGGCCAGACTTTTCATGACCCGACAGCCTGTTCAGGGGATCAGGAAGCTGCACACCGCGTCCACCTGATCGGGCGCAACCAGCGTCGGCGCGTGGCCCACGCCCGCAAATTCGACCAGCTGCGCGCGGGGCCCTCGCCCGGCCATGGCGCGCGCGGTCTCGGGCGCCAGCAGATCCGACTGTGCGCCGCGCAGCAGCAGCGTTTCGGCCGTGATCTGGTCGTACAGCTGCCACAGCGCGGCCTCGCTCGCTGCGGCGGATTCAGCCGTGACGGTGCGAAACGGCACCGCAATCGCGGGGTCGTAGTGCAGGGTCAGCGCGCCGTCGGGCAGGGGTTTGAGCATCGGCCGTGACAGCGCCAGCCACTGCTCGGGCGTGTGCGGCCCGAAGCTGGTGGAGATGGCCCACATTGCGTCGGCCGCCGCCTGAACCGAATCGAACCTTCCGGTCTGCCCCAGATACGTGCCGATGCGCGCCAGCGCCTGCCACTGAATGACAGGGCCGACATCGTTGAGCACGAGCCGGTGCACAGGCGCCGGAAGCGGCAACCCGGCCTGCCCCGCCAGCACCATGCCGATCAGCCCGCCCATGCTGGTGCCCACCCAATCGAGCGTCTGAACCGGCGCCTGGGCCTGCAGTTGCGCCAGCAGGGCCAGCATGTCAGCGGCATAGGACGGGATCTGATAGCCCATCGGGTCCTGGAGCCAATCGCTCTGGCCACGGCCCGCCACGTCCGGGCACACCACACGCCATGCGCCACCGGTACGCTGCAGCAGCGCGCGCGCCACCACGTCAAAGTCGCGCCCCTGACGCGACAGCCCATGCACGCACACCACCACATGGGGACTGGCGGCCTCGCCCCATTGCCAATACGCCATGCGGTGCCCGCCTGCCGCATCGGGGCAGGAAACGTGGTTCAGCACGGGCTGGAGGGCTTCGGGCGGGTTCAACACGGTCGCGGCTTGATAATTGCTAATCTTTTGTCTTCGACTTCATCGTAATTCATCCGGAGAACACACCATGCTGAAGGGTAAAACTGCACTCGTCACGGGTTCCACCAGCGGCATTGGCCTGGGCATCGCCAAAGTGCTGGCCCGCAATGGCGCCAACATCGTGCTCAATGGCTTCGGCGACGTCGACGGCCCCAAGGCCGAGGTCGCCGCTCTGGGCGCCAAGGTGGCCTACCACGGCGCCGACATGAGCAAACCCGCCGAGATTGAAGCCATGATGGCCTACGCCGCGAAGGAATTCGGGCGCGTGGACATCCTGGTCAACAACGCCGGCATCCAGCACGTGGCGAACGTGGAAGACTTTCCCGTCGAGAAGTGGGACGCGATCATCGCCATCAACCTGACCAGCGCGTTCCACACCACCCGCCTGGCCATCCCCGCCATGAAAGCCGCCAATTGGGGCCGCGTGATCAACGTGGCGTCCGCCCACGGCATGGTGGCTTCGGCGCAGAAATCGGCCTACGTCGCGTCCAAACACGGCATCGTCGGGTTCACCAAGTCGATCGCCCTGGAAACCGCGACCACCGGCGTCACCAGCAACGCTATCTGCCCGGGCTGGGTGCTGACCCCGCTGGTGCAAAAACAGATCGACGCACGGTCCGAGCGCGAAGGCATTTCGGTTGAAGTTGCCAAGCGCGATCTGCTGGCCGAGAAAGAGCCGTCATTGCAGTTCACGACGCCGGAAGAACTGGGCGAGCTGGCCTTGTTCTTCTGTTCCCCGGCCGGCAACAACGTGCGCGGGGCCATCTGGAATATGGATGGGGGATGGGTGGCGCAGTGAGGCTCTGATGGACATTTTTGGGGTGTTTCAGGCCTCTGGTCGGCGTCTCTTGGTCATAGTTTGCTATTCATTTGATAGTACTAGCGTTGTATTGCCCGGCCTGACCGCGGACACCCGGAAGCAATGCAGGGTACGGCAACTCGGTCACTATCAAATCAATAGCAAACTATGACCAAGAGACGCGGACAACAGGCCGAAAACAGTCCAAAATCACTCCAGAATCACTTCAACTGAACCGCCCCCGATACCGTCACCACCACCGAACTCTTGCCCGCCTCCACCGGCACCGCCGCGTCGGCCATCGACGACTTGGCTTCCAGGGCCATCATGCGCGGGCGGGGCTGGAAGCCCTGGTCGTTGGCGTTCACGGCGACTTCGCGCAGGGTGTAGCCGGCAAATCCGAAGCCCTTGGCAATCGTGTCGGCCTTTGCCTTGAAGCGGTCGATCGCGATGGTCTGCGCTTCGGCTTCCACCTTGGTGCGTTGCTCGCGGCTCAGGCCAAAGCTCACGTTGCCGAGCGTCAACGTCTGGATCTTGCCGGCCGTGGTGCTGATGCGCGCGAAGTCGCGGCCTTCGAGCACGAGTTCGGTCGTGCCCTGCCAGCCATTGACCTTGCCGTCGCGGGCGTAGCGCGGGTAGAGGCTGAAGTTGCCGGTGCGCACATCGAGCTGGCCGGGCTGGCTGGCTTTTTTGGCTTCGGTCAGCGCGGCATCCAGCGCCACTTTGAGCTGGGCCTGCACCGTGGCGGCGTCCGGCCCTTCCTTGGTGGTGTTCATCGAAATTGACAGCAGATCCTGCTGCACCTCAACCGTGCCGCTGGCCGCCAGCGTGACCACGTTCTGTGGCACCGGGAACGCCATATTTTGCGCAAAAGGGGCGCTG
The DNA here is from genome assembly GCA_031411575.1 of Betaproteobacteria bacterium. GTDB lineage: Bacteria > Pseudomonadota > Gammaproteobacteria > Burkholderiales > Burkholderiaceae_C > JANOBJ01. The sequence continues at coordinate 5,018 of JANOBJ010000321.1, read as the reverse complement.
GTGCACGCCAGCAGGGCACAAGCAGCTATTATTTTTGTAGCATTCACGAATCAGGCTTTCAGGTTCAGGTGGCGATAAAGGAAAGAGGATCAAACCGGCCGCGCACCACCTTGTCGGGCGCGATCCCCCACCAGTCTTCGGCGATGGTCGCATAGAGCTGGCGGAAGTCGGTGGTGTAGAGCAGGTTCTGCGCGCCGTCCAGACGCGAAAAATCGGGCGGCTGGCCGTACAGGCCGCCGCGCACCGCGCCACCGGCCACGATGTGCGGCGCCGCGGTACCGTGGTCGGTGCCCTGGCTCTGGTTCTGCCGGGCGCGGCGGCCAAACTCGGAAAACGTCATCACCAGCGTGCGGTCCCAGGCGTCCAGCTCGGTCAGCGCGCCGCGCAGCGCAGCAATGCCTTCGGCCAGCTGGCGCAGCAAATTGGCATGCGGGTTCAACTGGTTCTGGTGGGTGTCAAAACTGCCCAGGCTCAGGGTGATCACCGGTACGCCCGCCCTGCCGCGCTGCGACGCCACCACCTGCGCGGCGGCGCGCACCGAGTTGCCAAACGCGCCCGTCGGGAACTCGGTCTTGAAGTCAAACTTGTCAGCCCGCAAGCCCGCGGCGGCCGAGAGTACATCACCTTCCACCCGCAGCAGGTGCTGCAGCGCGGCGTTGCCCTGCATCTCGCGCGGCGCCGCAAAACGCGCGTTCTGCAAAAACGATTCCGGGTTGTTGAGCGACACGGCGCGGGCGCCCGCCAGCACGCCAAATTCGGCACCGCCGATCAGCACACCTTCGGCCGTGTAGGCCGCCTTGTCGCCGACGCCGGCCTTCATGGCGCGGCCGACCCAGCCGGTGTCCAGGTATTCGTCGGCGCGCGACGAGGTGGCCCAGATCTCGATGGACCGAAAGTGCGACAGATTCGGCTGCGGGTAGCCCACACCCTGCACGATGGCGAGCTCGCGCTTCTCCCACAGCGGCAACAGGCTCTTGAGCTCGGGGTGCAGGCCGGTGCGGGCGTCCAGCGCCAGCACGCTGTCGCGCGGGATCGCCAGGGTGCTGCGAAACTGCGCGTAGGCCGGGTCGGCGTATGGAATCACCGTGTTCAGGCCATCGTTGCCACCCTTGAGCTCGATCAGGATCAGGATACGGTCGGCGGTGCTCGCCACCGTGCGCTGCGCCTCGCGTACGGCCTGGGCCCAGCCCGGCGCGTGCTGCGTGAGCAAGGCCGCGCCAGAGGCCGAACCCAATAGCGAGATGAAGTGGCGGCGTTGCATGGTGTGCCCGGGGTGGGTGAGGGGTTTACGGGTGAACGGGTTATTTGAGCTGGTAGGCCGGGTCGAGCGTCAGCGCGCGCAGGTACGCCACGCCCACCGTGCCCGCAGGAATGGCCTGGGTGGCCGGCACCGGCAGCAAGGCCTGCTCCAGCCGCTGGCGCACCTCGTCGGTGGGCACGCGGTCGGCGTGGCCGCCGTAGCGCGCCAGCCAGGCGTCGGGATCAAACGTGATCTTCGCCATGCCCTGCCCCACGCGCAGGATGCCGTCGCGGCCCAACAGCGCCAGCGCCTGCCGGTTGCTGCCGCGGCCGCCCGTTTCAGCACCGAACTCTTCGCGCATCTGCTGCATCGGTCGCATGCCGCCGGCGGCCATCTCGCTACCGGCGCCCATGTTCATGCCGGGCCCCACCTGCCCCGACGGCCCAAACGCGATCGGCGGTGCGCTGGATTCGCCCTTCAGTTCGACCGCGCGGAACAGCTGCTCGGTGAAGCGCTTGCGCTCCAGCAGCGTGGTGGCGTTGATCCATTCGGTGTAGCCCGGCCAGCCCTTGACGTTGGGCGGTGCCAGCAGGTTCTGCCCGAGCTGCGAAGACTTGAGCACAAACGGCACCAGCTCGGTGGCGCCAAAGCCAAACTGCCGCACCGTGCCCACCACCAGTTCCACCGGCGACTTGATCAGGCTGCCGCGGTTGCCGGTGGACCAGAATGCGTCGGTCAGCAGCAGCGCGCGCAGCGCCACGCCGGTGTCGTAGCCGCTGTCACGAAAGCGTTTCGCCGCGGCGTCAAACTCCCGCTGCTCAGCCGCGCCCTGGGGCGCTGGCGAGACAAATTCCTTCCAGAGCTTGCCCACCACCAGCCGTGCGGCTGCAGGCTGCTCCAGCAGCACATCGAGCACGGCGTCACCATCGAATGCGCCGCTCCTGCCCAGCACGGTCTTGCTGCCCGCGTCATGAAACGCCGGTCGGGCCTGAAAACTGAAATCGCGCCGGTCCACGCTCCAGCCGGTGAAGGCGCGGGCGGCTTGCTGGATATCCTGCTCGGTGTAGCCGCCCAGGCCTTCGGCGCTGCGCGTGGCCTCGCCCAGGGTGAACAGTTCCATCACCTCACGCGCAAAGTTCTCGTTGGGCGCCTCCTTGCGGCTGTTGGCGCCGTCCAGGTACACCAGCATGGCCGGGTCCCGGGCCACGGCGTGCAGCAGCGTGCGGAAGTTGCCCAGCGCATGCGTGCGCAGCAGCTGGTGCTGCACCCACATCGGCTGCGAGCGAATCACCTTCTGCTGCGAGGTGGCAAAGTGGCTGTGCCAGAACAGCGTCATGCGCTCGGCCAGCGGGGTGCGCGTCTCGAGCATCTCGCGCACCCACCAGGTCTTGATCGCCAGCCCCTCGCGAAACTGCTGCTGGTTGGCGGCCACCTGCTCTTCGCGCGTCTTGAGCAGGTTCAGGGGGATCGGCGGCGGCTCGGCCACAAAAGCCGGCGCCGGATGAGCCGGGCGCGAGGCCTGCGCCCGCTCCACCAGCTCGGCCACGGCGCTCGGCGCGCCCTGCCCTGTCAGCGCTTCAACCTCGGGCTGGGTCGGCGAGAAACCAGTACGCGCCAGCAGATGCCGCGCCTCGGCGGCGCTGAGCGTTGCGGGTGCGGCCTTGCCGATGCTGGTCAGGCCCGCGAGCAGGCCCAGGCACAGCACGACTCGAGGCACCCACCCGCGAAGCCCGGACCCTGAACCGGACCCGACCATCGGGAGCGACCGGGATGACGGTGCAGAGAACAACGGTGCGCAGACCACAGCGGGTTCATGCCGGAAAACGCCCCGCATCAAGGTTTCACGCCCTTGGGCGGCGGTTGCGGCGAAATCGGCTTGTACTGCTGGCGCAGCTGCTGGCGCAACTCCGCGCGCTCCTGGGCGGACAGCTGGCGCGCGGCGGGCGCGGGCTGATCCGGGGTGGCGCGCGGCTGCGCGGACAGGCTCGATCGCAGGTCTGATCGCAGGTGAATCAGCCGCTTTTCATAGCTGATCTGGCCTTCGTCGCTGGCCCCGGTGGGGGCTTGCGCGAAAGCCAGAGTGGCCGCAGTGGCCGGCAACATGAACAACAGCAACAGCTTCATATAGTTCTTGAACGCTTTGAGAATGACCGAGGATCACATCTCTGGCGTGAACCCCTTGAACGGCGGGGCAACTTTTGTAACAATGTGTCAAGAGCGGGGGCAAAAAGCGGAATCGAGGCGGATAGCACCTCAAAATCGGCTCTGTTACAAATTTCCATAGGGGAAACATGAATCAACCCGCAAGCCGAACCGACAAGATCGTGGTGGTGGACGACGACGCCCGCATCCGCGATCTCCTGCGCCGCTACCTGACGCAGGAAGGTTTCGAGATCATGGTTGCCGAAGATGGCAAGGCCCTCAACCGAATACTTTTGCGTGACACGGTTGACCTGATCGTCCTCGATCTGATGATGCCGGGCGAAGACGGCCTGTCGATCTGCCGCCGCCTGCGCGCGGCCAATGACCGCACCCCGATCATCATGCTGACCGCCAAGGGCGAAGACGTGGACCGCATCGTCGGCCTGGAAGTGGGTGCCGACGACTACCTGGGCAAACCCTTCAACCCGCGCGAACTGCTGGCCCGCGTGCATGCGGTGCTGCGCCGCCGCCCGCCGCAGGAGGCGCCGGGCGCACCGTCGACCGACAACGAAGTGGTGACCTTCGGCCCCTTCTCCTTCGATCTGGGCGCGCGCACGCTGCGCAAAAACGAGGAAGAACTACCGCTGACCACGGGCGAGTTCGCCATGCTCAAGGCGCTGGTGCGGCACCCGCGCCAGCCGCTGTCGCGCGAAAAGCTCGCCCAGCTGGCGCGCGGCCGCGAATTCGAGCCGTTTGACCGCAGCCTGGACGTGCAGGTGTCGCGCCTGCGCAAATTGGTTGAGGTCGATGCGGCGGCGCCACGGTATATTCAGACGGTTTGGGGTGTGGGTTACGTGTTTGTGCCGGACGGTGCGGGCTAAAAGCCGCTACTGCCCTGCCGCTGGCTGCCCTGCCAGCGAGCCACTTCATGCCTGCCTGACCTCGGGAGACACAGGGAGCCCATGATTTGAACGCGCCGGCGGAAACGCAGATTGATTTCACCAGCCCCGCGCCGCTTGAGACGGCGCCGGTGCCGCTGTCCATGCAGCGCAAGCTGGGCCTGAGCCTTTTCTGGCGCACCTTCATCATGCTGGCGCTGCTGCTGTTTGGCAGCACGGTGGCCTGGCTGCAAACCTTCCGTGCGCTGGAATACGAGCCGCGCGCCATCCAGACCGCGCAACAGATCGCCTCGCTGGTCAACCTGAGCCGCGCCGCGCTGGTGTATTCCGATGCGATTGCGCGGGTCTCGCTGATCAAGACGCTGGCCGACCAGGAAGGCGTGCGCATCCTGCCGCGCGAACCTGGCGACAAGTTCCAGCTGTTCGACAAAAGCACGCTCGACGAGCGCATCACCGAGGAACTGGCCGCGCGCCTGGGCCCCGGCACCATGGTGGCGCGCAATGTGAATGGCGAAGAAGGGCTGTGGGTCGGCTTTGTCATTGACAGCGACACCTACTGGCTGCTGATGGACCGGTCGCGCGTGAAGCCCGTGGGCGGGCGCACCTGGCTGATCTGGCTGATCACGGCAGCGGTGCTGTCGCTGGCGGGCGCGGCGGTCATTGCGCGGCTGATCAACCGGCCACTGAAACAGTTGTCGTTTGCCGCGAGCCGGGTGCGCGACGGTGATTTTGACGCC
>JANOBJ010000320.1:0-16299 GCA_031411575.1 Betaproteobacteria bacterium | reverse complement strand
TGCAGCCAACACCTGGCAGACCCTCACCTGGGTGCTCAATGGTGTCAACCCGGCCAGCAGCTACACCACGATGGTGTTCTCTGCCGACACTGATGTGCCCAACCTGGGCGCACAGACCTACTGGATCGACGACATCACGCTCCTTGCTGCGGCAGGAGGCGGTGGGGGCGGTGGCAGCACGCCCATCACGTTCTCCAGCGGCTTCGCTGCCAATGGCCGAACGGTTGAAGGTGGAGAGTTTGGCGGTTTCAGCGGCAGCAATCTGGATGGGTTCAACTGCACGGGGGGTCCCGCATTTTGCGGGGGGGGTGGTGACACAGCACCCGGTGTGCCCGCTGCAGACAGCTTCTTCTTCTACTACTATCAGACGCCATCACCGGCTACCGCTCTGTTCGCCGGAATCTATGTGCAACCGCCTGGCGTCACAGGCGGACTGAGCGGGACGGCGAACACTGGCGGCGTTCAGATAAGCGGTCAGACCACCATGAGGTTCAATTTCAATCAGAACCCAGAGTGGTTCCAGTCAGCGACCAACAACTTCATGGTGCAACTCGACATGGGTCGCCTCTACACGGTCGGCGGAAACCCCTGCCATATCCAGCTTCGCCGGGTTGTGACACCGACCTCTGTGGCATCCGTCAGTTACACGTTGAACCTGAGTGAGTTTGTTGTGGTGCAAAACTGCGCGGTGCCCGGGATGACCACTGCTGCTGCACTGGCCGGGTCTCCTATCGCTTTTATGTCGTTCCAGGCGGCAGGCGGAGGCTCGGCAGTGGGTGATGGCACCAGGACCTCGGGTGCCAACCTTTCCGTGCCTGCTGGCGCGGTTTACCCCTCGACACTGGTCTTGAAGGGCGCAATCACCTTCCAGTAACCATCGGAACACCGGGCCGGGATCTGTCGGTTTTCGTATTGACGGCCGCCCGGCCCCCATTCGCTGATCAGTATGGATTTGACTCCTGTCGCGCGCCCTAGCCGACCGATTCCTGCCAGTCGACTGATTGCCGATGTCGGAGGTACCAATGCGCGGTTCGCCTGGCAGGATGGCCCCGGCGCAGCGCTTGTCGACACCCAGTTGTTGCAGGTGGCAGACTTTCCTCGCATCGAGGACGCCATCCACCATTACTTGAATGAGCGGGGTGGAGGCGTCCCTGATGCATTGGCCATTGCCATTGCCAACCCGATCACCGGCGATTGGGTCCAGATGACCAATGCGCACTGGTCGTTCTCCCAAGCAGCGGTCAAGGCCGAGTTCGGGGTCCGTACGTTCCGCCTGCTCAATGACTTCACCGCCCTGGCGCTGGCTCTGCCATATCTGCCACCCAATGAGTTGCGCCAAGTGGGCGGGGGTGCGCCCGTGCCCCGAGCGGCTATCGCGTTGATAGGCGCGGGCACAGGCCTGGGCGTGTCGGGTCTGGTCCCGGTGGGTGAGGCGGGTTGGGTACCCCTGACAGGCGAGGGCGGACATGTGACGCTGCCCGCCATCACGGCGCGGGAGCGCCTGGTGATGGATGGTTTGGCCCAGCGGTATGGCCACGCCTCGGCCGAGCGACTGGTCTGCGGGCAAGGCCTGCTCGATACCTTTGAGTTGCTGTGCCAGGCCGATGGCGTTGCAGCGGAGGCGATCCTCGACGCCGCAGGTGTCACAGAGGCCGCATTGAATGCCCATCACGCTCAAGCGGTCGAGGCCCTCACCATGTTCTGTGCGGTGCTGGGAACCGTGGCTGGCAACCTCGCGCTGTCGCTCGGTGCGCACGGAGGTGTGTATGTGGGGGGCGGCATCGTGCCACGGCTCGGCGCCTGGTTCGACTCGTCGCCATTCCGCGAGCGTTTTGAGGCCAAGGGCCGATTCAAACCGTACCTGGCCGGCATCCCGGTCTGGGTGATCACGTCGGCGCAGTCGCCGGCATTGCTGGGCGCCGCGCGTTCGCTCGATGCGCTGAACTGAACGCCGTCAGTCACGTCGCCATTCGGAACAGCAGCGCCTCGACGCCATTCCGCGGTGACGCCCTCCTCGGCATGCCGTTGCGACTCACCTCAACGGCTGACGAAGGTTCTCTGCCGTATTTGGTGGAAGTGCTATAATAATGATAGCAAATTATGACCATTGGGTGTGGACACCCGCGCAAAACGGTTCAAAAAACTGCATTTGAGGCTTGTGTCACCCGGTCAAAAAAAAGCAACGCCTGAGGCGTTGCAAGTTGGGGAGGAGGAAACAGGAATTCGGGAGAAATCCAGGTCAGCTCTTCACATTGAGCTGGTTGTCCACCGCGCGCACGCCCTGTACGGCCTGCGCGAGGCGGGTGGCGCGTTCGCGCGCGTCGGCAGTCGGTGCTTCACCCTTGAGCAGCACGCGGCCGCCGCTGGTGTCCACGTTGATCTTGAGCGCGCTCAAATCCTTGTCGCGCGCCAGCTCGGCGTTGACGGCGGCGGTGATGGCGGCGTCGCTCATGGCGGCCTTGACGTCTGTGCCCGCCTGTTTGGCGTCGGCGCTCATTTCGGCGCCTGCCGCTTTGGCATCCGCCTTCATTTCGGCGCCGGCCTGCTTGGCGTCGGCCTTCACTTCCTCGGCCTTGCGCTCGACCTTGGCGATGGTTTCGTCCACCTTCTGGCCAGCCGTGCCTTGTGTCTCGGGCGCCTTGCCGCAGGCGCCCAGCACCAGCGCCGCCAGCACAGCACTGGCCGCCGCGAGCTTGCGGGTCCGGGTGGGATTGATCATGGGTGTGAGGGATGGGCGCATGGTGAGCTCCTGAAAAGGGGTGTGCAATGCCGTTGCCGGCGCGTCGGTAGGGTCAGATTAGGTGCCGCGACGCGTCGGGCCAATCGGAGCGCGGCGCTTCGGTGTGTCAGCGGTGTCTGACACGGTCGGGCCGGGCCGGCGGGCTGGCTCCGTGAGCGATTGGAAAAGCGTACCCGATGTCCACACCGTCTCCAAGAACGCCAGCAAGTCGCGGCCGGCGAAGTTCCTCGCATTCGTGATGAAGGTCAAGGGCGCGCCGCCCGTGCTGCCGGTGAACTGACCGACGGGAAGTCGCCCGCCCATGGGGTGTGGCGTCCGGCCACCGAAACGCTGCCCGCTGGCGCTGCCGGGGGAAACCGGCGATAGTGGGTCGATGTCACTTGCCGAATGGTCGTTGTTTGCAGGTGTGCTGCTGGTCACCATGGTGCTCGCGGGCACACTGCTGACCCGATTGCCGATCAGCAACGCGATGGTCTATCTCGCGCTGGGCTGGTTGCTCGGACCGGACGTGATGAATGTGCTGCGCCCCAACCCGCTGACCGCTACGGCCCTGCTGCAGGGGCTGGCCGAAGTCGCCCTGCTGATTTCGCTGTTTGCGGTGGGTCTGCGGCTGGGTGTGCCGCTGCGCGACAGCCGCTGGCGATTGCCGCTGCGGCTGGCGTTCGTATCCATGGCCGCGATGGTGGCGATGGTGGCGGCCATCGGGGTGTGGCTGCTTGACCTGCCGCTGGGCGCGGCCGTGCTGCTGGGCGCCATTCTCGCGCCGACCGACCCCGTGCTGGCGTCCGAGGTGCGAGCCGATGCCGGCCCCAACCCCGATCGGCTCGGTTTCAGCCTGACAGCCGAGGGCGGGCTCAACGATGGCGCCGCGTTTCCGTTCCTGATGCTGGGGCTGGGTTTGCTGGGCCTGCACGACATGGGCAGCGGCTTTGTCCGGTGGTGGACGGTTGATTTGCTGTGGGCCACGGTGGGCGGCGTGGCGATAGGCTGGGTGCTGGGAACCGGTACCGGCCGCCTTGTGGTGTACCTGCGCAGTCGCCACGACGAGGCGGTGGGGCTGGACGACTTCCTCGCGTTGGGACTGGTGGGCATGGCCTATGGCCTGGCGCAGGTCAGCCTCGCTTCGGGGTTTCTGGCGGTGTTTGCGGCCGGGTTGGCGTTACGGCGGGTTCGGGAACAGCCGTTGCCGGATACTCCGCCGTTACCCGTCGCCACCGCGGCAGCCGGTCACGACTACGAAACGCTGGCAACGCATCCGCAACACGCCAGCGCCACGATGCGCCAATCTGTGCAGACGTTCAACGCGCAATTGGAGCGGATCAGCGAACTCGCGCTGGTGTTGCTGGTGGGCTCGATGTTGGCGTATGCCAAGCCACTGCCTGCCGTCTGGTGGTTTGTGCCGCTGATGCTGCTGTGTCTGCGGCCACTGTCAGCTGTCTTCGCCACCGTTGGCGAAGGGTTGACGCCACCCCAGCGCGGCATGATCAGCTGGTTCGGCATTCGCGGGATCGGGTCGATTTTTTATCTGCTGCTCGCGCTGCGAAGCGGCATCAATGGCCAGGTCGCTGACCTGTTTGTGTCGCTCACGCTCTGGACGGTGGCGGCATCGATCATTGCGCATGGGATCACGGCTCAGCCGCTGATGGCGCGGTATCTGGCGTGGCGGGTGAGTGTTCGCGCGCGGCGCGAACGGGGTAGAACCAACCAGAAGCAGTGAGGGCTGGCCTGTCCTGAAACGGTGAGCGGATGGGACCCCCATCCGCCCTGCCGGTTGTTCGGCGCCGACACTGTCAATCACCCTTGACCAGAGCTACGCTGCGAACGTGGTCGACGTCAGTTCTTGGGCTTGCTGACCTGGTTGCCGATGATGCCGCCGACGGCTGCTCCGCCAACCGTGCCCAGGGCACTACCGCCGGTAAGGACGGCTCCACCCACCGCACCGGCACCTGCGCCGATGGCCGTGTTGCGGTCCTGGTTGGACATGCCGGCGCACCCGCCAAGCCCGATCAGGAGGACAGCAGCGGCGCTCATTGTGAATTTCTGAATCGTTTTCATGGGATTACCTTTTAGGAAAGTTGGCAGGGATCTGCGGGGGAAAACATCAAATCAGGTTTTACCGAAGCGGGCCTTGGCTTTGTCCATGCAAAGGTCTTTGGCCGCGCCGGCAAAGGCGTCGCACTTCTGTTTCTCGACGGCGTACTGCGCATCGCGCTTGTCAGCAGAAGCGTCCTGGCGAGCGTCCGACGACTTGCTGGCCGCCGTGTTGCGGGCATCAGAGGTCTTTTCATTGGCAGTGGCGTTGGCGTCTGTGGTCTTCATCTGTACTTTTGCATCGGCCTTGGCGGCGACATGCGCCGACTTGGCTTCCTTGACACAGATGTCCTTGGCATTGCCAGCCTGGTCATCGCACCGTTCCTTGGCGACCGAGTACGTGCCATCGGCCTTGGCGACGCGCACCTGGTATTGATTCCTGACGGTCGGCTTGTAGCCCGCATCCAGTTCTGCCCGTGCAACTTTCTGAGTCGCCTTGGCTTCTGCCACGCAGATGTCCTTGGCATTGGCCGCCAGCGCGGAGCATGTGTCCTTCGCGGCTTTGTAGTCGGCGCTGATCCGTGTCTTGCCGGCGCTGAACTCGTCTTTGGTCATGGCGCCCGCCTGAATCGCGGGGAAAAGCGCAACGGCTGCGACGATGGCTGATGCTTTGAGGTTGGAGAGAAAGTTCATGAAAATTCCTTTGTCGTTGATGCGGCGGGGCGGTGGTGGCGCTGAAGGCTGGAGAGCCTGTCAGCCTCCGAACCGCATGCCATTGAAGTCGGCGAGCAGTCTCAAATCTTCGGTCACATTGGCCAACACCAGCCAACTGCACGCCGCTACTGCGAGTGCTGAGCCGACGATGACGCCAGTGACTGAGAGGAAGACGGTGTCCACGGTGTTGTCCTGGTAGGGGTTAAGGCAATGACTGAAGTATCGATAGCGTGGGGTCACGTGCACAGAGGACACCGCCGCAACCCACCGTAGTTGATGTCCTACGCTGCATCGATCGCCATGCGCTTCGTGCGGGGTGTTTTCCGCTCAAGTTCGGCATTTCGGACGCGACTGGCTGCAGCGGGCTGTAGGAGCAGTCATACAAACGCGGAGGGCGAGCGCTGATGGCGCGCTTTCCATTCACGCGCAACAATCGGACAGCGCGCAGGACACTCTCTTTCACCGGCGAGCGCAACGTCAACCACTCCACAGATACCCACCACGGCCCGGCATCACCGTCCCATGTACCACCACAAGACCTATATCGTCGAGGACAGCCAGGTCATCCGTGAGAACCTGATTGCCACGCTGGAAGAGCTCGGTCCGATCAGAGTGGTGGGGACGGCTGAAGGTGAGTCGAGCGCGGTGGAATGGTTTTCGCAGCCTGCCAATGAGTTCGATCTGATGATCGTCGACATTTTCCTCAAGGAGGGTTCGGGCCTGGGTGTGCTGCGAGCCGCCAACGCCCTGCCTGTGCGGCACAAGCTGGTGGTGCTGAGCAACTACGCGACCCAGGACATGCGACGCAAGTGTCTGGAGCTCGGCGCAGATGCGGTGTTTGACAAATCCACCGAGATTGATGGGTTGATTTCTTACTGCAGTCAGCTAGGGGGAGGCGGAGGCCGCCCTAGCGGACATGCAGGACTGACATGAATCCGCCTGGCTGTGACCGGCTTCGGTCACGCTCGGACGGCAGGCTCCCATCAATCGGTGGCGGGGAGAACTCCCTGTTGAAGGATCGCTGAAGATGGAACTACTCACGACCGCGAGGCATATCCGGATTGTCCTGCCGCTGGCCTGCATTGCCGCGGTCACGATGCTGTTCATCAGTGAGGGCTCGTATTGGCGGTCCACCAGGACACTGAATGAACTGGGAACACTGGGGAGTGCGCGCACCAGCATCAGGGTCATGGAGCGGGGCATTCTCGATGCTGAAGCTGCGCAGCGTGGCTATCTGCTGACCGGCCGTAGCGAGTACCTGGAGCCCTACGCCGAGGCGCGCAACAAGATTGTCGAATCGCTCAAGCTGGTGGATCGTTACTACGGGGAACAACCTGAATCTGTTGAGTTGCTCCGCAAGATGCATACGCTGATCGACGTCGCGCTTGCGAATATCGCCCGCACCATTGACCAGCGTCAAAAAAATGGAGTCGACGCCAACGCCACCGCAAGAATTGCCTTCAGCGACATCAGCAACGGTCAGATGGATGGCATCTTGACGCTGAGCGCCGAACTGCTTGAGCACGACGTCTTGAGCGTGTCGCAGAGTCGGAACAGCATCTTTCAGACCCTGATGCTCAGTCGCATCGGCGTGGCCGCGTTGAGTGCCATCAGCTTGCTGGCCCTCTTCATGTACCTTCGACAAACGCTGGCGCTCAAAAAGCAGCAGCAGGGGCTGCAACGAATCATGCAGAACGACCACGACCGACTGGAGACCGTAGTGCTGCAGCGCACCGCACAGCTGACTGAGCTGACCCACCATTTACAGACAGCGCGTGAAGACGAGCGTAACCGCCTGGCCCGTGACCTGCACGATGAACTGGGGGCGCTGCTCACATCCGCCAAGCTCGACGCGGCGCGCATCAAGTCACGGCTGGGGGGCTCTGCGCCGGAAGCGTCGGAACGGCTGGCCCATCTGGTGAATACGCTCAACAGTGGTATTGCCTTGAAGCGCCGGATCATCGAAGACCTGTGGCCTTCGACGCTCAGCAATCTGGGTCTGGTGACGACACTTGAGATTCTGGCGCGTGACTTCGCAGAGCGATCAGGGGTGGAGGTTCAATGTGAACTGGCACCCGTCAGGCTCCAAGCCCGCGCCGAACTGGTGGTTTACCGGTTGGTGCAGGAGGCGGTGACCAATATCAGCAAGTATGCCGAGGCCAGTCATGTGTGGGTGACCCTCGGTACCTCCGAAGGCAAGGTCGAAGTGACCGTGCGCGATGACGGTGTGGGCTTCGACACTGCGGCCCCGCTGCGCTCGGCATACGGTCTGGTCGGCATGCGCTTTAGGGTGGAGGCCGAGGGAGGCACATTGGTCTTCACGTCCACGCCGGGGCAGGGGACGCTGATCCAGGCGACGTTGCCGCAAGCGCCTGCAGCGGTGGTTTGAGGCAGGAACCGACGCCAGGCCATGCGCGAATTCAGACACAGCAGACTCGGTCGGTACTGGATGCTGGTCAAAAAGATTGCGCAGTCCTGGCTGGACGACTATGTGCCCAGCATGGGTGCTGCGCTGGCGTACTACACCTTGTTTTCGTTGGCGCCGCTGCTCTTGATTGTGGTGTCGGTGGCGGGGCTCATGTTTGGCGAGGATGCTGCGCGGGGCGAGATCGCTGCGCAACTCAGGGCGTTGATGGGTGTGCATGGGGCCAGTGCCGTGGAGGATTTGCTGGCCAGTGTCAACAAACCGGCTGAAGGGGTAGCGGCCGCAGCGTTGGGCGCCGGACTGCTGTTCATTGGCGCAACAACGGTGTTCGGCGAGCTGCAGGATGCGCTGAATCGAATCTGGCATGTGCCAGCGCCGGCGAAAACGAGCGGGTGGTTCACCTTGGTGCGCACCCGGCTGCTCTCCTTCGGGATGATTTTCGCCATCGGATTTCTTCTGATCGTGTCGCTGGTCGCCAGCGCCGCGCTGGCGGCGGTGGGGCGCTGGTGGGACCCAATTCTCGAAGGTTGGTATCTGCTGGCAGCGACGACCAACGTCGTCATCGGCTTCGTCCTGATTACCTTGATGTTTGCCTTGATTTACAAGGTCATGCCGAGTGCCCGGGTGGCATGGCGTGACGTGTGGGTCGGGTCCGTGGTGACGGCGTTCCTGTTCATGATTGGAAAGTCGCTGATCGGCTTGTATATTGGCCGCACGGGCGTGGCTTCGGGCTTCGGCGCCGCGGCGTCGTTCGCGGTACTCATGCTATGGGTGTATTACTCGGCGCAGATCTTCCTGATTGGTGCGAAATTCACGTGGGTGTACGCGCACACCTTCGGCTCTTGCCGGGACAAACCTGGTCCAGACGGTCTCACCCCGATGAAAGTCGGCCCAGCACCGCTTTCCCGGCAGACGCGGATAACGCGCTGACCAAGGTGCCCCAACCGATGTCCAGGATTGACAGGCCGATTGGCCAGTTCCTGAGTGTGGCGAGATTGGTGAGGTCATAAGTCGCATAGGTAAAAAAGCCAAAGAGAGCAGCGTAGACAACCACGTGACTCCAACCTGCCGCTGCCGCGTGCGGCACGACTGCAAAAATCATCAGGCCCAGGGCAAAAATGGCGTAGAACAATGCCGCGACCGCGATGTCGGGCTCTGGCGCCATCAGGTGTCCGGTACCACGCTGGTAGATCGGCTTGGCAACAAGCCCGAGCCAGAGCAGATCCAGCGCCACCATGATGGTGAGGGTGGCGAGGTATGCCACGCCGTACTTCAAGAAAGGGTGAATCGACTGCATGATCACTTTGAATGGAATGTAGAAGGCTGAACTCGGAATCACGATCCGCATGGTCCCGACGATCTCCTCAGCGCTGGTGCGCAGAGGATTGTGTCAGCGAGCGGCTGTCACGCGCCAGATGGTGTCGCCGACATCATCCGCTACCAGTAATGCGCCGTCCTTGCCATGAGCCACACCCACCGGTCGGCCAAAGGCATCGCCGCTCGCGCTCAAGAACCCGGTGAGCACGTCAAGTGGTGCGCCCACGGGCTTGCCGTTTCCAAAGGGCACGAAGATCACTTTGTAGCCGCTGTGCGGTTTCCGGTTCCACGAACCATGTTGCCCGATGAACATGCCGCCTGCAAATGGCTTGGGTAGTGCAGAGCCGACCGATGAAGCAAGACCCAGCGAGGCGGTGTGCGAGCCTAGCGCATAGTCCGGCGTGATCGCCTTGGCGACCAGTTCCGGTTGTTGCGGCTTGACCCGCGCATCGATATGCGAGCCAAAGTAACTGTAAGGCCAACCGTAGAAGCCTCCATCGCGGACGGACGTCATGTAGTCGGGCACCAGATCGCTCCCCAGTTCGTCGCGCTCGTTGACCACCGTCCACAGGGCACCGCTGCTGGGTTCCCAGGCCATGCCGTTCGGGTTGCGCAGCCCGGAGGCAAAGATCCGGTGCGCGCCGCTGAGGGTATCGATTTCCCAGATGCCCGCGCGGCCAGCTTCAACCTCCATGCCGTTTTCTGCCACATTGCTGTTCGAGCCGACGGTTGCGTACAACTTGCTGCCATCAGCACTGGCGATGAGATTTTTTGTCCAGTGGTGATTGATGGGGCCTGCCGGCAACTCCACGACGCGCGTTCCAGTCGACGTGATGCGGCTGGCGCCAGCAACATAAGGAAACCGCACAATCGCATCGGAGTTGGCGACATACAGGTCATTGCCCACCAACGCCATACCAAACGGCGAGTTCAGTCCGTCGAGCAGCACCGACCGTTGATCAACAGCGCCGTCTCCGTCAGTGTCACGCAGAAGCGTGATGCGGTTGGCGCTGGGCACCCCGGCGCCAGCCCGCTTCATCACCAAGCCGGTGACCCATTGCTTGAGCGTCCTGGTGTTCTCAGGTTTGGGAGGCGCATTGGTTTCGGCCACCAGGACATCCCCGTTGGGCAGCACGTGCAGCCAGCGCGGGTGATCCAGGCCGTTGGCGAATGCGTTCACCCGCAAGCCCGGGGCAGGAATCGGCCCGGCGCCAACCGACCACCCCTTGGCCGGGGCGATGTTAACGGTTGGAATGAGTGATTGCCTGGGTGCCGGAAGCGTGGGCGCTGGCCCGGTCCCAGCGCTGATCGGCACGGTTGACAGGTCGCCACAAGCGGCGATCAGTGCAAACGCCATGCCTCCAGCGACGAGGTTGGCGCGCCGGCACAGGCTAACACCGTCCACGCACCAACCCAACGTCACAGTCGTCCTGTGAGCAGCAGCACAACGACGATGATCACCACCAGTCCCAACCCACCACTCGGGCCATAGCCCCAGCTCTTGCTGTGCGACCAACTCGGAATGGCGCCGATCAACAGCAAGATCAAGACGATCAACAGTATGGTTCCCAAGCTCATGGCAAGCTCCTCAAAGTTTTAGACAAACAGAATTAATTGGTCGTTGTCGCAGCGGGCGGCATGACGATCACGGTCGTTGCGTCGCCCGGCCTGCCGGTGGCGCCTTTGCTGCCGTCGTTGCCCTGGTTGCCTTGACTGCCGGTGGCGCCCTGGCTGCCGGTTGCGCCTGCCGGACCTGCTGGTCCGGGAACAGGCACCGTGGTCACCGGGACATTGACAACGGCGGGCTGTCGGTCACAAGCAGAAAGACCGATAGCGGCGAACAGGGCGCAGGAGAACAAGATTGAGCGGTTCATGGGGAATCCTTTGGAAGTGGAGAGAAGCGACGCGGGCAAAAAACTTCACGTCATGTGAGCGCTTTCGCGCGGATGCACCACCCACCCCAAGGGGGGGACGGGTGCAGATGGGGACAGCCCGGACAGTAGATCGTGCTGCCGCCTGCCGATATGTTTTTCCGCCAGTCCAGAGGCATCTGCCTCCAGCGGCGCCATGGACTTTCTTGCCGGTGTCTCATCGACACACTCAGGCGCCACCATGCGCACGACTGGGTTCATCATCAACTCGCAAGGTCGCGGTGATTCCATGTGGTTCTGGGTTTCGGTATTCATGAACACTTCAGGCACGGGGTAAGAAGTTGATGTTCAGCGCCGGACGCTTGTCACGCCATCGGTGATAGCCGGCTTAGCGTGTGGGCGGGCACCTACACAGACCGTACTGCAGCATTTCCGCCCTACGCCGGCAGCAGCTGTCCTACGCCATGCACCGACGTCCGCCTATATCCTGCATTCGCGAAAGATTTGACACTCGGTCAACTTCTCTGGAGTCTCAAATGAACCCGCTGCAAAACCTTCTGTTCAAGCTTTCTGAAATGCCGCCTGCTCACCGCGTGCTGGCGCTCTTCGCTGTCATCGCGGCGGCAGCGCTATTGGTCGGCTACGTGCAAGTTCTGAAGCAGTGGATGGTGTATGGAGACGATCTGCGCGTAGCACAGCGCACCATGTCAGGGAAGCGAATGGAGCCTTCGCTGACGTCAATGGCTGTAATCCGACAGATCAGTCATCTTCAGGTCGCCGACAAGGCGGGCAAATAGTTTCGCCGTCTGGAGCGGTGACGTCCTACAGGGCAAAGCCTGCTGTCTGACAGACGCGGGTGATGGCGCGTCCTAGCATCAAACCAATCGCCTCGCGCTCTGGCAATTTGCTGTTCTGCACGAGCGAGGCGAAAAAGCCGGTTGGCCAGCAACTGCATACGATCTTCAGGAGTTTTTCATGAACACCACCCACGAGCTTCAGCGCTCATGGAGCACTTCCTCTTACGGTGGTCTGCCTACTGTGTCTCAACCGGAAGAGGCCACTTCAAGGGTGAATGTCGAAATGTGCAGCGGTTCATGGAGTCGCTTTTACACCCAGCAAAGCGTGGCCGAGGCGACACATGGATTTATTGCGGCGCGCTTCGTCACCACCTTGGTAGTTGTCATGCTGATCAGCAGCGTTTTCTCGTTATGGCTGTAGGGCATGACCCAGTCTGCTTTGATGCGATTGGTGCCGGATGCGCCGCAAGCACTGTGTGACATTCTCGACGGCGCAAGGGGAGCGGTTGAAAAGCCCATTCGCGCCGAGATTTTTGGCCTCCTTCGATTTGCGCAGCATGGCCGCAGTCTCGCCGAAACGCATCAAGCGGTAAGTGCGACTTTCTGGGCGGCTACCTTCCGCCCCCGGCTGCGCAGCAACATACGCGTACTTCGCGAAGCGCAACACTACATCGGCATCCAGGCCACGACGGGCTACGACATCAGTCCCGCTGCGGAATGGCTGCTGGACAATTTTCATTTGATTGAGGCGCAGCTCAAGGAGATTCATGAGGGGTTGCCACGGAGCTACTATCGCTCCCTGCCTGTGCTGGTTGACCAGCCTTTGGCAGGATTGCCGCGCGTTTATAGCGTGGCTTGGGCATTCATCGCGCACACCGATGGCGCATTCGACGACGATCTGCTAACCCGCTACCTGAGCGCGTATCAGGAAGTGCGTGACCTCAGCATGAACGAGTTGTGGGCGTTGCCCACTACGCTTCGTGTGGTGCTCATCGAGAATCTTCGTCGATTGGCCGAGCGAGTGGCGACCAACAAAGCGGCGCGCGAAGTTGCCAACCTCTGCTGCGACCGGCTCAACACCTATACGGTTAAGACGCTACAGCAACTGCTGGCGTTGCTTGACAAGCGCGCCGTGGGCCGGGTGTTCCTGGCTCAGATGGCCCAACGCGTTCAGGATCGTGGTCGGACCGCCCAGATCGATGGCTTGGAACAGATTCTCGAGTGGTTGAAAACCGTGATGCCGGATTTGGCTGCAATGCAAGCGCAGCAACGGGTTGACCAGACTGCCGACAACTTGAGCGTAAGCAATGCGGTCAACTCACTGCGAGCCGTTGCGGACGCCGACTGGCCTGACATCATTGCACGCACAAGCGAGTTGATGCGCCTGATGCTCACGTCAAGGGTGTTCGAGGCCGAGGACGCTGCCACGCGTGACCGGGCGCTGCACAGCATCGAGGCATTGGCGAAACGCTCTGGGAAAAGTGAGCTGGCGGTAGCGAACATACTGCTGTCACTGATGCGTGGCGCAGATCCAGTTGACGGCATCGAGCCGGTGGTCGGCTACTGGCTTCACGGCGACGGTCGGCAGGCGTTCATGTTGGCGCTGGGTGTCAGCGACCGCCCAGCCCGAAAGTGGCGCTTGATGTCACGTCGAATCAGATTGCCGTTGTATCTCGGTGCGCTGTTACTCGGCACGTTGGGCCTGGTGGTTTGGGTGACGATGCGCCAAAGTGTGGGGCCGCTCGGGCCTGGTTCGCCGAACTGGCTGGTGGTGTTGGGCGCGGTGCTGATGATTTTCCCGGCTTCCGAAGCGGTGGTGGCCGTCGTCAATCGGCTGATCAGTGAATCGGCGCGCCCCAGGCATCTCCCGCGCCTCGCTCTTGCGGGTGGTATTCCTGCCGAGCACCGGGTGCTGGTGGTGATCCCGGCCATCCTGCTTGACGTCGGCAACATTGATGTTCTCGTGCGCCGTTTGCAACTGCACCATCTTGCCAATCCGGAGCGTTTCGCGCAGTTTGCCTTGCTGACGGACTGGGCTGACGCGGAGACCCGGCGAACGGCATCGGATCAGGATCTGCTGGCCAGTGCAACGCGACAGATCCAGGAGCTCAATTCCCGCTATCCAGAGGATACAGGGGCCACGCCGCGATTTCTTGTGCTCCACCGCGAACGGGTGTTCAGCAAGTCAGAGCGGCGTTGGATCGGTTGGGAGCGCAAGCGCGGCAAGCTTGAGCTCTTGATTGCTGCGCTGGCAGACAACGCGTTCGGGGCGTTTCTCGATTTGGGCCAGGAATCCCGGGTTGCAGCTGAAACACGGTACGTTGTTACGCTGGACTCCGATACCCAGTTGCCGCCAGGGCGGCTTCGTGAACTGGTGGGAGTAGCCGCTCACCCGGAAAACAGGCCACGGGTGGACGTGAAAGGGCGTGTCGTGGTTGCCGGGTACGGCATTTACCAGCCGCGGGTCGCCACACCTCTGCCGTCGCCCGGTGATCTCAGCCACTACCACTGGCTGTTTGCGGGACAGTGCGGCATCGATCCATACAGCGCCGCCACCTCGGAGGTGTATCAAGACCTTTTTGGGGAGGGTACCTTCACCGGCAAGGGGCTTCTTGACGTACGAGCGGTGCACGCCGTGCTGTCGGGGCGCTTGCCCGAGGAGACTGTCCTCAGCCACGATCTTCTGGAAGGCTCGTTGGTGCGGTGCGCCGCGGTGACTGACATCATGATCATCGAGGATGCGCCATTTCACGCCGATGTCGCCGCTTCGCGTGTGCATCGGTGGACGCGCGGTGATTGGCAACTGCTGCCTTTCCTGTTTCGTCCT
This sequence comes from Betaproteobacteria bacterium, assembly GCA_031411575.1. Classification (GTDB taxonomy): domain Bacteria; phylum Pseudomonadota; class Gammaproteobacteria; order Burkholderiales; family Burkholderiaceae_C; genus JANOBJ01. Next base: position 1,577 of record JANOBJ010000320.1, on the reverse strand, counting down.
CAGCGCTACCCGATGCGCGCCATCAATCGCTGGAAGATATTTGACAACCTGCGGCGGTCGCTGGTGCCCCCCATGTCACTGGCACTGCTGCTGCTGGCTTTGGGCAGCGCAGTGGTGTCCCCGTGGGCCGCACTGGCGCTGACAATGGCTGCGTTTTCCGCTGGTCCATTGATGGGGGCTGTTGTGGGATTTGCGCCCAGTCGTGACGATGTGGCCAAGCGTCACTTCTACCGGCAAGCCGCCAACGGGCTGGCGCGCGCCATGTGGGGTGGGTTGTGGTTGATCGCCCAGTTGCTCCAGCAATCGTTGATGGCGGTGGATGCTGTGGTTCGAGCGCTCTACCGGATGGCTGTCAGCCGGCGCCACTTGCTGCAATGGACCACTGCCGCAACGGCGCAGGCCAGGGCGAAGACAGACCTTCCATCACTTCTGCGCCAGCACTGGAGTGTTCCCATAGTGGCTCTTGTCCTGCTGGGCGCGCTGCTGGCCCTGTCCACGCCCAATCCGTTGCTGGCGGTGATGCTGTGCCTGTTGTGGAGCGGATCGCCCGTCTGGACATGGTGGGTCAGCCGGGCCCGACCCGCGCGCAAGGACAAGGCGTTGCCCGTTTCGGATCAGTTGTACCTTGAAGCCATCGCTCGGGATACCTGGCACCTGTTCGAGCGTTGCATCACCGCTGAAGACAATTACCTGCCGCCCGACAATCTCCAGACGGCGCCGCACGACATGGTGGCGCACCGCACCTCGCCCACCAACATCGGGCTCTATCTGCTCAGTGTTGCCTGCGCCAGGTCGTTTGGATGGATCGGCACAACCGAGATGCTGACGCGCCTGGAGGCAACGCTGGCCACGCTGAGAACGCTGCGCCGCCACCGCGGGCATTTGCTGAACTGGTACGACACCCAAACGTGCGCGCCGCTCATGCCCATGTACGTTTCGACCGTGGACAGCGGGAATCTCAGCGGGCATTTGCTGGCGGTGGGCCAAGCCTGTATCGAACAGGCGCGAGAGAATGTGGATGGGAAGCTGAGCCAACGGTTCCTCGTCTTGTCCGAAGACTGCGAACGGCTGGCGTGGCAGCCTGATTTCGGCTTCCTGTACCACCGCAAGCGCCAGCTCTTCCACATCGGCTACCGCGTCGCCGAGCAGCAGCTCGACGCGAGCTACTACGACCTGCTCGCGTCCGAGTCGCGCCTGACCAGCCTGCTCGCGATCGCCAAGGGCGACGTGCCGGTCAGCCATTGGGCCGCGCTGGGCCGGCCGTTCTACGCGGTCGGCACGCACGCCGGGCTGCGCTCGTGGTCGGGCTCGATGTTCGAGTACCTGATGCCGACGCTGACCTTGGCCGAGCCGCGCGGCAGCGTGCTGGACGACGCCAACCACGCCGGCCTGCGTGAACAGATCGCGTTCGGCGACGAGCGCCGCGTGCCCTGGGGCATCTCCGAGTCCGCCTACGCCGCGAGCGACCACACGCTCGCCTACCAGTACGCGCCGCAAGGGGTGCCGCGCCTGGCGCTGCGCCGCACGCCGCGCGACGAACTCGTGATCGCGCCCTATGCCACCGCGCTCGCGGCGCA
>JANOBJ010000319.1:0-3374 GCA_031411575.1 Betaproteobacteria bacterium | reverse complement strand
GCCGATCAGCATGATCAAGATCAGCCCCGCAAACATGAGCGGGGCAAAGGTGTCCATGGTCATTGGAGCGGTCTTTCGTAGTGGAAATCAGCTTCGTACTTGTGGTTGAGCCAGGCGACTCGCTTGATGACTTCGGACAGGCCCTGCGCCATCAGCAGCGCAAAGCCCAACGGCAGCATCAGCATGGCCGGCCAGCGGATCAGCCCCCCCGCGTTGCTGGACATTTCGCCAGAGACGTACATCTTGACGAACAGCGGCCATGAGTAATAAATCATCACCACCATGACGGGGAGCAAAAACAGCAGCATCCCCGCGAGGTCAATCAGCGCCTGCGTACGGCCGGAATACAGGCCGTAGAGCACGTCCACCCGCACGTGTTCGTTGACGCGCAGGACCTGGGACGCGCCGAGCATCACGCAGGCGGCAAACAGGTACCACTGGATTTCCAGGAATGAGTTGGAGCTGTAGTTGGCGACGTAGCGGACGATGGCATTGAGCGCACTGATCAGGCACGACGCGAAAACGGCCCACTTGGCCAGAATGGCAAAGCGGTCGTTCACGAAGTCGATGCCGCGCGAAAGCGTCAGTAAACTGTTCATAGAAGACTCCAGACGGCCGACAGGGAGCCGGAACGATTGAACGAAACCCACGGTTTCGCGTACTTGGACAAGCCATGATGGTAACAACGCGCAACTGATAAATACCTGACGGCGACGGCACGAAGCCTAGGGTAAACACGGGCTTCGCAGCAATTCTCGATGGACGCGTGCACGCCGCAGCGATGCGGTGTCACAATGCGCACAAACCTCATTCCGGCGGGTAGTGAGGGCTCCAGCGAATGACCACCGAATACTCCAGTACGCTCAGGAACGGCTCCATCGACTCCCCCGACATGCGTCGGGCGGGCAAGGATTTGCTGTCGCTGGCGTTGATGGACGCGCGCAACCACACCCTTCACCTGTTCTCCCAATACGAGGCGGCGCTGACGCGGGGCGCGCCGTCCACGCACCTCGTCGTGCCGCAGCTCGCCGAGCTCAACCCGCCGCTGTGGGAGCTGGGTCATGTGGGCTGGTTTCAGGAGTACTGGATCGGCCGCAACATCCAGCGCAGCCTGGGTGCCAGCGGCTACCGGCACAGCGACGGTGTGCCGGCGCGGCTGGCGTCGATCGAGCCGCACGCCGACAGCTGGTGGGATTCCGCCAACGTGCCGCACGACACGCGCTGGTCGCTCGACCTGCCGGATTTGCCCTCCACCCGGGCCTATCTGCTGGATACACTGGAAAGCACGCTGGAGATGCTGGAAAAGGCCGCGGACGAGGACGATCCGCTGTACTTCTACCGCCTCTGCCTGTTCCATGAAGACATGCATGGCGAGGCGTTCTGCTACATGGCGCAATCGCTGGGCTTGCCGCTGCAGCTGCCCAACGTGCCCAGCGTCAGTCCGCGCGAACCGCTGCTGGTGCCGGCCACGCGCTGGCAGCTCGGTTCGCGGTCGGGCGGCTTCTCGTTTGACAATGAACGCCAGGCCTACGACGTGCCGGTGCCCGAGTTCGAGATCGACGCGCAGCCGGTCAGCTGGGCGCAGTTTGTCGAGTTTGTCGATGACAGCGGCTACGACCGTCCCGAGTTCTGGAGCAAGCCCGGCTGGGACTGGCTGGAACGCAAGGCACATGAAGAAGGGCGGCGCGGGCCGCGCTATGTGGAACAGATCGGGGTGGCCAGCGGCGCCGTGATGCAGCTGCGGTTCGGCAAGGCGGCGCGCATGGCCTCGACCCAGCCCGCCATGCACCTGAGCTGGTGGGAGGCCGAAGCCTGGGCGCGGTGGGCGGGCCGGCGGCTGCCAAGCGAAGTCGAATGGGAGGTGGCGGCACACACCGCTGCCCGTCGCGGCTTCCATTGGGGAGACGTGTGGGAATGGACGGGCACCACCTTCGCACCCTTTCCCGGCTTTGAGGCCGACCCGTACCGCGATTACTCGGCCCCGTGGTTTGGCTCTCACCGCGTGGTGCGCGGTGCTTCGTTTGCAACCCGCGCCCGCATGAAGCACCCCAAGTACCGCAACTTCTATTTGCCTGCTCGGGACGACATCTTTGTCGGCTTCCGTACCTGCGCGCTCTGAGTGCGAGGCTGGCGCGACAGGGCGGGCGCGTCGAAGTTCCACCACGGCAGCACGCGTTTGAGCGAGAGCACCTCGCCGCTGCGTTCAGGGCGGTAGCCGGCAATGCCGGCCAGCGATTGCTGCCAGCCGGCGCTCGGCAAAATCTGCAGCAGCTGCTGCACAGCCGGGTTCGGGAGCGCCGTCTTCAGGCAGACCAGGTAGTAGCACTCGTCCGTCAGTGGCACGAAATCAAGGCCCCGCGCACGGGCCGAGGCTTCGATGCCCAGCCCGGCATCCGCCGCGCCGCTGGCCACCGCCAGTGCCACCGCATCGTGCGAAGGCTCGCTGCTGTCGTAACCCTCAATGCTGGCCGTGTCGATGGCCGCGTGGTGCAGCAGTTCGTCGAGCAGCACGCGCGTGCCGGTGCCGATCGCCCGGTTGACAAAGCGCACGCCGGGACGTTGCAGATCAGCCAGTGCGGCGATGCGCTTCGGGTTGTGCCGCGCCACGATCAGGCCTTGGCGGCGCCGCGCAAAACCGATGACCTTGTGCAGCCCGGGTTGCAGCAGCGGCCGGTACGCGGCGGCGATGGTTGAGGTGGCGGCCGGTTGCTCCAGCGTATGAAAACCCGCCATCACGCAGCGCCCCTGGTTCAGGGCCTGGATCGCGTCCACACTGCCGGTGAAGCGGATGTCCAGGTGCAGTTGCCCCAGCGCAGCGGCGTGGTCGCGCAGCGCCACCAGTGCCACGTCATGGCTGGCATAGAACGTCAGCAGGTGCGCCCTGTCGTCAAACGCGACGGAAAAAACGCGCTCCAGGTCGGCGCGCAGCGCCTCGATCTGCGGGCTGAGCCGGGCTTGCGCCTGTCGCTCTGCCCAGAGCAGCTTGTCTCCAAATTCGCTCAGGCGGGCGGGCTGGCCTTTGTCCCAGACGATCAGGCTGTGGCCCAGCAACTGCTCCCAGCGTTTGAGCTCGCCCCAGACGTGGCGGTACGACAAGCCCAGTTGCCGCGTTGCACCCGAGATCGACCCGCTGGCGCGCACCGCCTGCAACAGGTCCATCAGCGGGTTGCGGATCAGCGCGCCGCCGTCGCGCTGGCCCTCAAGCGAGTAGGAAAGATCAATCTTGCGCACGCTGCGAGTGTGCCTCAAAGGCATAGTGCGCTGAGCAGGGTCTGCGCGCCGCCTATGCATGCGTCTGCATAGCTCGCCAATCCCGATGCAGGGTTATGACGCAGGCCTTAGCATCGCGCAGCTTCCATCACCGACGGCATGAA
>JANOBJ010000318.1:0-6326 GCA_031411575.1 Betaproteobacteria bacterium | reverse complement strand
GCCGCGTCATAGGCCGCGATGCCGTCGATCGGCAGGTAGCCGCGCGGCTTCGGGCTTTCGATCATCTGCTGCTCGGCCGCCTGCACGCAATGCAGCAGCGGCAGCTTGCCGTTGTCGTCGTAGTACACGCCGACGCCCAGGTTCACCTTGTTGGGATTGGGGTCGGCGGCAAACTGCTCGTTGAGGCCGAGGATGGGGTCGCGCGGGGCCATTTCCACAGCGGTGAACAGAGACATAAAAGGGTCCTTGGAGGTTGTCAGTAGCGAAGTTTCCGAACGTGCTGTAGGCTGTCGGGTTGCCCAGATTTTAAGGGTTTACCCAGAGGCTTTTCATGCAAGCAGCGATCGAAGTCATTCCGGAAACGAAAAAAGGCGACAGCGCGGAAGGCGAGGGGCAGTTTGTTTCCTATCCGGGCTCGCCGTTTGAGCTGTACCAGCCGTACCCACCGGCCGGCGACCAGCCGGTGGCGATTGCCAAGCTGATCGAGGGTGTGAACGACGGCGAGGTGTTTCAGACGCTGCTGGGCGTGACCGGCTCGGGCAAGACCTTCACCATGGCCAACGTGATTGCGCAGCTGGGCCGCCCGGCCATCGTGTTCGCGCCCAACAAGACGCTGGCCGCGCAGCTGTACAGCGAGTTCCGCGAGTTCTTCCCGAAGAACGCGGTGGAGTATTTTGTCAGCTACTACGACTACTACCAGCCCGAGGCGTACGTGCCGCAGCGCGATCTGTTCATCGAGAAGGACAGCGCCATCAACGAGCACATCGAGCAGATGCGGTTGAGTTGCACCAAGAGCATCATCGAGCGGCGTGACGTGGTGATCGTGGCCACGGTGTCGGCGATCTACGGCATTGGCGAGCCCGAGAGCTACCACCGCATGGTGATGACGCTGCGCACCGGCGACAAGCTGGGCCAGCGCGACGTGATCGCGCAGCTGATCCGCATGCAGTACCAGCGCAATGAGCAGGATTTTTCGCGCGGCAAGTTCCGGGTGCGTGGCGACACGATTGACATCTTTCCGGCCGAGCACTCCGAGCTGGCGATCCGCGTCGAGCTGTTCGACGAGGAGATCGAGAGCCTGCAGCTGTTTGACCCGCTCACGGGCCGCATCCGCCAGAAGATTCCGCGCTTCACCGTGTACCCGAGCAGCCATTACGTGACGCCGCGCGACAAGGTGCTGGGCGCGGTGGAAACCATCAAGATCGAGCTCGACCAGCGCCTGAAGGAGCTGGTTGGCATGGGCAAGCTGGTGGAGGCGCAGCGGCTGGAGCAGCGCACCCGGTTTGACCTGGAAATGCTGAGCGAAGTGGGCCACTGCAAGGGGATCGAGAACTACACCCGCCACCTGTCGGGTGCGGCGCCGGGCGACCCCCCGAGCACGCTGACCGACTACCTGCCCAAGGATGCGGTGATGTTCCTGGACGAGTCGCACGTGCTGATCGGCCAGCTGGGCGGCATGTACAACGGCGACCGTGCGCGCAAGACCACGCTGGTCGAGTATGGCTTCCGGCTGCCGAGCGCTCTGGATAACCGGCCGCTCAAGTTCGAGGAGTTTGAAAAGCGCATGCGCCAGGCGATCTTTGTCTCGGCCACGCCCGCCGCCTACGAGAACTCCCACGCCGGCCAGGTGGTCGAGCAGCTGGTGCGCCCGACCGGCCTGGTGGACCCGGAAGTCGAGGTGCGGCCCGCCACCCACCAGGTGGACGACGTGCTGCAGGAAATCCGCATCCGGGTAGAGAAAAACGAGCGGGTGCTGATCACCACACTCACCAAGCGCATGGCCGAGCAGCTCACCGATTACCTGGCCGACAACGGTGTCAAGGTGCGTTACCTGCACAGCGATGTGGACACGGTGGAGCGGGTGGAGATTTTGCGCGATCTGCGGCTGGGCACCTTTGACGTGCTGGTGGGCATCAATTTGCTGCGCGAAGGGCTGGACATCCCCGAGGTGTCGCTGGTGGCGATCCTGGACGCCGACAAGGAAGGGTTCTTGCGCTCCGATCGCAGCCTGATCCAGACCATCGGCCGCGCCGCGCGCAACCTGAGCGGCCGCGCCATCCTGTACGCCGACAAGATGACCGATTCGATGACCCGGGCCATCGACGAGACCAACCGTCGCCGCACGCGACAGGTGGCGCACAACCTGGCCATGGGCATCACGCCGCGCAGCATCGTCAAGCAGGTGCGTGACCTGATCGACGGCGTGTACAGCGACAAGGCCAGCAAGGAAGCCGAGAAGCAGGAGCTGCAGCGCGCCATGGTCGAGGACATGAGCGAAAAAGACATCGCGCGCGAGATCAAGCGGCTGGAAAAGCTCATGCTCGAACACGCGCGCAACCTCGAGTTCGAGAAGGCAGCGCGGGTGCGTGACCAGCTCGGCCTGCTCAAGCAGCAGGCGTTCGGTGCGCCGGGTACCGACAACGTGGTGGCGATCGCCAGCGCGGCCACCCGCCGGCTGTGACGGGCGAGGGCGGCCGCGCCCCGCAGCCCTGGCCACCAGGCGCCGCGCTGCCCCGGGCCGTCACGCGTTTAAGGGATGTACAAAGCCGCCGCGTGCCCGACAATGGGCGCACGATGCCCACCTCGATCTACCTGATTGAAGACGACATCACCGTGCGTGATTTCGTCTTGCGCACGCTGAAAGACCGGCCCGACTGGTCGCTGGTGGGCTATGCGGCCTCGTATGCGCAGGCGCAGGCGGAAGCGGCTGACGCGGCGGCCCATGTGTACCTGGTGGATCTGGGCCTGCCCGACGGGCGTGGCGAGGACTTGCTGCGCGCGCTGTCCAAAACCAACCCCGGTGCTGAGCTGCTGGTGTTCACCGTGTTCGGCGACGAGACCCGGCTGATCGACGCGATCGAGGCGGGCGCAACCGGCTATGTGCTCAAGGGTTGCAGCGGCAGCGAACTGGTTACCGCCATCGAGCAGATCCTGGAGGGCGGGGCGCCGATCTCGTCGCTGCTGGCACGCCTGCTGCTCAAGCGGCTACGTTCGGTGCAGGACACGCTGGGCCACACGCGCGCCGACGCGCCGCACGACACCGGCGTGCTGCTGTCCGAGCGCGAGACCGACGTGCTCAAGCTGGTGGCGCAGGGCTACGTCAACAAGGAAATCGCGCGCAAGCTCGACATTTCGGGCCATACCGTCGGCTCGCACATCAAGAACCTGTACCGCAAGCTCGCGGTCAACACCCGCGTGCAGGTGGTGCGGATCGCGCAGGAGCGGGGCCTGGTTTGAACGCGACCGCCCGCAGCGTGTTGCTGGCGCGTGTTCCGGCGTGGGCCTGGGTCGGCGCGCTGCTGGCACTGGCGCTGGGCCTGCTGATGGCGGTGTCCAACCCGCAACCGCTCCCGGGCGCGGTTTTGGTGCAAAAAGCGGCTGTGGTCCACACCAGTGGGTCATCTGATGCTACAAAAACAGTAGCATTGCCACACGTATGGGATGACGAGAAGCTGCCGTGGTCGGGTGAGGCGCGCTACCGCATCGACTGGCCGGCCGGGCTGTACAGCGAGACGGGCAACCCGCTGGCGCTGTATTTCCCGCGGGTGGGCGCGCGCTTTCAGGTCTGGCTCAACGGCACGCTGGTAGGCGGCTCCAACTGGGACACGCTTGGCTATGTCGACACCAGCGTGGTGCCGCATCTGGTGGTGCTGCCGGCCGGGCTGATCCAGCCGCTGGCCGCTGACAACCTGCTCGAGATCGAGGTGCGCGGCCAGCTGCTGCGCAAGAGCGGGCTGTCGCCGTTCAACATCGGTCCGCGCGAGGCGCTGGACGCACGCTACCAGCGCGTCTACTGGTGGCAGGTGCATGTGACCTGGATGGTGGTGTCATGCTCGGTGGTGCTGGCGCTGCTGAGCAGCCTGCTGTGGTGGCAAAGCCGCGAGCGGGTGTTTGCGTACCTGGCGGCCGGTTCGGTGGCCTGGGCGGTGCGGCTGGCGCTGTCGCCGCTGGTCAATCCACCGATGCCGTTCGAGCTGTGGTTCTACCTGCACAAGCTGTCCTACAGCGTGTACTGCGGCTTCATCTACCTCTTTTTGTGGGACCTGTTTGGCCACAAGGAGGGGCGCATGCGGGTGCTGGGCACGGGTGTGCTGTGGTTGGGGCCGGTGTGGCTGGCGGTGACCACGCTGAGCGACAACTACAACCTGTACCGCATCTGGTCGGGCGTGCTGGCGGTGGTGGCGGCGACCGCGCTGACGCTGATGTTCCGCCGCGCCCGCTTCGGGCTGGACAACAACCAGCGGCTGCTGCTGGTGGCCGGACTGGTCACGGTGATCTGCGGCGTGCGCGACATGCTGGTGGTGCAACTGGGCTGGAAGGGCGACGCCGACCTGCGCTGGATGCCGCTGGGCAGCCTGGTCTTCATGCTCACGCTGGCGGCGGTGCTGGTGCAGCGCACCTCGCGCTACATGGTGCAGATCGGCCAGCTCAACCAGGAGCTGGAGCGCCGCGTGGCACAGAAAGAGCAGGAGTTGCGCGCGGTCTTCGACCGGCTGCGCGAGGCCGAGCGCCGCGAGGTGCTGGAGGGCGAGCGCAAGCGCCTCACGCGCGACATGCACGACGGCCTGGGCAGCCAGCTGGTGCAGACGCTCAATGTGGTGCGGTCGGGCGATGGTGCCGACACCCAGGTGGTGGCCGCGATGCTGAGCCACGCGCTGGAAGAACTGCGCATGACGCTGGACAGCCTGGAGCCGCTGGAGGGCGATCTGCCGGCCATCCTGGGCATGCTGCGGCGGCGCCTGACACCGGCGCTGGAGGCCGCAGCGATCGAGCTGGACTGGCAGGTGGAAGAGGTGCCGCTGCTGCCCAACCTCGATTCACGCGGCGTGATGCACCTGTTTCGCTGCCTGCAGGAGGTGTTTTCCAACATCATCCAGCACGCACGCGCCAGCCGTGTCACGGTGCGCACCTGGGTCGAGGGTGGGCACCCGATGCTCAGCGTCACCGACAACGGCACCGGCCTCGGGGCCGGCCACCGCGACGGCGGGCGTGGCCTGGCCAATATCCGCCTGCGCGCCAGCGCGATTGATGCCGCGGTGGCGTTCGGCGACGCCGCGCCGGGGACTGCGGTCACCTTCCAGTTTGCTATTAAATAAATAGCGTACTATGACCAGCTGACGTGGACGTTGGCCCGATTTGTGCAAGAATCAGGCATGGCATCACCGGTTTCACCCGTTTGTTCGGTTTTGTTCGTTTGCATGGGCAACATCTGCCGCAGCCCGACCGCCGAGGGCGTTTTTCGCGCCCAGGTCGCCCAGGCTGGGCTGACCGGCTGGGTGCACATCGACTCTGCCGGCACCCACAACTACCACCCAGGCTCCCCGCCCGACGAGCGCTCCCGGCGCCACGCCGCTCTTCGCGGCTATGATTTGTCCAGGATAAAAGCTAGACAAATAACCGAAGCCGACTATGCCCGGTTCGATTTGATCCTGGCCATGGATTGGGACAATCTGGCCTTGCTGCAAGACGACTGCCCGCCCGCCCACCAGCGTAAGTTGAAGCGCTTGATGGAGTACGCCGGGGAGGTTTCGGGCCTGCCTGTCAGCCCGGTGGTGGCCGACCCCTACCACGGTGGCGCGGCCGGATTCGAGACCGTACTGGACCAGATCGAGGCCGGCTGCGCGGGCTTGCTTCAGCATGTACAAAAACTTGCTAGACAAAATAGTGACCGTGCGGTATAGTTACCTGAGCGAAACGATTGGGTTTTTGGGTATACTTGACCCCAGCACTCAAGAAAAGATCAAAAGACGTATTCGCGGGACGGGCTCCATAGGGATGGAGCACCGACACAAGGGTGGAGACGGTGCTTGGATGCGCTCAAGGCGTGCAAGCGGTTTATCGGTAGTCAAGCCACATATTCAAGGAGCTTGCCATGCGTCTCACAACCAAAGGCCGCTTCGCGGTCACAGCGATGATTGATCTGGCCCTGCGCCAGAATAACGGTCCGGTCACTCTGGCTGCCATCAGCCAGCGCCAGCAGATCTCGCTGTCTTACCTCGAGCAACTGTTCGGAAAATTGCGTCGCCACGAATTGGTGGAGTCCACCCGCGGCCCCGGTGGCGGCTACACGCTCGGCCGCAAGGCGTCCGAGATCACCGTAGCCGACATCATTGTCTCGGTCGACGAGCCGATCGACGCCACTCAATGCGGTGGTAAAGAAAACTGCCTGGGCGAAGGCCACCGCTGCATGACCCATGAACTGTGGGCGGCGCTCAACACCAAGATGGTGGACTTCCTGGACTCGGTGAACCTGCAGAAGCTGGTGGACGAGCAGATCGCCAAGGGCGTCCAGATCGAGGACAAGCCGGCGGTCAAGCGCGCCATCT
>JANOBJ010000317.1:0-15925 GCA_031411575.1 Betaproteobacteria bacterium | reverse complement strand
GCGCTTGCGCCGCTCACCGAGTCCTGGCCCACTGTGGGCCGAAGGCCCACCGGCCTGCCCTGCGGCCGGTTCTTCGCATACTCCAGCGAGGCGTAATAGCCCGCCAGGCCCAGCGCCGTCGCCGCGAGGCCGATGCCGATGCGCGCCTCGTTCATCATGTGGAACATGCAGCGCAGGCCCTCATGCGGCGTGCCCACCAGGTAGCCGATGGCGCCTGCGACCGCGACCTGTCCTGAGCCTGTCGAAGGGACCGGGTACTTGCCCTCGCCGAAGTTCAGCAGGCAGTTGGTCGTACCGCGGTGGCCGAGCTTGTGGTTCAGGCCGGCCAGCGCGATGTCATTGCGCTCGCCGGTGAGCTGACCGTCCGTTCCAACCAGCTTCTTGGGCACGATGAACAGCGAAATCCCCTTGGTGCCCGGAATCAGCTTGCCATCGGCGCCCGGAATCTTGGCCAGCACCAGGTGAATGATGTTCTCGGTCAGTTCATGCTCGCCGGCCGAGATCCACATCTTGTTGCCCTTGAGGCGGTAGCGCGGGCCCAGCGGGTCGTTCTGGGCATCGGCGCCGTCTGGCACCGCACGGGTCGTCACGTCGCTCAGCGACGAACCGGCCTGCGGCTCGCTCAGGCACATCGTGCCCGACCAGCGGCCCGAGAACTCGTTGAGCGCAAACACCTGCCGTTGCAGCGCCGTGCCGTGCACCATCAGCAGGTTGGCGTTGCCGACCGTCAGCAAGCCCGAGCCCATGCTGACCGAGGCCATCGCAAAGAACGAGTTGGCAGCTGCCTCCACGGTATAGGGCAACTGCATGCCGCCGATGTCGTAGTCCTGCGCGGCGCTGAGCATGCCGGACTCGGCATAGGCTTTCTGGGCGTCGTGCGTGCACTGCGGCAGGATGACTTTCTCGCCATCAAAGTGCGGCTCCTGCGTGTCCACGGTGCGGTTGAACGGTGCGTACTTTTCGCGCGCGATGCGCTCGCAGGTGTCCAGCACCGCGTCGAAGGTCTCGCGGGAATGGTCCTCAAAGCGCGGACGCTGGCTCAGCGACTCGGCGGCGAGCCACTGGTAGAGCAAAAAATCAAGGGTGGAACGAAGACTCATGGCGTTCAATCAAAAAAGGGCCGCAACCGGAGGAGATTGCAGCCCTTGACCAGAGGAATCCGGTGCCTCGGCGTCACCGCAGGATCAGAGCACCTCGAAAATGCCCGCTGCGCCCATGCCGCCGCCGATGCACATCGTCACAGCGACCCGCTTGGCGCCGCGGCGCTTGCCTTCGATCAGCGCATGGCCAGTCAGGCGCTGGCCCGATACGCCGTAGGGGTGACCCACCGCAATCGCGCCGCCATTCACGTTGAGGCGATCGGCCGGAATGCCCAGCTTGTCACGGCAGTACATCACTTGCACGGCAAAGGCTTCATTCAGCTCCCACAGGTCGATATCCTGTACCGTGAGGCCCAGGCGCTTGAGCAGTTTGGGCACCGCGTACACCGGGCCGATCCCCATTTCATCAGGCTCGCAACCTGCCACGGCAAAACCCAGAAAACGACCAAGCGGCTTCAGGCCGCGCTTGCTGGCCAGTTCTTCGCTCATGACCACGCAGGCGCCCGCGCCATCGGAGAACTGGCTGGCATTGCCGGCCGAGATCACGCCGCCCGGTATCGCCGGCTTGATGGTGCTGATGCCCTCCTTGGTGGTGCCCTCGCGCAGGCCTTCGTCGGCGCTGACGGTCACCTCCTTGGTGCGCAGACCCATGACGGGGTCGGCCACGCCGGCCAGCACCGTGATCGGCGCGATCTCGTCGTTGAACTTGCCGAGCGCCTGCGCCGCACAGGCTTTTTGCTGGCTGGCGGCGCCGTACTCGTCCATCGCGTCGCGTGCGATGTTGTAGCGCTTGGCCACCTGCTCGGCCGTCTGCAGCATGTTCCAGTAAATTTCTGGCTTCTTCTTGGCGAGCGCCGGATCGGCCAGCATGTGCTGGTTCATCTCCTGCTGCACGCACGAAATGCTCTCCACCCCGCCAGCCACATACACATCGCCTTCGCCGGCAATCACGCGCTGCGCTGCCAGGGCGATGGTCTGCAGGCCCGACGAGCAAAAACGGTTGACGGTGACGCCCGACACCGTGATCGGGCAATCGGCCATCAGCGCGATCTGGCGCGCGATGTTGGCGCCAGTGGCGCCCTCGGGGTTGGCGCAGCCCATGATCACGTCTTCCACCTCGCCGGCATCGATGCCGGCGCGCTGGATGGCGTGCCGCACGGCGTGGCCGCCGAGCGTGGCGCCATGCGTCATGTTGAAGGCGCCTTTCCAGCTCTTGGCCAGGGGCGTGCGGGCGGTGGAAACAATTACAGCGTTGGTCATGGCTAATCCTTCAGTTGAATGTTTTGCCTTCGGCCGCCAGCTTCGCCAGCAAGGGCGCGGGCTGCCAGAACTTGGCATCGTCCAGTGGGTTCTGGGCAAAGCGGTTCATGCTCTGCACCACGTTGAACAGGCCCACCTGGTCTGCGTACAGCATGGGGCCGCCGCGGTGGATCGGAAAGCCGTAACCCGTGAGGTACACCATGTCAATGTCGCTCGCTCGGGACGCAATGCCCTCTTCGAGGATGTGCGCGGCCTCATTGACCAGCGCGTACACCAGCCGTTGCACGATTTCGTCGTCGGACACCTTGCGCGGGGCGATGCCTGAATCCTTGCGGTGCTTCTCGATCATCTCGACCACCACGGAAGACGGGATGGCGTCGCGCTTGCCCGCCTGGTAGTCGTACCAGCCGGCACCGGTTTTCTGGCCAAAGCGGCCCATCTCGCACAGCAGGTCAGCGGTCTTGCTGTACTTCATGCCCGGCTTTTCCTGGTTGCGGCGCTTGCGGATGGCCCAGCCAATGTCGTTGCCGGCCAGATCGCCCATGCGGAAGGGGCCCATGGCAAAACCGAACTTCTCGACCGCGCGATCGACCTGTGCGGGGGTGCAGCCCTCTTCCAGCAGGAAACCCGCCTGGCGGCTGTACTGCTCAATCATGCGGTTGCCGATGAAGCCGTCGCAGACGCCCGACACCACCGACGTTTTCTTGATCTTCTTGCCGAGCGCCATGACGGTCGCGAGCACGTCCTTGGCCGTCTTTTCGCCGCGAACGACTTCGAGCAGCTTCATCACGTTGGCCGGGCTGAAGAAGTGCGTGCCAATCACGTCCTGCGGGCGCTTGGTGAAACTGGCAATTTTGTTGACATCCAGCGTGGAGGTGTTGGACGCCAGGATGGCACCGGGCTTCATCACCTCGTCGAGCTTCTTGAACACGGCTTCCTTGACACCCATTTCCTCGAACACCGCCTCGATCACGATATCGGCGTCCTTCAGGTCGTTGTAGTCGAGCGTGGTGGACAGCAAAGCCATCCGCTGGTCGTACTTGTCGGCCTTCAGCTTGCCCTTCTTGACTTGGGCTTCGTAATTTTTCTTGATGGTGGCCACGCCACGATCCAACGCTTCCTGCTTCATCTCCAGCATCTTCACCGGGATGCCGGCATTCAGGAAGTTCATGGAAATGCCGCCACCCATGGTGCCGGCGCCGATGACCGCGACGGATTTGATGGTGCGCTGCGGCGTGTCCTCGGGCACATCGGGAATCTTGGAGGCTGCGCGCTCGGCCATGAAGATGTGGCGCAGCGCGCGGGATTCTGGCGTGAACATGAGACTGGTGAAAATCTCACGCTCGATCGCCATGCCGGCATCAAACTTGTTCTTGGTGGCAGATTCGATCGCATCGACGCACTTGAGCGGCGCCGGGAAGTTCTTTGACATCCCCTTGACCATGTTGCGCGAGAACTGGAAATAGGCATCGCCTAGCGGGTGCTTGCACGGCAGGTTGCGCACCAGCGGCAACGGTGAGCCATCCGCGTGCTTGTCGGCCACCGATTTAGCCAACGCCAGCGCCTCGGCGGCCAGCGTTTCGGCCGACGCCGCCATCTTGTCAAACAGCTTCTGCCCCGGCAACGTGGCCAGCAATTCGCTCTTGACGGGTTCGCCGCTCACGATCATGTTCAGTGCGGTTTCCACGCCGAGCACGCGCGGTAGGCGCTGCGTACCGCCTGCGCCGGGAATCAGCCCGATCTTGACCTCAGGCAATGCCACGCTGCAGCCAGGCGCCGCGATCCGGTAGTGGCAACCCAGTGCGAGCTCCAGGCCACCGCCCATCGCCACGCTGTGCAGGGCGGCAACGACCGGCTTGGCGGAATTCTCGACCGCCAGAATCACGCTCAGCAGGTTGGGCTCTTTCAGGGCGTTGGGTGTGCCGAACTCCTTGATGTCCGCGCCGCCCGAGAAAGCCTTGCCCGCGCCCGTAATGACGATGGCACGCACCGCGGAATCAGCGTTGGCCTTGGCCAGGCCATCGGCAATGCCCATTCGCGTGGAGAAACCCAGGCCATTGACGGGTGGGTTGTTCATGGTGATTACGGCGACATTGCCGTGGACTACATATTCAGCCGTCATGCTGGTCTTCCTTATGGGAGGGGGGGGTAAGGCAAAAAAGAACGATCGTTCGTTTTTATTGTAGGGGGTTTTGGTGTCGCTCCCTCTAGCGTATGTCACTGCCGGGACAAACTCAAACTTCGAGCCATTCCTTGCGGATGTAGGCGTCGGCGCGCAGCGAATCAGGCGTGCCGTGGAAAACGATGCTGCCATGGCCCATCACGAGCGCCCGGTCGGAAATCTGCATCGCGATGGTGAGCTTCTGCTCGATCAGCAGCACGGAAATGCCGCGGTCCTTGAGCTTCTTCAGGTATTGGCCGACCAGTTCAACGATCTTGGGCGCCAGACCTTCCGTGGGCTCGTCGATGATGATGAGGTCGGGGTCGCCCATCAGTGTGCGGCACAGCGTCAGCATCTGCTGCTCGCCACCGGACAGCACGCCGGCTTCGGTGTGCTGGCGTTCCTTCAGGCGCGGAAACATCTGGTACATGTCGTCAAATGACCAGCGGCTGCCCTTGCCCGAGCCTTTCTGCCCGAGCAGCAGGTTCTGGTGCACGGTCAGCGCCGGGAAGATGTCGCGGTTCTCGGGCACATAGCCGATACCGAGGTGCGCCACCTCGTAGGCCTTGTGCCCGGAGATCTGCTGGCCCTTCCACTGGATGTCGCCATGGCAATCCACCAGGCCCATGATGGCCTTGGCGGTGGTGGAACGGCCGGAACCGTTGCGCCCCAGCAGCGCCACGATCTCGCCCGGATTCACCTCGAAATGCACGCCATGCAGCACGTGGCTCTTGCCGTAAAACGCGTGGAGGTCGTTGATCTTGAGCATTTCAGTGCCCCCCAGCTTGCTGGTCGGCGACGGATGAACCGAGATAGGCTTCCTGTACGCGCTGGTTGGCACGTACCGCGTCGGGTGTGTCGAAGGCGATCACTTCGCCATACACCACCACCGCGATGCGGTCGGCCAAGCCAAACACCACGCCCATGTCATGCTCCACGGTCAGCAGCGTCTTGCCTACGGTCACGTCCTTGATCAAGCGAATGAACCGCGCGGTTTCCGAACGGCTCATGCCCGCCGTGGGCTCATCGAGCAGGATCACGTTGGCGCCGCCCGCTATGGTGATGCCGATCTCGAGTGCGCGCTGCTCGGCGTAGGTCAGGTTCATGGCCAGCACATCGCGCTTGCGGTCCAGCTTGATCATCTCCATCAGCTGTTCCGCGCGATCATTGGCGTCGTCCAGATCGGCCAGGAATTTCAGGAACGTGTACTTGTAGCCCAGGCTCCACAACACCCCGCAGCGCAGATTTTCGAACACGCTGAGCTTGGGAAAGATGTTGGTGATCTGGAAGCTGCGCGACAGGCCCAGCCGGTTGATCTCAAACGGCCGTTTGCCGTTGATGCGCTGCCCGTTCAGCAGCACGTCACCACTGGTGGGCTCAAACCGGCCGCTGATCAGGTTGAAGAGCGTGGATTTGCCTGCCCCGTTGGGCCCGATGATGGCCACCCGCTCACCCGAGTTCACCGCCAGGTTGGCGCCACGGATGATTTCCGTCTTGCCAAAACTCTTGCGCAGGTCTTTCAGCTCCAGCGCGAACCCCGATGCGCCCGCGCCAGTTACCGTGGGCTGGGTGCCTGCTGCCGGGGCGACCATTTCTGTCGTACTGCTCACAGGGACTCCCTCCGCTTCATTTCTTTTTCGATGAATTCCTGGATGCCACCCCATTCGCGCACGAACTGGCGGCGAGTCACTTCAAACAGCCCCAGGCCGGTGAGCATGACAAACGCCGCACCAAACCAGCTGTTCAGCCCCTTGGCATCGAGCTTGGCGCCCATGAAGGTGAGTTCATTCCCGAGAGCGGAGTTGAGTTGCAGGTGGTAGACCATCTCGATCATCGCCGCCGCACCCACCAGCACGATCAGCGCGGTGACCGCCAGCGCCAGATAGCTGACCCACAACTGGCGCAGCTTGCCAAAGGCTGCGACGCGAAGGTTCATCATGATCAGGCTGGCAATGCCGCCCGGCGCATACATCACCATGAACAGGAAAACCAGGCCCAGGTACAGCAGCCAGGCCTTGGTCAGCTCGCTCAGCAGTACAAACGCCAGCACCATCAGGATGGCGCCGATGATCGGTCCGAAGAAGAATGTGGCCCCGCCGAGAAACACAAACAGCAGGTAAGCGCCCGACCGCCCGGCACCGACCACCTCGGACGTCACGATCTCGAAATTCAGCGCGCCCAGCCCACCTGAAATGCCGGCGAAGAAACCCGAGATGATGAAAGCGATGTAGCGAACCTTCTGCGTGTCGTACCCGACGAACTCGACGCGCTCGGGGTTGTCGCGCACCGCATTGAGCATGCGGCCCAGCGGCGTGCGCGTGAAGGCGAACATCAGTGCCGTGCAGATAAAGGTGTAGATGGCGATCAGGTAGTAGAGCTGGATTTGCGGCCCGAAGGTGATGCCTAGCGGCTTGGCTCCGGTGACGCGGTTGCCGTTGATGCCGCCCTCGCCCCCGAAAAACTCCGGGAACATCAGCGACATGGCCCACACCAGCTCTCCCATGCCCAGCGTGATCATGGCAAACGGGGTGCCTGATTTCTTGGTGGTCACCCAGCCAAACAGGACGGCGAAGAACATGCCGCTCAGCCCGCCAATCAACGGAACGAGGCTGACCGGCAGCCACGCCTGCCCCGCGCTCCACTGGTTCAGCGCGTGAATGGCCAGGAATGAACCAAGCCCCGAGTACACCGCATGGCCGAAGCTCAGCATGCCGCCGTGCCCCAGCAGCATGTTGTAGCTCAGGCAGACGATGATGGCGATACCCATCTGCGACAGCATCGTCTGGTTCAGCGAACTGGTGAAGACGAGTGGCGCCACCAGTAGCACCAACGCAAACAGCGACCAGATGACCCAGCGCCCGATGTTGAAGGGCCGAAACTGGTAATAAGTCTTGCTCATGGTTCAGCCCTCCCGCGTGCCGAGAAGACCCTTGGGCCGGAAGATCAGTATCAGCACCAGAAACATATACGGCAGGATCGGCGCGATCTGGCTGATCTTGAGTTTCCACAGGGCGTAGCCGAAGGTGTCGGCCGTGACGGGCAAGCCGACCGCGCTAAAGGCGCCCATCAGCGAGCTGTCGATGCCGACCGCAAACGTCTGGATGACGCCGATCAGGAGCGAAGCCACAAAGGCGCCCGACAGCGACCCCATCCCGCCCACGACGACAACCACAAAGATGACCGACCCGACCGTCGCGGCCATACCGGGTTCCGTCACAAAGGCATTGCCACCGATGACGCCCGCCAGCCCCGCCAGCGCGGCGCCCCCGCCGAACACCAGCATGAAAACGCGCGGGACGTTGTGCCCCAGCGCCTCCACCGTCTCGGGGTGTGTGAGCGCTGCCTGAATCACCAGGCCGATGCGCGTGCGCGTGAGCAACAGCCACACCGCGATCAGCATCAGGATCGCCACCAGCATCATGAAGCCCCGGTACATCGGGAACTGGGTGCCAAACAGCGTGAACAGCGGGCCATCCAGCGCGGCGGGCACACGGTAGTCGGCCGGTCCGCGGCCCCAGACCAGTTGCACCAGTTCGACCAGCACGTAACTCAGGCCGAAGGTGATCAGCAATTCCGGCACATGGCCAAACTTGTGTACCCGGCGCAGGAAATACTTTTCGAACCCCGCGCCCATCAGCCCGACGAGCACCGGCGCCACGAACAACGCCGCCCAGAACCCCAGCAGGCTGGTGGTGGTGTAGGCGAAGTACGCGCCCAGCATGTAGAAGCTGGCGTGCGCGAAATTGAGCACGCCCATCATGCTGAAGATCAGCGTCAGGCCCGAACTCAGCATGAACAGCAGCAAGCCGTAGCTGAGCCCGTTCAGCATGGAGATCGCAAAAAACTCAAGGGTCATTGCAGGTACAGATCAGGACAGGAAGAAAAAAGGCCCGATGGGTCGTCGGGCCTCGCGCAGATGGCTGCCGTTTCGCAGTCCCGCGTCAGGAAGGACGCTTCATCTGGCAGGACGTGGGCGTGGACGCCACATAGGGCTCCATCTGCTTGACCACCGCAAAGTTGTAGCCGGTGTTTTCTTCGCTGTACGGATCCTTGGCGGTCGCCTTGACCCACTTGCTGATGTACATGTGCTGCTGCAGCTGGTGATCGGCCTTGCGCATCTGGGCTTCACCGCTGATGCCCTTGAACGTCATGCCCTCCATGGCCGTGGCCACCTTCAGCGGATCGGTGCTCTTGGCATTGGCCATGCCTTGCGACAGCATCGCAATGCCCAGGTAGGTCTGGAAGGTGTAGTAGTCGTCGTTGAACTTCTTCTTGAACTCATTGCGCAGGTCGCGCAGCTCACCCGTGAAGTTGGAATGACTGATGGCCACCTGGCTCACGTTCATGTCCTTGCCCTGGGCCAGCGCCGTCGGCGTGCCCGTCACGCCGGCGTAGTAGGCGTACAGCGGCACGGTCATGCCGGCATCGTTGAGCGCCTTGACCAGCAGTGTCATGTCGGTGCCCCAGTTGCCGGTGACGATGGTGTCGGCGCCAGCAGCCTTGATCTTGGCCACATAGGGAGCAAAGTCTTTCACCTGTCCGAGCGGGTGCAGCTCGTCGCCCACGATCTTCACGTCGGGCCGCTTGCGGGCCATGCCTTCCTTGAAGTACTTGGCGACCTGCTGGCCGTGCGCGTAGTTCTGGTTGATCAGGTAGACGTTCTTGACCTTGGCTTCGTCCTTCATGTAGCTAGTGAGTGCTTCCATCTTCATGGAGGTGTCGGCGTCCAGGCGGAAGTGCCAGAAGCTGCAGCGCTCGTTGGTGAGCGCGGGGTCAACGGCCGCGTAGTTGATGTAGACCACTTCCTTGCCGGGGTTGCGTTCGTTGTGCTTGGTCACTGCGTCCGAGATGGCGGCAGCCGCGCCCGAGCCATTGCCCTGCGTGACGTAGCGGAAGCCCTGGTCAATCGCGGCCTTCAACGCGTTCAGGCTTTCCTGCGGCGAGCCTTTGTTGTCGAAACCGACGATTTCAAACTTGACGCCGGCCGGGTTCTTGGGGCCGCCCAGGCGCTCGGCGACAAACTGCCAGCTCTTGAGCTGGTTCTGGCCAACGTTGGCAAACGGGCCCGAGAATGGGTCGATGTGGGCGATCTTGACGGTCTCGCCCTTCTGGGCGAAGGCAGTACCCGCGCACACCACCAACGCACCCACCACCACTTGCTTGATTGCGAAATTCATGAAATAGCTCCTTGTGAACGGCATATCTGACCAGCGGTCGAGGGTACAAGTTTTGTGCGCCGCAACGCTCAGGGATTGTCCCAATCACTATCGCGCAGGTGACTGCACGCACCGTGACCCGGCGGCGCGCTCCTGTCAGGTGTTGGGCAGGCGGTAGTCCTTCAGTTGCTCGCGCAATCGGGTTTTGAGCATCTTGCCGGTCGCGCCGAGTGGAATCGCGTCCACAAACACCACGTCGTCGGGAATCTGCCATTTGGCGGTCTTCCCCTCGTAGAACTTGATCAGATCGGCCGCGGTGACCTGAGCCCCCGGGCGCTTGACGACCGCAATGATCGGTCGCTCGTCCCACTTGGGGTGCCGCACGCCAATGCAGGCTGCCATCAGCACGGCGGGGTGCGCCACAGCGATGTTCTCGATGTCGATCGAACTGATCCACTCGCCGCCCGACTTGATCACGTCCTTGCTGCGGTCGGTAATCTGCATGTAGCCATCAGGGTCAATGGTGGCGACGTCGCCGGTGGGGAACCAGCCATCCACCAGCGGATCGCCGCCCTCGCCCTTGAAATACTCGCGCACGATCCACGGGCCCTTGACATGCAGGTCGCCAAACGCCTTGCCGTCGTGTGGCAGTTCGTGGCCGTCTTCGGCCACGATCTTCATGTCTACGCCGTAGATGGCCCGGCCCTGCTTCAGGCGGATCTTCAGCTTTTCTTCGGCCGACAGGCCCAGGTGCTTGTTCTTGAGCGTGCACAGGGTGCCCAGCGGGCTCATCTCGGTCATGCCCCAGGCGTGCAGCACCTCCACGCCGTACTCGTCGTTGAAGGCGGTGATCATGGCGGGCGGGCAAGCCGAGCCGCCGATCACCGTGCGTTTGAGGGTCGAGAAGCGCAAGCCCTCAGGTTTCATGTGGGTAAGCAGCATCTGCCAAACGGTGGGCACGCCGGCCGCATAACTCACCTTTTCGGCCTCCATCAGCTCGTAAACCGATTTGCCGTCGAGTGCCGGGCCCGGGAACACCAGCTTGCAGCCCGTCAGCGCAGCCGAGTACGGGATGCCCCAGGCATTGACGTGGAACATCGGCACCACGGGCAGCACCGAATCGCGGGCGCTCAGGCACATCACGTCGGGCAGCGCCGCCGCGTAGGCGTGCAGGATGGTCGAGCGGTGGCTGTACAGCGCCGCCTTGGGGTTGCCCGTGGTGCCGCTGGTGTAGCACATGCTGGAGGCCGAGTTTTCGTCAAACGTCGGCCACGCGTAGGTGGTCGGCTGTTTGCCGATCCAGGCTTCGTAGCTGACCAGGCCGGGAATGCCGGAATCCGCCGGCAACTTGTCGGCGTCGCACAGGGCCACCCAGTGCCGCACGGTGGTGCACTTGGTGTGCACCGCTAGGATGATCGGCAGAAAGCTCATGTCAAAGCACAGCACCTGGTCCTCGGCGTGGTTGGCGATCCAGGCGATCTGCTCGGGGTGCAGGCGCGGGTTCAGGGTATGCAGCACGCGGCCCGAGCCGCTCACGCCAAAGTACAGCTCCAGGTGCCGGTAGCCGTTCCAGGCCAGCGTTGCCACCCGGTCGCCGTGCGCCAGCTTCAGGCCATCGAGCGCGTTGGCCCCCAGCCGCGCGCGGGTGGCCACACCGCTCCAGGTGTAACGGTGGATGTCGCCTTCGACCCGGCGCGAGACGATTTCGGCGTCGCCGTGGTGGCGATCGGCAAAGTCGATCAGCGACGAAATCAAAAGCGGTTGGTTCTGCATCAATCCCAGCATGGGAGGTCTCCTGTTGGCATTCCGGTGGGGGGTCAAGCGGCTTGGGGCTGCCCGTGGGTGGCGAGTATGGACCAGTCGCCAGACCGCAAAACTGGGGATTGTCCTCAAATCGCCGCCGCAGGCTCATCTGCGGGACAATTGCAGCATGGATATGCCCCTCGACGCGGCGCTGGAACTGGACCTGGGCGTGCCCTGGCGCCACGCCTTCGCCGATCTCGGCCCCGAGTTTTACACCCGGCTGCAACCGCAGCCGCTGCGTTCGCCCTACTGGGTCGGGCAGAGCCGCGCCTTGGCGCAGGAGCTGGGCCTGGAAGCGCAGTGGCTGCACAACGCCGCCGGACTGGACGCCTTTACCGGCAACCTTGGCATCGCGGGCACGCAGCCGCTGGCCAGCGTGTACAGCGGCCACCAGTTTGGCGTGTGGGCCGGGCAGCTGGGCGACGGCCGCGCCATCCTGCTGGGCGAGATCGTGGCGCCCGATGGCACCGGCTGGGAG
Organism: Betaproteobacteria bacterium; assembly: GCA_031411575.1. GTDB lineage: Bacteria > Pseudomonadota > Gammaproteobacteria > Burkholderiales > Burkholderiaceae_C > JANOBJ01. The sequence goes on along the minus strand of JANOBJ010000317.1, from coordinate 3,967 downwards.
GTGCAGCTCAAGGGGGCGGGCCTCACGCCCTACTCGCGCATGGGCGATGGGCGCGCCGTGCTGCGCTCCAGCATCCGCGAATTTTTGTGCAGCGAAGCCATGCACGGCTTGGGCATCCCGACCGCGCGCGCGCTGTGCGTCACCGGCTCCGACGCCCCAGTGCGCCGTGAAGAGCTGGAAACCGCGGCCGTGGTGACCCGCCAGTCGCCGAGCTTCATCCGCTTTGGGCACATCGAGCATTTTGCGCACACCGACCAGCACGCCCTGCTGCGCCAGCTGGCCGACCACGTGATCGACCGTCACTACCCCGAGTGCCGCAGCCCAGACCGGCTGGGCGGCAACCCGTACGCCGCGCTGCTGGAAGCGGTGAGCGAACGCACCGCGCGCATGGTGGCGCAGTGGCAGGCTGTCGGGTTTTGCCATGGCGTGATGAACACCGACAACATGAGCATCCTGGGCCTGACGATCGATTACGGCCCGTTCCAGTTTCTGGATGCGTTCAACCCCGCCCATGTGTGCAACCACTCGGACAACCAGGGCCGCTACGCCTACAACAAGCAGCCCAACGTCGCCTACTGGAACCTGTTCTGCCTGGGCCAGGCCCTGCTGCCGCTGATTGACGACCAGGAGCTGGCGCTGGCGGCATTGGAGTCGTACAAAACCGTCTTTCCGGCCGCGCTGGAAGACCGGATGCGCGCCAAGCTGGGGATCACAGCAGCCACCCCGGAAACCCAGCCCGCCGACCGTGAACTGATCGATGGCATCCTGAAACTGATGGCCGTCAACCGCGTGGACACCACGATCTTCTGGCGCCGCCTGAGCCAGTGGGCCGCCCGCCGCGCGCACGACAGCCAGGCCGCCGACCCGGTGCGCGACCTGTTCCCCGACCGCGCCGCGTTCGACACCTGGATGCTATTATATTCAGAGCAAACTATGACCAGGGGATGCGGACCTGACGCCGATTTGATGCTCAAAACCAATCCCAAGTACGTGTTGCGCAACCACCTGGGTGAGCAGGCCATCCGGCAGGCGAAACTCAAGGACTTTTCGGGTGTCGAACAGCTCTTGAAAGTTCTGCAGAGCCCGTTCGACGAACACCCGGACGACGAGGCGCTGGCGGGCTTTCCGCCCGATTGGGCGGCGGGCATCGAGATCAGCTGCTCGTCATGACGCTGACCCGCGCCTGCTGCTGTACGCAAACCCATGTTCAACCGCATACGTTTCATTGCTGAGTGACCACCATGACCGTAAAAATCGAGAAAACCGACGCTGAATGGAAAGCCCTGCTGCGCGACAAGGGCGCCGAGCCGATGGCGTTTGACGTGACGCGCCACGAAGCCACCGAGCGCGCCTTCAGCGGCAAATACGCCGAAACCAAGGACAAAGGCACCTACGCCTGCATCTGCTGCGGCAAGCCGCTGTTTGATTCGTCCACCAAGTACGATTCGGGCACCGGCTGGCCCAGCTATTTCCAGCCGATCAGCGCCGATGCGGTCGAAACCAAGGTCGACGGCCTGCTCTGGATGAAGCGCACTGAGGTGCATTGCTCAGACTGCGGCGCGCACCTGGGCCATGTGTTCGAGGACGGACCGGCGCCCACCGGCCTGCGCTATTGCATGAACTCGGCCTCGCTGGATTTCAAGCCCGAATAACACGCTTGTAGCCCGCCTGTCACCTGTCTTTCCCCTGCCCGCCCCCTTGATGAAACTCCTGCTCGACTTCTTCCCCATCCTGCTGTTCTTTGGCGCCTACAAGTTTGGCGACATCTACACCGCCACAGGCGTGCTGATGGCGGCCACCGTGCTGCAGATGGGCCTGATCTACCTGATCGACCGCAAGCTGCAGACCATGCACAAGGTCACGCTGGTGCTGATCCTGCTGTTTGGCACGCTCACGCTGGCGCTGCACGACGAGCGGTTCATCAAGTGGAAGCCCACCGTGCTGTACACCGCGATGGCCATCGCCCTGGCCGTGGCGCTGTGGGTGCTGCGCAAGAACTTCCTGAAAATCCTGCTGAGCAGCCAGCTGACGCTGCCCGAGGGCGTGTGGACGCGGCTGAATGTTGCCTGGATCGGCTACTGCGCCTTCATGGCGGCCACCAACGCCTATGTGGCGGCCTACTACAGCACCGAAACCTGGGTCAATTTCAAGCTCTGGGGCTACGCCTTTCCGCTGCTGTTCATCGTCGGCCAGGGGCTCTACATCTCGCGCTACCTGAAGACCGAGCCGGGCGATTCATCGGCCAACGGCCCCGGCGCCTGAACGCAATGCGATGAGCCCCACCCCCATGACGACATCAACCCCCACCCTGCCCCCCACCGCCCGCCACCTGGAGGCCCGGCTGCGCGAGCGGCTGCAGCCCGCCCAGCTGGAGGTGATCGACGAAAGCGCCGCGCATGCGGGCCATTCCGGCGCCGGCCCCGAGGGCTTTGGCACGCACTTTCGGGTGCGCATCTCCTCACCTTTGTTTACCGGCCATTCACGCGTGGCGAAGCATCGCCTTGTGTATGATGCCCTGCAGGATTTCATTGACGCAGGCGTTCACGCCATCGCCATTGAAATCGTTTGATTCACCCCGTCCGGACCAGCCCCAAGCATCTGTTCATCCGCACTGCGCACGCTATTGTTTCAGTAGCGCTCCGCGCCCCGTACACAACGACATCCGAGGTAAATAGCATGAAAAAGCACCTGATCAGCACACTCACGACCGCCGGCCTTGCCACGGTACTCGCGGGCGCGCTGGCGCTGCCCGCCGCCGCGCAGAACGTGGCCATCGTCAACGGCAAGGCCGTGCCCAAGGCGCGCGTGGACGCACTGGCCGCCCAGCTGTCCAAATCGGGCCGCCCGGTCACGCCTGAAATGCAGGGCCAGCTGAAAGACGAAATCATCGCCCGCGAAATCTTCATGCAGGAAGCGCAAAAGCGCGGCCTGGACGCCACCGACGACTACAAGACCCAGATGGAGCTGGCCCGCCAGACCCTGCTGATCCGCGAACTGTTCGCCGATTTCCAGAAGAAAAACCCCGTGACGGATGCCGATATCAAGGCCGAATACGACAAGTTTGCAGCGGCCAACGGCGGCAAGGAATACCGCGCCCGCCACATCCTGGTCGAGAAGGAAGACGACGCCAAGGCCATCATCGTGTCGCTGAAAAAAGGCGGCAAGTTCGACGACATCGCCAAGAAGCAGTCCAAAGACCCGGGCTCCGGCGCCAATGGCGGCGACCTGGATTGGGCCAACGCCGGCAGCTACGTGAAAGAATTCTCCGACGCCATGGTCAAGCTCAACAAGGGACAGCTGACCGACGCCCCGGTCAAAAGCCAGTTCGGCTTCCACATCATCCGGCTGGACGACGTGCGCGAAGCCCAGCTGCCCAAGTTTGACGAGGTGAAACCCCAGATTGCCCAGCAACTGCAACAGCAAAAACTCGCCAAGTTCCAGGACGATCTGCGCGCCACCGCCAAGATTGAGTGAGCATCTGAAAACTCAATAAAAACGCGGGCTTGCCCGCGTTTTTTTATGTGAGTTCTCGTATTTGAAGTGCGCGTGAAACCCATCCCGGCAGGTTGCTATATTAGTCGTAGCAGACTATGGCCATCCGGTGCGGACTCATTGGTGTTTTGATGCCAAAAAACACCCTCAAGCAGCTTGCCCGGCCCTACCTCGCCACAGCAGCCGAGGCCATCAGCACCCCGATCATCACCGGCTGGTGAACCATGTAGTAACTCAGCGACCAGCGGCCGAGCCAGGCGAGCGGGGCGGCCCTCGGTAGCGGGGCGGTCAGCCAACCGGGCGGGCGCTGCAGCAACCACTGCCCGGCGGCTAGGCCCCACCACATCACGCCCAGCCAGGGGATCAGGGGCACGTAGTCTTCGGTGATGGGCTTCCTGGTGATCAGGCCGAGCCAGTTGAGGGTGCGGGCGTTAAAAATATCGGCAAATCCGGCCATGGTGCCCGTCAGCAGGAC
>JANOBJ010000316.1:0-1785 GCA_031411575.1 Betaproteobacteria bacterium | reverse complement strand
CTGGGGAGAGGTTTACGATGCGCTCGCCGCGCAGCTCTATCGAGCCCTTGGTCACCGCGCCCCGCTCGCCCTTGAGCAGGTTGGATACGGCCCGCAGCGTGGTGGTCTTGCCCGCGCCGTTGCCGCCCAGGATGGCCACGATGCCCTGCTCGGGCACCTGCAGCGACACCCCTTTGAGCACCAGGATCACGTGGTTGTAGATGACCTCGATGCCGTTGACGTTGAGAACAATGTTGGGTGTGGTCATGGTGTGTGTCTGGGAGCCATTCGAAAGACCCGCAAACGGGACTTTCGAATGGCGGCTGTACCAACAGCCGCAGAGATCCGCTGCGCTACGCGTGACCCAATCAAGGGACACCGCGGAACCGGCTTGGCCGGGCCGCTGGTGTCGCCCCCTTGAGGGGGTCGCGCGCAGCGCGTCGGGGGTGGGTCAGGACTGGCAGTCCTCGCCCGTGCGCCGGGGGATCTTCTTCTCGGCGCCATACTTTTCGGCGGCAGCCTTCACCATGGGCTTGATGATCTGCTCATCGCCTTGCAGCCAGTCGGAGGTGAAGTTCCACTTCTTGCCGTCCCAGGTGTGCACGCGGGCCCACGAGGCGCCCATGTGGTCCTGGCAGCTGGTGGAGATCGGGCGCATCACGCCCTTGAAGCCCAGGGCGTCGAGTTTGGCCTGCGTGAGGTTCAGGTTCTCATAGCCCCAGCGCGCCTGCTCGCCACTCATGACCTTGCCCTTGCCGAAACGCTCCTGCGCGGCGCGAACGCCTTCCACCGCCAGCATCGCCGACATCAGGCCGCGCATGTACAGCACCTGGCCCACTTCCTCTTTCGGACCGGCGCCCTGGCCCTTGTCGTGCACCAACTTCAAAATCTCCTGGGCCACGACGGCTGTCGGTTCGGCGCCGTGCTGCATGGCCAGCGCGTTGTAGCCCTTGGCACCATCGCCCACGTCTTTCACGTCCGGCTCTGCGCCGGCCCACCAGACGCCGTACATCTTCTCGCGCGGGTAGCCGGTGGCCTGGGCTTCTTTCAGCGCGGTGGAATTCATCACGCCCCAGCCCCAGTTCAGCACGTAGTCAGGCCGGTTCTGGCGGATCTGCAGCCAGGTGGCTTTCTGCTCCACACCGGGGTGCGTGACAGGCAGCAGGCTCAGCTCAAAGCCATGCATCTTGGCGCGTTCCTGCAGCAGCGGGATTGGCTCTTTGCCGTACGGGCTGTCGTGGTAGACCAGCGCGATTTTCTTGCCCTTGAGCTTGTCGTAGCCACCTTCTTTCTTGGCGATGTGCTGGATCAGCACGTCAGCCGCCACCCAGTAGGTGCCGGCCAGCGGGAAGTTCCACTTGAACACGCCGCCGTCAGCCGACTCGCTGCGGCCGTAGCCGGCGGTGATCAGCGGAATCTTGTCGCCAGGGGCTTTTTCGGTCAGTGCAAAGGTGATGCCGGTGGACAGGGGCTGGAACACGGTGGCGCCACCGTTCTTGCCCTTGAGGCGTTCATAGCACTCCACGCCGCGGTCGGTGGCGTAGCCGGTTTCGCACTCTTCAACCAGCGTCTTGACGCCATTGATGCCGCCCTTGGCGTTGACCAGCTTCATGTAGTCGGCATAGCCGTTGGCAAACGGCACGCCGTTGGGGGCGTAGGCGCCGGTGCGGTACACCAGTGACGGGAAGAACTGCTCTTTGGCCTGGGCATGGGCGCTGGGCGCGACCAGCACCGAGGAGGCCCCGGAAGCCACCAGGGCCGCAGCGAGAACAAGCTTGCGTAACTTCATGAAAGTCTCCTTGAAAA
>JANOBJ010000315.1:0-8339 GCA_031411575.1 Betaproteobacteria bacterium | reverse complement strand
GGCGTGCAGCGCGGCCAGTGCCGCCGGCGTGTCGTGCACATCAAGAGCCTGCGCGCCGTTTTGCTTGGAGAGTTTTTCGCCGTTGGCCCCGAGCACCAGCGGCGTGTGCAGGTAGCGCGGCGAGGCCACGCCCAGGGCGCGTTGCAGCAGCATCTGGCGCGGCGTGTTGTCGGCCAGGTCTTCGCCGCGCACCACGTCGGTGATGCCCTGATCGGCGTCGTCCACCACCACGGCCAGCTGGTAGGCAAAGTAGCCATCGGCGCGCCGCAGCACAAAGTCGCCGACCTCGGCCGCCACGTCCTGCTGCCGGTCGCCCAGGCGTCGGTCGTGCCAGCGTACAGATTCGTATGCTATTAAATTAGAAGCAACAAATGACCTACCGGAGCGGACAACAGGCGTATATCGATCCAAAAAACCGGTTCTCAGCCGCCAGGCGCGCGCCGGCCGCCCCTGCAATCCGTCGCGGCAGGTACCGGGGTACACCTGCTCGGCGTTGCGCGTGCGCGGGGTGCCCAGCCGCGCCAGCGCCTGGTCAATGTCCCGGCGCGAGCAGGCGCAGGGGTAGGCCCGATGTTGCGCCACCAACTGGTCGAGCGCGCGCTGGTAGAGCGCGCCGCGCTGCGATTGCCAGACAGGCGGCTCGTCGGGCAGCAAGCCGCAGGCGGCCAGTTGCTGCAGGATGATCTGGTCGGTACCCGGCACGCAGCGCGGCTCGTCCACGTCTTCGATGCGCACCAGCCAGCGCCCGCCGTGCGCCCGTGCATCCAGCCAGCTCGCCAGTGCCGCCACCAGCGAGCCGGCGTGCAACGGCCCGGTGGGTGAGGGCGCAAATCGACCGCTGTAGGCTGTGACCCCCACGCCTGTGGCCTCACACCATGTCAAGCGCCAGCGACAGCCCCGACACGAACGCGTCTTCCACGCGGTGACCCAGGCACCAGTCGCCGCACAGGCCGATCTGGCTGGCTGCGTCCCACAGGTGGCTGCGGCCGAGCGGTACCGTGGTCTTGGCGTAGCGCCAGCGGTGGGCCACGGCGTGGGCGGGTTCGGTGCGGATGCCGGTGACTTCGGCAAACGCGCGCAGCAGCTTGGCCTGGATGCGTTGCGGGTCGTCTTCCAGGTGTTCCTCGGACCATTCGGCGCTGGCCTGGATGGTCCAGCGCTCGATCGGTTCGCGGCCGGGCTTGGACGACTCGCGCGCGAGCCACGCGATGCGGTGGTGCGTGCTGCGCGCGGCGTTCCATTGCGGCCCCAGGTGGCTCAGGCTCGGCTGGTTGGCCTGCGGGAAGGCCAGCATCAGCGTCCAGCAGGGCGCCACGCGAACCTTGCCCACCGCCTTGACCAGCTTCGGTGCCAAGGCCGATGCCTGCAGCAGCGCCTGCGCCTGCGGGTGCGGCACGGCCAGCAGCACCGCATCGAAGCCGCCGTACACATGCTGCTCTTCGCCCAGCGGCGTGGCGCGGCCGGTGCTGCGCAGTTGCCAGCGCTGGGGGTTCAGCGCGTCGCGTTCGATGCGCGTGACCTGCGTTTCCATTTCCAGCGCACCGGCCGCCACCAGCGGCTGCGCCCAGTGGCGCGCCAGCGCGTTCATGCCGGGCGCGGCCACCCAGTGCGCCTCTCGCGCGGGCAAGGCCGCTTCAATCGTGCGGCCATGCGAGTCGAGCACGCGCACGGCGTTGGCGCTCCAGGGCTTGCAAATGCGGGGTGCGGTTGCCAGCGCGCGGGCCAGCTGCTCGTCGCGCACGGTGAAGTACTGGGCGCCGTGGTCGAAGCCACCAAACGGCGTGCTGCGCGTGGCCATGCGGCCACCCACGCCACGGCTTTTGTCGAACACCGTCACCCGGTGCCCGGCCTGCACCAGCGTGCGCGCGCAGGCGATGCCCGCGATGCCGGCGCCGACGATGGCGATGTGCCGGGGCGAAGCAGCGGGGCGCCCGGGCAGCGCGGCGGCGGTTGACGTTTGGAGCGGGGTTCGGGGCGGGGTTCGGGGAGCGGTGCGGGAAGGTGTTCGGGGCATGGGGCAACTCTTGTTCTGTGTGGCGGGGGGTTGTAGGGGCGTGCCTCCTACTCTACACGGTGTGCAGGCGCTCCAGCAGCGCGGCGCGGGTGTGGGGCAGTTTCAGCTGCTGCAGCCACCATTGCAGCGCACGCCCGACGGGCTCGCCAGACGGGTCGCTGGCGCGCCAGGCGTAACTCACGCTGACCATGCGCGTGGGGCGCTGCACGCGGCGCACCACCAGATGGCCGGCCTCAATGTGCGGGCGAGCCAGTGGTTCGGGCAGAAAGCCGCCGCCCAGCCCGCGCAGCTGCACTTCAAGCTTGGCGGTCATTGAGGGCACCGTGAACACGTCCTGCCCGCCCAGGAGCCCAATCGTGACGCCGCCGCCGCGTTGCACCGAGTCCGCCACCGCCACCGCCCGGTAATGCTGCAGCACCGCGTCCGTCAGTGGCTCGGGCGCCGAGGCCAGCGGGTGGTGCGGCGCTACGGCATAGACGAAAGCCACCGTGCCCAACGGTCGAGCATGGATGCTGTTCTCGGCAGCAGCGGCGGACGGCACCACGCCCAGCGCCAGATCCGCCTGGCCGGAGATGAGGGCCTCCAGCGTGCCCGAGAGTGTTTCATCCCGCAGCCTGACCCGGGTGGGAGGCTTCAAGGCAAAGAACGCCTCGCACAGTTCCAGCACGGTGGTGCGCGAGATGATGCTGTCCACCGACAGGGTGAGCTGCGATTCCCAGCCGGTGGCCACGCGCTTGACGCGGTTGGCCACGGCGTCGATGTCGCGCAGCAGCCGGTTGCCCTCGCGGATCAGCTCGTCGCCGGCGGCGGTCAGCCGAGCCTGGCGCGAACTGCGGTCAAACAGCAGCACATCGAGCGCGTCCTCGATCTGACGCACCCGGTAGGTCAGCGCGCTGGGCACCAGGCCGAGTTCGCGCGCGGCAGCCGCAAAACTGCCGGCCTGCGCAATGGCCTGCAGCATGCCCAGCGCATCGGGCGTCAGCACATCACGTGGAGTTTGCATTGAAACGGCTCAATAGTTCAATATTTTTGAATGATGCCATCAAATGTGGAGGACAGTGAAGCCTGGCTTGCGGCCTACAGTTCAGTGGTGCTCCCATCAGGGTGCCGCACGAAGGAGAAACAGATGCTGACCGTACGCAAATCACAAGACCGGGGCTATGCCGACCACGGCTGGCTGAAGTCGTTTCACAGCTTTTCGTTTGCCGACTACTACGACCCGCAGCACATGGGGTTTGGCAACCTGCGCGTGATCAACGAAGACCGCATCGCGCCGGGCACCGGCTTTGGCACGCACGGCCACCGCGACATGGAAATCATCAGCTATGTGCTGTCGGGCGAGCTCGCGCACAAGGACACCATGGGCAATGTCAAGGCGATTCCGCCGGGCGATGTGCAGCGCATGAGCGCGGGCACCGGCGTGCAGCACAGCGAGTTCAACCACGCCAGGGACCAGACCACGCACTTTCTGCAGATCTGGATCCAGCCCAACGTTACCGGCATTCCGGCCAGCTATGAGCAGAAAACCTTTGACGAAGCCGACAAGCGGGGCGCGCTGCGCCTGGTCGCGTCACCGGACGGCGCCACGGGCTCGGTCACCATCCACGCCGACGCGGCGCTGTACGCCGGTCTGTTTGACGGCGCCGAGGCTGCCACGCTGCCGCTCGCGCCCGATCACAAGGCTTATGTGCACGTGGTGCGCGGCGAGTTGCAGGTCAACGGCACGCCACTGACCGCGGGCGACGCAGCGCTCATCGACCGCGAGCAGCAGGTCGAACTGGCCCACGGCAAAGCCGCCGAAGTGCTGGTGTTCGACCTCGCCGCCTGATTCATTTTTTTAACCACTCCAAGGAAGTACCATGTTTGCATCTCTCCAGAACCCTCTGAGCCTCGTTGGCCGCCTGCTGCTGGCGCTGCTGTTCCTGCCGGCCGGCCTCAGCAAGATCACCGGCTTTGCGGGCACCGCGGGCTACATCGCCTCCAAGGGCATGCCGATGGCGCAAGCCGCCGCGGCCGCAGCGATCGTGATCGAGGTGGGCGGCGCCATCGCGCTGATTGCCGGCTTCGGCACCCGCTGGGCCGCGCTGGTGCTGGCGTTCTTCACGCTGGTGGCCACGGTCGTGTTCCACAACTTCTGGGCCATGCCGCCCGAGCAGGTGATGATGCAGCAACTGATGTTCTTCAAGAACATTGCCGTCATCGGTGGCCTGCTGACGCTGGCAGCCTGGGGCGCCGGCGCCTGGAGCGTGGATGCCAAGCGTGGCGCTGCCTGATCGGCGCGTTGACGAGAAATGCTTGTTGTTCACTTGATGTCACACAGGAGTTTTCGACATGGCTAATGTTGTGGTGGTCTACCACTCGGGCTACGGGCATACCCAGCGCATGGCGCAGGTGGTGGCCGAGGGCGCTGGCGCCCAGTTGCTGGCCATCGATGCCGACGGCAACCTGCCCGAAGGCGGCTGGGAGACGCTGGCCGCTGCCCACGCCATCATCTTCGGCTCGCCGACTTACATGGCCAGCATGAGCTGGCAGTTCAAGAAGTTCGCCGACGCGTCGTCCAAGGTCTGGTACACCCAGGGCTGGAAAGACAAGCTGGCGGCCGGCTTCACCAACAGCGCTGGTCTGAACGGCGACAAAGCCGGCACGCTGAACGCGCTGTTCGGCCTGGCCATGCAGCACTCGATGATCTGGGTCAGCCAGGGCCTGATGCCCAGCAACACCAAGGCGGCTACGCGCAACGACATCAACAACCTGGTGTCATACAGCGGCGCGATGGCGCAGTCGCCGTCGGACGCCGGCGCGGCCGATATGTCCAAGGGCGACCTGGACACCGCGCGCCTGTTCGGCAAGCGCGTGGCGGCGGTTGCGGCGCGGTTTGCGGGCTGATAGGCTTCCGGCTTGGCGATCCACCAGGAGCCAGGCATGTTGATTGAACGCACACGCATCGGGAACACGGGCCACTCCGCCAGCGGGGCAAGGCGATGACCATCACCCTGACGCTGACGGCCCATGACAAGGATCTGGGCGGCGGCTTCACCGTGCGGCGCCTGCTGCCGGCTGCGCGCCGCCAGTCGGTCGGCCCGTTCCTGTTCTTTGACCACTTCGGTCCCGTCACGGTGGAGCCGGAGTCCGGCCACGATGTGCGGCCGCATCCGCACATCGGACTGGCCACCGTTACCTACCTGTTTGACGGCGCCATCACCCACCGCGACAACCTGGGCTACACCCAGGTGATCGAGCCCGGCGCCATCAACTGGATGACGGCGGGCCGAGGCATCGTGCATTCCGAGCGCAAGCCCGACGCGTTGCGCGGCACACGCTACCGCAACCACGGCATCCAGCTCTGGGCGGCGCTGCCGCAGGCCCATGAAGAAACCGAGCCCAGCTTTGTGCACACGCCGGCAGCAGCGATCCCGCAGTTGCGGGCGGGCGACGCTACCGTGCGCGTGCTGATTGGCGCCGCCTTTGGTGTGCAGTCGCCCGTGGCCACCTTTGCACCCACGCTGTACCTGGACATCCAGCTACCGGCGGGTGGCCAGTTCACGCTGCCCCCGCTGGCGCGAGAGCGCGCGCTGTACGCGGTCGATGGCGACGTGGCGGTGGACGGTGCCACCGTGGCAGCCCACACCCTGGGGCTGCTGCAAGAGGGCGCCACCGCCAGCGTTACCGCCGGCGCGGCCACCCGCATGATGGTGATCGGCGGCGACCCGCTGGACGGACCACGCCACATCTGGTGGAATTTTGTCTCCAGCCGCAAGGACCGCATCGTGCAGGCCGCCAGTGATTGGGAGGCCCTGCGCGCAGACGCCGGCATGGGTCAGGTGCCGGGCGAAACCGAGTCCATTCCACTGCCCGAGCGGCGCTTTCTGGCCGGCTGAACGCGCGGCGGCCTGGCGCCATACGCCATGCACGCGCAGCTTGCTACCATCGCGCCATGAAAATATTCGGCTTGTTGCCCTGGGCGGACTGGCTCGCGCTGGCAGCCTTTTTTGGTTCGTGGTCGGCCTATGCGTGGTTCGCCAAGTTCTGGGGCACGCGCCGGCCGTCGCTGATGGCGGTCACGCAGCGCTACCGCCGCTTCTGGATGCTGGAGAGCACCGCGCGCGACCCGAGGGTGCTGGACGGCATCATCACGCAAAGCCTGTCCACCAGTCCGGCGTTTTTTGCGTCCACCTCGATCTTCATCATCGGCGGCCTGTTCGCGCTGCTCGGCACCACCGACAAGGCAGCCGAGCTCGTGCGCGAGATCCCGTTTGCGCAGGCCACGCCGATGCTGGTGTTCGAGTTCAAGATACTGGTGCTGATCGGCATTTTTGTGTACGCGTTCTTCCGCTTTACGTGGTCGATGCGGCAGTACGTGATCTCCGGCGTCGTGATCGGCTCGATGCCCGCGCCGGAAGAATTTGCCGACGGCAAGTTTGACCGCGAACCATTTGCCCGCCGCGCCAGCGACCTGCTGGGGCTGGCGGCCGACACCTTCAACGACGGGCTGCGCGGCTACTATTTTTCGTTTGCGGCGCTCGGCTGGTTTTTCTCGCCGCTGGCTTTTGTGGTGGCCACGTTCATGGTCATCGTCATCCTGTACAGCCGCGAGTTTCGCTCGGACGTGCTGCGGGTGCTCAAGGAGTGATTTTTTGGGTCAAATCGGCTTTTTGTCGGCTTCAATTGGTCATAGTTTGCTATTAATATAGTAGCAATCGGGTGACGATCCAGCCATTGCCTGCCAAGGCGCCAGCGAGCCCACAGGAGATTTCCCGCGCTGTCAAGGTGCGCCGGTTTCCTACAATGGCGCCATGTTTGTACACCTGCGCCTGCACACCGAATTTTCCGTCGTTGACGGCACCAACCGCATCGACGAGATCGTCAAGGCCGCCGCCGCTGACGGGCAGCCGGCGCTGGCCATCACCGACCTGAACAACCTGTTTGGCGCCATCAAGTTCTACAAGGAGGCACGCGGCGCCGGCGTCAAGCCGCTGCTGGGCACCGAGATCTTTCTGGAAGGGCTGGGCAAGGACACCACAGCCCTGTCGCGCGTGGTGCTGCTGGTACAAAACCGGCAGGGCTACCTGAACCTGTCCGAGCTGCTGGCACGTGCCTGGACGCAAAACGTCGTCAAGGCCCAGGGCGTGACCAAGCTCGCGTGGCTGCGCGAGCTGGGCGAGGGGCTGATCGTGCTGTCCGGCGCGCTGGCCGGCCCGGTGGGCCAGGCGCTGGTGCAGGGCGACACCGCGCGCGCGGCCGAGGCGGCGTTGCAATTGGCCACCGCGTTCCCGCACCGCTTTTACCTGGAGCTGCAGCGCGCAGGGCGGGTGGACGATGAGGCCCATGTGACGGCAGCGGTGCAGCTGGCTGCGCGGCTCAAGCTGCCCGTGGTGGCCACGCACCCGGTGCAGTTCACGCTGGAAGATGACTACGAGGCGCATGAAGCGCGCGTCTGCATCTCTGAAGGCGAAATTCTGGGCAACCAGCGCCGCGTGCGCAAGTTCACGCGCGAGCAGTATTTCAAGTCGTCCGCGCAGATGGCAGCGCTGTTTGCCGACGTGCCCTCGGCGCTGGCCAATTCGGGCGAGATTGCGCGCCGCTGCAACCTGACGCTGGAGTTGGGCAAGCCACGCCTGCCGGACTTTCCAACCCCCGAGGTCAACGGCCAGCGCATGTCGCCCGAGGCCTACTTCAGCCACACCTCGCATGAAGGCCTGAAAGAGCGGCTGCTCCACCTGTACCCGGATGCGGCGCAGCGCGAGCGCGAGCGCGCGCGCTACGAGGAGCGGCTGGAGTTCGAGATCAACACCATCCAGACGATGGGTTTTCCCGGCTATTTTTTGATTGTGGGCGACTTCATCAACTGGGCCAAGAACAATGGCTGCCCGGTGGGCCCGGGACGTGGCTCGGGCGCGGGCTCGCTGGTGGCGTACGCGCTGAAGATCACCGATCTCGACCCGCTGCAGTACAACCTGCTGTTCGAGCGTTTCCTGAACCCCGAGCGGGTGTCGATGCCCGACTTCGACATCGACTTCTGCCAGGGCAACCGCGACCGCGTGATCGACTACGTGAAAGCCAAGTACGGCAAGGAAGCCGTGAGCCAGATCGCCACCTTTGGCACCATGGCGGCGCGCGCCGCCATCCGCGACGTGGGCCGCGTGCTCGACATGAGCTACACCTTCTGCGACGGCATCAGCAAGCTGATCCCCAACAAGCCGGGCCAGCACATCACGATCGAAGGCGCGATTGCGGCCGAACCGATCCTGGCCGAGCGGCTGGCCAAGGAGGACGAGGTCAAGACGCTGATCGCGCTGGCGCAAAAGCTCGAGGGCATGACCCGCAA
>JANOBJ010000314.1:0-3052 GCA_031411575.1 Betaproteobacteria bacterium | reverse complement strand
TGGGCGCGCACCGTGACAGCGTGCAGTGCTACAACACCTCGGGCGGCTACCTGTCGATGCCGATTGAGGAGGTGCTGAAGAACGCCGATGCGATTCGCGCCAAGGGCATTGGCGGCATCAAGATCAAGGTCGGCCAGCCCGATCTGTCGATCGACGTCGCGCGCGTGGCGCAGGTGCGCAAGCTGCTGGGCGACGGCTTCCCGCTGATGGTGGACGCCAACCAGCAATGGGACCGGCCCAAGGCGCAGCGCGCCTGCCGCGCGTTTGAGGGGTTTGACCTGACCTGGATCGAGGAGCCGCTGGATGCCTGGGACGTGGAAGGCCACGCGGCCCTGGCTGCGTCACTCGATACCCCGATTGCCACTGGCGAAATGCTCACCAGTTTTGGCGAGCACGCGCAGTTCATCATGGGTGACGCGAGCGATTTCGTGCAACCCGATGCGCCGCGCGTAGGCGGTATCACGCCGTTCCTGAAGATCATGGCGCTGGCGGATTTCAAGGGTCGCAAGCTCGCGCCACACTTTGCGATGGAAATTCACCTGCACCTGGCGGCGGCTTACGCGCAGGAGCCGTGGTTGGAGCACTTTGAGTGGCTGGAGCCGCTGTTCAATGAACGGCTTGAGCTGAAGGCCGGTCGCATGCACGTGCCGGATCGTCCGGGGTTGGGCTTTTCGCTGAGCCAGCAGGCGCTGGCCTGGACCACGGAAACGGCTGAATTCGGCAAGCGGCCCTGAGTGGCGTGGCGGGCCGCGGGGGTGCTCAGCGGCCCTTGGCAACGCGCCACGCCGCGAAGTCATCCCGTGCTTGTTGTTCGGTGGGCGGATACAAGCCCAGGATGCTGCGGCCCTTGAGCACTTCCTCGGTCACGAAGTCCTCGAAAGCCGTCATTTCCACCGCTTCAGCCGCCACTTCGTCCGCGATGTTTGCCGGGATCACGATCACGCCCTCGGCGTCGCCCACCACCACATCGCCGGGCCACACCGGCACGTCGCCGCAGCCAATAGGCACGTTGATGTCCAGCGCCTGGTGAATGGTGAGGTTGGTCGGCGCGGCGGGGCGGTGGTGGTACGTGGGGAAGGGCAGCTTCGCCAGCTCGGGCGAGTCGCGAAACCCGCCGTCGGTCACGCAACCCGCCACGCCGCGCACCATCAGGCGCGAGACCAGGATCGAGCCGGCCGAGGCTGCGCGCGCGTCCTTGCGGCTGTCGATCACGAACACCGCGCCGGGCGGACACTCTTCCACCGCCTTGCGCTGCGGGTGAGCGCGGTCCTGGAACACGGTGATCGGGTTCAGGTCTTCGCGCGCCGGGATGTAGCGAAGCGTGAACGCCTCGCCCACCATGTTGGGCAGGTTCGGGTTGAGCGGCCGCACGTCCTGGATGAACTGATTGCGCAGGCCGCGTTTGTACAGCGCGGTGCACAGCGTGGCGGTGCTCACGGTCTTGAGCTGGTCGCGGGTGGCGGGTTTGAGGGCGGACATGGCGGGGCGCGTCAGTAGATGACCGGCTCGCCGACGGGCGCACCGAACGAGGTTTCAAGGTAGTCGAAGTCGCAGCCCTGGTCGGCCTGCATGATGTGCTGGCTGAACATCCAGCCGTAGCCTCGCTCGAAGCGCTTGGGCGGCTGTGTCCACGCGGCCTTGCGGCGCGCGAGTTCTTCGTCGCTCACTTCCAGATGGATGCGCCGGCCCGGCACGTCCACCGTGATCAGGTCGCCTGTCTTCACCAGCGCCAACGGACCGCCGATGTACGACTCGGGCGCCACGTGCAGGATGCAGGCGCCGTAGCTGGTGCCGCTCATGCGTGCGTCCGAGATGCGAAGCATGTCGCGCACGCCCTGCTTCACCAGCCTGACCGGGATCGGCAGCATGCCCCACTCGGGCATGCCCGGGCCGCCCTGCGGGCCGGCGTTACGCAAAATCAGGATGTGGTCGGCCGTGACGTCGAGGTCGGGGTCGTCGGTGGCCTTCTTGAGGCTTGGGTAGTCGTCAAACACCAGCGCCGGGCCGGTGTGCTGCAGGTACTGCGGTGCGCAGGCGCTGGGCTTGATGACGCAGCCATCGGGCGCGAGATTGCCCTTGAGCACCGCCAGCGCGCCTTCGTTGTAGATGGCGTTTGACAGCGGGCGAATTACATCGGCGTTGTAGACCTCGGCGCCCGCGATATTTTCGCCCACCGTCTTGCCGGTGATGGTGAGCGCGTCGAGCTTCAGGTGGTCTTTCAGCACGCCCATCATCGCGGTCATGCCGCCGGCGTAGTAGAAGTCTTCCATCAGGTAGGTGTCGCCGCTGGGCCGGATGTTGGCGATGACGGGCACCTTGCGGCTGGCCGCGTCAAAGTCTTCCAGGCCCACGGCGCAGTGGGCGCCGGCGCGGCGCGACATGGCCACGAGGTGGATGATGGCGTTGGTCGAGCAGCCCATGGCCATGGCCACGGTGATGGCGTTCTCGAACGACGCGCGGGCGAGCATTTTGGCCGGCGTCAAGTCTTCCCACACCATATCCACCGCGCGGCGGCCGCATTCGGCGGCCATGCGGATGTGGTTGGCGTCCACCGCGGGGATCGACGACGCGCCCGGCAGCGTCATGCCGATCGCCTCGGCGATGCCCGTCATGGTGCTGGCTGTGCCCATGGTCATGCAGTGGCCGTGGCTGCGCGCAATGCCGCCTTCCACTTCCAGCCACTGGGTGGCGTTGATCGTGCCGGCGCGGCGCTCGTCCCAATACTTCCAGGTGTCGGAACCGGAGCCGAGTTTTTGCCCCTTCCAGTTGCCGCTTTGCATCGGCCCGGCCGGCATGTAGACAAACGGCAGGCCCATCGACAACGCGCCCATGATCAGCCCCGGCGTGGTTTTGTCACAGCCGCCCATCAGCACCGCGCCATCGAGCGGGTGGCTGCGCAGCTGCTCTTCGGTTTCCATCGCCAGCATGTTGCGGTAGAGCATGGTGGTGGGTTTGACAATGGCCTCGGGCAGCGCCAGCGCGGGCAGCTCGATCGGCAAACCGCCAGCCTGCAAGACGCCGCGTTTCACGTCGTCCACCCGTGCCTTGAAAT
>JANOBJ010000313.1:0-9046 GCA_031411575.1 Betaproteobacteria bacterium | reverse complement strand
GGCCGCGCGTTGATGGCTTGTCCGCGCATGCTGTTGCTGGACGAGCCCTCGCTGGGCCTGGCACCGGCCATCGTGATGGACATGTTCGACGCGATTCGCGCCATCAACGCCCAGGGCACCTCGGTGCTGCTGGTTGAGCAGAACGTGGCCATGGCGATGGAGCTGGCGCGCCGGGCCTATGTGATGGAAGAGGGCCGCATCGTCGCCGAAGGCCTGGCCAGCGAGCTGATGGAGCGGCCCGAAATCCGCAAGGCCTACCTGGGACTGGAAACGCACTGAACCCGGTCGTCGCGCCGCTACGCACGGTGGGGTGTGCGCAGCAGCCGCACGCTCCAGTGCGACCGCCACGATAATCAGCGCCAGACTTCCACTCCGACGAGAACCGGCGCCATTGCCCAGTCTCGCCCACCCGTGAATTTTCCCCTCATCACCGACCCTTTCTTCTATGCCGTGGCTGTGCCCGCCGTGCTGCTGCTGGGGGTGAGCAAAAGCGGCTTTGGCGCCGGCTTTGGTTCGCTGGCGGTGCCGATGATGGCGCTGGCCGTGACAGTGCCGCAGGCTGCCGCCATCCTGATGCCGGTGCTGCTGGTGATGGACCTGCTGGGCATTGCCGCGTTCCGCAAGAACTTTGACCGCCAGCTGCTCAAGTTCCTGATCCCGTTCGGCCTGCTCGGCACGCTGATCGGCGCGCTGCTGTTCAAGCTCCTGGCGACCCACGTGGTGGCCGGCGTGGTGGGGGCGTTCACACTGCTGTTTCTGGCGCAGCGCCTGCTGTTTCCGCCCCGGGCCGACAGCCCGCCGCCGCCGCGCTGGCTGGGTGCGATCCTCACCACCACCTCGGGCTTCACCAGTTTTGTAGCGCACGCCGGCGGCCCGCCGATCAATGCCTACGTGATCCCGCTCAAGCTGCCGCCACTGGTGTTCACCGCCACCATGGCCTTTTTGTTTTTCTTCATCAACCTCAGCAAGTGGATTCCCTACGCCTGGCTGGGCTTGCTGGACCTGCGCAACATGGCCACCTCGCTGGCACTGCTGCCGCTGGCGCCGATTGGTGTGTGGATCGGCGTGCGCATTGCCAGCCGCATCAACCCGGTGCTGTTTTACCGGCTGGTGTATGGCGGCATGTTCCTCACTGGCTGCAAGCTGCTGTGGGACGGCGTCAAGCCGATGCTATTAAAATAATAGCAAACAATGACCACGGGATGCGGACCCGGGTGTTATTAGACCCACAAAATGCGTCCTACCAGCCTTGTGGCCGCCCGCTGCCGCGCTTGTCGCGTTCCTCGCGCTCGCTCGCCATCTGCTCCTCCAGTTGCTGGCGTCCCTGCTTGACCACCGCGATCACGCGCGCGCGGTCTTTGTGGTGCGGGTACAGCTGCTCGACCAGTGCCAGGTTGTGGCGGCGAAAGCGCATGGCGCTCTGGCGCGCCTCGTGCGGTGCCTGGCCCAGCAGCTCCAGCACGGTGCGCGCACTTCGCAGGCTGGATTCGAACAGCTCGCGCTCCACATGCAGCACGCCGCGGTCGCGCAGCGCGTTCCAGTGCGTCACGTCGCGCGCGCGCGCCACGATCTGCACTTTCGGAAAATGCTCGCGCGCCAGGTCCACGATGGCCAGCGACTGATCCACGTCGTCCACCGCCACCACCAGGATTTTGGCCGTGGCCGCGCCCGCGGTGCGCAGCAGATCAAGCCGCGTAGCGTCGCCATAGAACACGCGGTAGCCGAACGAGCGCGCGGCCTCCACCATCTCGGCGTCATGGTCGAGCACGGTGGCCGGAATGCCCTGCGCCAGCAGCATGCGGCCGATGATCTGGCCATAGCGGCCAAAGCCCGCCACGATCAGCGGCGCACTTTGCGGCTCTGAAATCTCCTCCAGCACCGGCCCCTGCGCCTTGGCCCAGCGCGGCAGCAACAGCCGGTCGATCGCCACCAGCAGCAGGGGGCTGAGCAGCATCGACAGCGCCACGGCGCCAATCAACAGCGAGGAGGTTTCAGCGGAGAACACCTTGGCGCCCGCCGCCGCCTGAAACACCACAAACGCAAACTCGCCGCCCTGGGCCAGCAGCAGCGTGAACACCGGGCGCTCCTGGAACGGGATGCCCATGACGCGCGCCAGGCTGAAGATGACCACCAGCTTGATCGCCACGAAGCCCAGCAGGATCGCGGCCATCAGCCCGGGCGAGCGCATCAGCACGCCAAAGTCGATGCTCATGCCGACCGCGATGAAAAACAGGCCAAGCAAGAGGCCCTTGAAGGGTTCGATGTCGGTTTCCAGTTCGCGCCGGTACTCGCTCTCGGCCAGCAGCACGCCCGCCAGGAACGCGCCCAGCGCCATCGACAGGCCCACCAGCAGCATCAGCCCCGCGATGCCCACCACCAGCAGCAGCGCCGCGGCGGTGAAGATCTCGGGTGTTTTGCTGTTGGCGATCCAGCGCAGCAACGGCCGCAGCAGCAGGCGTCCGCCGAGCACGATGCCACCGATCACGGCGATGATCTTGACCGCCTCCCAGGCCCGCCCGCCGGGTATGACCGCATCGCTGGAGACCGCCGCCACGCCCAGCAGCGGCACCAGCGCCAGGATCGGGATGGCCGCCACGTCCTGGAACAGCAGGATCGAAAAGCCCGCCTGGCCGCTGGTGGTGGGCAGCAGATTGCGCTCGCCCATCACCTGCAGCGAAATCGCGGTGGACGACAGCGCCAGCCCGAGCGCGGCCACCACGGCGGTCTGCCAGCCCACGCCAAACAGCATGGCCACGCCGGCCAGCACCACCGCGCAGCCCAGCACCTGCGCACTGCCCCAGCCAAAGATCGGCCGGCGCAGGGTCCACAGCCGCTTGGGCTCCAGCTCCAGCCCGATCCGCAACTGCATCAGCACCACGCCAAACTCGGCAAAGTGCAGGATGTCCTCGACATTGCTCACCAGCCCCAGCCCCCACGGGCCGATCGCCATGCCGGCGGCCAGGTAGCCAATGATCGAGCCCAGCCCGAGAGCCTTGGACAGCGGCACCGCGATCACGGCGGCGGAGAGGTAGATGAAGCTGTTGGTCAGCCAGGCCGGTGCGTGTTCCATCAGTGGTCTTGCTCCAGCGCCAGCTGACCGGCCGTGTCCTGCGGCCGGTCCTGCTGCGGCACCTCACAGGCCGGGCACTGCTCGAGCTCATCGAGTTCGTCCCACTGCGGGTAGCTGCGCAGACGCTCGCCGAAGGTGGCCACGTGCGTGGCCACGTCGTCGGCGGGCGCGGTGTGGGCGCCGTGCAGCAGCAGGGGCGGCAAAAAGCGCATGCCGCACAGGGCGGCGGTCTGCTCGTAGGGCGGCAGGAAAGCGTCAAAAAAATAGCGGTTGTAGCTTTGAGGGTGGTAAGACGATTCCGGGCCGCCGGTGGTCGCCACCAGCCACAAGTCCTTGCCCCGCAGGGCGCTGCCGTCGCCCTTGCCCACGGCCTTGCCAGAATCCTTGCCCGCAGTCGAATGCGCGCCGTAGGCCCAGCCGTAGGTCAGCACATCGTCCAGCCAGAGCTTTTGCAAGGGCGGCATCGAGTACCAGTGGATCGGGTGCAGCAGCACCACCAGCTGAGCTGCCGCCAGCGCCGCCTGCTCGGCTTCGACGTCGATGCTGTAGTCGGGGTAGCGGCCATACAGGTCGCACACCGTCACGCCGGGCACTGCCTGCGCGGCCTCCAGCAGCCGCCGGTTGACGCGGGATTCGCGCCAGTTGGGGTGCGCGGCCACCACGTAGATGCTGCGGGCGGGTTCAAGGGTACTCGCGGGGGGGGCGGCTACGTCCATACCGCTAACATACCCGAAACCTTCCATCCAAACATTTCGAGGAGCGTGTCATGCCGGTCGTGGTGGTTGCCAATCCCAAGGGGGGCGTCGGCAAATCGACGCTGTCCACCAATATCGCTGGCTACTTTGCCTCGCGCGGCCATGCCGTGATGCTGGGTGACGCCGACCGGCAGCAATCCGCGCGCCTGTGGCTGGGCCTGCGCCCGCCGGCCGCGCGGCCGATCAGCACCTGGGATTTGAGCGCCGACATGATCGTCAAGCCGCCCAAAGGCACGACGCACGTGGTGCTGGACACCCCGGCCGGCCTGCACGGCTGGCGCTTCAACGACGTGATGAAGCTCGCCAACAAGGTGATCGTGCCGCTGCAGCCCAGCATCTTTGACATTTTTGCCACCCGCACTTTCCTGGACCAGCTGGCCGAGCACCGGCACGCCGGCAAGATGGACATCGGCATCATCGGCATGCGGGTCGATGCCCGCACCATCGCGGCCGACAAGCTGCATGAGTTTGTGGATTCGCTCGGCCTGCCCGTGCTGGGCTATGTGCGCGACACGCAAAACTACATCCACCTGGCTGCGCGCGGTCTGACGCTGTTTGACGTGGCGCCCAGCCGGGTCGAGAAAGACCTGGCGCAGTGGGAGCCGATCTGTCGCTGGCTCGACACCTGAGCCGCTCCTGCCACACTACAGTCTGACCCCATGAAAACCATCCAAACCCTTCAGGATCTGGCGGCCATGGTCGGCCAGGAAGTCGCTGTCAGCGACTGGATCACCATCACCCAGGAACAGGTCAACCAGTTTGCCGAGGCCACCGGCGACCACCAGTGGATCCATGTGGACGTGGAACGCGCCACCGCCGGCCCGTTTGGCGCGCCGATCGCGCACGGCTTTCTCACGCTGTCGCTGCTGCCGAGGTTTTTTGAGTCATCGTTCGAGATCGTCGAGTCGCGCATGGGCGTGAACTACGGCCTGAACAAGGTGCGCTTTGTCTCGCCGGTGCCCGTGGGCAGCCGCCTGCGTGCGCGCATGACGCTGTTGGCCTGCGACCCGATCGACAACGGCGGCATGCAGATGACCTGGAGCGTGACGGTCGAGCGCGAGGGCGCGCCCAAGCCGGTGTGCGTGGCCGAGTCGCTGTCGCGCCGCTACCCTTAAGCAGTCCCGCGACGGGCGGATCGGGCAGCCTCAGTAAGTGCTGGTGCGCACCGGCGCCAGTTGCTCGGGCGGCACCCGGCCTTCAAAAAACGGCAGTAGCTGGTTGACGCGTTGCGTCGCGACGGTCTCGCCGTGCTTGTGCGACACGCACATGAAAACACCGCTGCGCAACAGCCAAAGCCCGTAGGCGTCCCGCGTGTCGTTGATGGTGAACTTGAGGCGCTCGGCCCGTACACCGTCGCAGTCGTGCAGCGCAGCCAGCATGCGGTGGCGTACTTCCGGCATTGGCGTCAGACCCTCGGGCAAAGCCCGGGGCTTGCGCGTCAGCACGCGCAGCAGCATCTTTTTCCACATCGGGTGTCTCTTTGGCCGGTCGTTTGGACCTGCGAGGTGAGCAGGCGGCTGGGGCGTTTGGCCGCAACCGTTGAAGTGCAACGAAGTTTAGGGTCAACCCCGGTTTTACCAGTGGGAGCGCTGTCTAAAAGCGCGTGCGAAATATCACACACGCAAACTTTCGGACTAGCCGCCCGGCCGCCCTGACGCAAAAAAGCCTGCCGTCGGCGAACCGAAGGCAGGCGTTGCGGTGGCGCCGGGCCACCGATGGGCAGAGGCGATTTACATCAGGCCAATTTCGCCGCGGCTGGTCTGGCCGGCACGCACGGCAGCGATGGCTTCGGCGCGCACGGCTTCTTTTTGCAGGCTGGACATCAGCGTCTCAACCGGGCCGGTGCTGCCTTCGGTGATGCGGATCGGGTTGCGTGCCTCGGCCTTGACTTCGGCGACCGTGCGGGTCGATTTGAAGTCGTAGCCGTGCTGCGAGTTGTCGCCGCCTTCGGCGTGGGCAGAGAAAGCAGCCAGGGTGGTCAGGGCAGCGATGGCGAACAGTTTGGTGGCGTTCATGATGGATTCCTTGAAGATGAAAAGTAAATGAAGATTGAAGAAGGGAACAAGTGCAACGTTGGCGCTGTTATGTCGCGCCGGCGGGCCGGCGCTTACTCACAATTCGGTCACATTGCGGTCACGTGTGATCACATTGACGATCACATCAGGCCGATTTCGCCCGAGCTGATCTTGCCGGCGCGCAGCGCGCTGGCGGCTTCAGCACGCACAGCAGCCTTGTCCACGCCAGACTGGGGCATCGTGATGACGCCCGTGCTGCCGTTGCTGATGCGGACCGGGTTGAGCGCCTCGGCCTTCACCTCGGCCACCGTGCGGGTGGATTTGAAGTCATAGCCGTGCTGCGACGTGTCGCCGCCTTCGGCGTGGGCGGAGAAAGCAGCCAGGGTGGTCAGGGCGGCGATGGAGAGCAGTTGGGTGGCGTTCATGATGATTCCTTGGTTCAAAACAATGGGTTGACACACTTTCAGGTCCGGTTGGGCGGAATTGCCCGGTGGGGCCCGTCTCGGTGAGTCGCTGTAGGTTCCGGCTCATCGATGGGTTGAACTTTAATCCTTGTCAGTTCAAAGAAAAACTATACAGTCTGCAATTAGCCATTCCAGTATTAGCAATAATTAAGCGAATCTAACTACAATACTTGCTCGTATGGATCGGCTTCTCTCAATGCGGGTGTTTCAGCGCGTCATCGACGAAGACGGCTTTGCCGCCGCCGCACGCGCGCTGGAGATGTCGGCCGCCGGCGTCACGCGTCTGGTGAACGACCTCGAGCAGCACCTGGGCGCGCGGCTGATCCAGCGCACCACGCGCAAGCTGGCGCTCACCGAGGCCGGCGAGGCCTACCTGGCCCGTGTGCGCGCCATCCTGCACGAGGTGGACGACGCCGAGGCGGCAGCCGCCGCCAGCACCCGTGAACTGCAGGGCACCCTGCACGTGCTGGCCACGCCGGTGCTGGCCTCGTACTACCTGGCGCCGCGGGTGGCGCGCTGGCGCGAGCGGCACCCCAAGGTGGCGCTGGAGATCAACATCGAACCGTTCCCGCAGAACCGCGTGGAGGAGTTCGACCTCACCTTCATGGTGGTGGAAGAGGGCGCCGACGCCAATGTGGTGGCCCGCCCGCTCTCCACCACCGAGTGGATCGTCTGCGCCGCGCCGGCCTACCTGGCGCGCCGGGGCACGCCGCAGGCGCCGCAAGAGCTGCGGCAGCACGATTACCTGCGTTTTCCCTGGCAGCAGGGCAGTGGCCAGGGCGCACGCCGCCTGCGGCTGTCGCCCCAGCCCGGCGGCGCGGCCCAGGGTACTCCCCCGGTCGAGGTGGAGATGCCGATCGTGCTGCAGTCCGACAGCTTTGACGTGCTGTACCGCGCCGCACTGGACGGCGCCGGCGTGGCCGTGCTATCGCGCCTGCTGGTGGCGCAGCACCTGGCCAGCGGCGCGCTGGTGCACCTGCTGCCCGACTGGCTGTTTGGCCGCTACACGATCTACGCCGCGCTGCCCACCCGCACGCTGATGCCAGCGCGGGTGCGCGCGTTTCTGGATTTTCTGGGTGAGGTGGCGCCCCAGGCCCTGCGCGCCTGAGGCCCGGCCAGTTGATGGCGTGCTGTAGCCCGCTGTCGCCCGGCAATGGCCCTGTCCTGGCCCTGCACGCCATTTTTTACATCGAAACGGCCTGTGGTGCTCGTCCTCTGGTCATTGTTTGCTATAAATAATATAGCAAACAGCGCCGTGCCCTGCGATGCCCGGCGGTGCTTCACGGTGTCCATGCGACGCCGTGGCGCGCGTGAAATCGGCGCTGCGCTCGCCCGGGCGCCCACCGTGCCGGCGTCCAGCCCGGGTTCAGCGCGCCTCGGACCGGCCGGGGGCCTGCTTGCCCAGTGGCGCGAGGTAAAACGCCGGCAGCCAGCCCCGAAAATGGACGGCCAGCCGGTCCAGCCGGCGCGCCGCCTCGCGGCTGCCGTGCTGGCGGCTCAGGTACTGGTGCAACGCCGGGCGCAGCCCCCAGAGGTGCACCGCGTCGGCCTTGCGCCCGATACTGCCGCGCAGCAGGTCGGAGCCGGCGTCATGGCAGTCCACCAAGGTGTTCAGGGCGTGCTGCTTCAGTTCGTCCAGCGGCACACGCTGCAGTGTGCGGCGGGGTCGTTTCAACAGGGTCCGGATGGCGCCTGCCAGTCTGCGGATGCTCATGGGTGTGGTCTGCGGGGTTGCCCGGGTGGAAAGACACAGCGCGGCCTTGATTCCCGGTTTTTCAAGTCAAACAAGCGCCAAGTCCCTGTCGACGGGTCATTTATTGCTACTATTTTTGAACATTCTGGGGCGTCCGAGCTGATCAATCGGCTCCAGCAGCAGCGGGTCTATCCAGCCTTCAAACAGCGGCAGCAGCGCGTTGATGCGCCGGGCCGCCTCGGTCTCGCTGCGGCGGTTGGCCACGCAAAAGAAGATGCTGCTGCGCATCACCCAGAGCTCGCGCGGCTTGGTCGTGCGCACGATGTCATGGCGCAGCCGTTCAGCGCGGGTGTCCTCGCAGTCCACCAGCGCCAGCAGCAGTTGCTGTTGCACCACTTCGATCGGTTCACGGTCAGGCAGACCGCCTTCTATCCAGCGGCGCAGCCGCTTCATCACCATCGGGGCCTCCGACGCTCAGGCCGCGCCGGGCGCCGCGATCGGCTCGCGAAAGCGCGACGGCACCCAGCCGCGAAACAGCGGCGCGATGCGGTTGAGCCGGCGCGCTGCCTCGCCGCGGTCGAAGCACTGCGACAGGCAGACGTACAGTTCGGGGCGCAGCGCCCACAGCTCGAGCGCATCGCGGCGGACGCTGACGCATTCGCGCAGGCGCTCGACGCGCGCGTCAGCGCAGTCCAGCAGCGCCAACAGCGTGTGCTGCTTCAGAGCTTCCAGTTCCATGCGGCGCGACGCTTGCCGCCGTTCGCCACGCAGGGCCCCAACGACCCTCGCCAGTTTTTCTTTCGACATCACAACTTCCTGCGGATGACCCCGCCTCTGTGGGCAATTGGGCTCCGGTACGTTTACCCTGAAAGCACGGAAACGGATGCTAGTTCGGTTGCGATGACACGGCCATAGGGACTCGCCACATAAGTGTGGCGTTATGGACGAAATAGTTAGGAATGTGGCAACGGGGCAACGGGGCAACGGGGCAACGGGGCAACGGGGCAACGGGGCAACGGGGCAACGGGGCGACGGTCGCTGTCAGGAAT
>JANOBJ010000312.1:0-2793 GCA_031411575.1 Betaproteobacteria bacterium | reverse complement strand
CCGATCTTGAAGGTGTTGTCCTGCGCGTGCGCGGTCAGGCCCAGCAGGGCTGCGGCGGCCAGCGTGGCGGTTTGCAGCAGGGTTCTTTTTTTCATGGTTGTCTCCGTTCTTGGAAAGTTGCGGGGAATGTCAAATGACTAGTCAGGGCGCCAGGCCGAATCGAGCGTAATGGTACCGACTGCACGCGAGACACAGGCGCAGATACGGGTGTTGCTGCTTTTCTCATGCTCGCTCAGGAACACGTCGCGGTGGTCGATCTCGCCGTCCACCGCCAGCACGTCCAGCGTGCACAGCCCGCATTCGCCGCGCTTGCAGTCAAAGATGGTCTGTACTCCGGCGGCCTCCAGGGCGTCCAGCAGGCTGCCATCGGCAGGCACGGTGATATCGAGCGCATGGCGCGGCAACTGCACGCGAAACGCCTGGGGCGCCAGGCGGCCGCTGCTGCCAAACGTTTCGTAGCGCAGATCGGCCGCCGGTCGGCCGGCGGCAGCCCAGGCGCGACGGGCCGCATCGAGCATCGGCACCGGCCCGCACACCACCAGGTGCGCGCCCGCTGGCAACGCAGCAATCTCGGTGGCAAAGTCGAGTTGCTCGCCCTGCTCGGCCACGGCGGTCTGCAGGCGATCGCCCAGCACAGCCTGCAGCTCCGACAGGTAGGCCAGCTCGGCCGTACTGCGCGCGCCGTACACCATGCGCACAGGCGC
The DNA here is from genome assembly GCA_031411575.1 of Betaproteobacteria bacterium. Lineage (GTDB taxonomy): Bacteria > Pseudomonadota > Gammaproteobacteria > Burkholderiales > Burkholderiaceae_C > JANOBJ01. The sequence continues at coordinate 2,089 of JANOBJ010000312.1, read as the reverse complement.
CTGCCGCTGGCCAAGCGTCTGCGCCATCAGCAGCAACGGCGTGATGCCGATACCGCCCGCCACCAGCAGGTAAGCCGGTGCATCCAGCGCCAGCGGAAAGTGGTTTTGCGGCTCGCTCACCTGCAAGCGGTCGCCGACCTCGAGCTGCCACATCGCCAGCGAGCCACCGCGCCCGTCATCGAGCCGCTTGACAGCAATACGATACGCCTCGCCGTCGGGCGCGCCGATGAGGGAATAGGAGCGCGTTTGCGGCTTGCCGCGCACCAGCACCTGCAGTTGCAGATGGCCACCGGTTGCGTGTGCCAGCACCGGGCCGCTCGGGCGGATCGTGAACTCGCGGACGGTGGGCGTCACGTCGCGCAGCGACTGGATGTGCGCCTCGGTCCAGGAATGGGTGACCTTCATGGTGAGACTACAGCCGGCGCCGGGCCGCCCCAAGGCGACTGCGCCCCCTCGGTGGGCAGCGCATTACACGACGTGAAAAGCGTGGAGGCCATTAGTTCCGTTTACGGATCAACCGCACGCCGGGCATCTGGTCGAGCTGCTGGCTTTGCATGGCATCGCGCAGGTTGCGGCGGGCCAGCCGCGAGTGTTCGCGCATCAGCGCCTCGGCACGCGCGCCTTCGCCATGCTCGATCGCGTCCAGCACCTGCCAGTGCTGGTCCTGCGCGACGACCAGCATGTCGCGCGCCTTGGGTGAATTGGCCTGCACGCCGACAAAGGCCGAAGCCGAGGCAAACGGCAGGCTGGCGGCGCGCTCGATCTCCTTGGCGATCACCGCACTGCCCGCCATCTCGCTGACGAGCGCGTGAAAACGCTCGTTCAGGGCCACGTAGCCCGTGAACGCCTCGTCGTTGAGCGCGGGTTGCAGCAAGGCGGCATCAATCGCGCGCAGGCATTCGCGGGCCTCGCCCAGCACCACCGGCGGCGCGCCGCGCTCGGCGGCCAGTCGCGCGGCCAGGCCCTCAATGGTGCCCCGCAGCTCGATCGCGTCGGACACATCGCTCTCGGAAAAGGTGCGCACCGCGTAGCCGCCGTTGGGCAGGCCTTCGAGCAGGCCTTCCTGCTCCAGCCGCATCAGCGCGGCGCGGATCGGCGTGCGCGAGACGCCGAGTTTTTCGACGATCGACAACTCGGCAATGCGCGCGCCGCCAGGCAGCTCTCCGGCCAGGATCATCTCGCGCAGCCGCAATTGGGCCTTCACCGCCTGTGAAGTCCCCGCGTCGGGGACATCTGTTGCTATTGAATTGAGAGCGCTGCTCATGTCAGGGCGGCCCGGGTTCAGGCCGCGCGCCGGATGGGAATGACCGCAGACGGGGTCTGCTCGCGCGCCACCATGTCGTCGATCAGCCGGCGCGCCCACATCGAGCCGGCGTCGATGTTGAGGTTGTAGAACTGGTGGTCGGGGTGCTCGTCCATGGCCTGCTGCTGTGCTTCCAGCACCCGCTCATCTTCGCGGAAGATGCTGGCCACGCCCTCGCGCAACTGGTGCGTGAGGCGCTGCTCGTCCAGACAGTAGTTGCGCGCAAAGGCCCAGAAATACAGGCAGGTGGTGTCGGTCTCGGGCGTGATGGTGTTGAGCACGTAGCCGTTGACGCCGCGGCTGCGGTTGCTCTGAGACGGGTCGCCGGTGTTGGCGCCGGGCGGCACCGCGCCGGTGCCGGCCTCGGCCACGCCGACATCGATGTTCACCGTGCACGGCGCCTCGAACTTGATGATCTGCCAGCGGTCCACCGGGCCGCGGTAGCCGCGCGCCTGAAAGATCTGGCCGGCCCAGAACGGCGGCGCGTCGATGCCTTCCATCCAGCGGGTGACGGTGGCGGTGCGGTTGCCGTGGGTGGCGACAAACGGCGCCTCGGCCACGGCGCGCTGCCCAATGCTGCTGCCGTGCACGAAGGTCTCGTGCGTCAGGTCCATCAGGTTGTCGACCACCAGGCGGTAGTCGCACTGCACGCGGATCATCTTGCCGTCGCCGGCCCAGGCCGGGTCGTCGTTCCAGTGCAGGTCGGGCACCAGCGCAGCGTCAGCCAGCAGCGGGTCGCCGGGCCAGACCCAGACGAAGCGGTGGCGCTGCAACACCGGGTAGGCG
>JANOBJ010000311.1:0-22374 GCA_031411575.1 Betaproteobacteria bacterium | reverse complement strand
GCACTGGCCCTGTTTGGCGTGGTGGCCTTGGCACTGGTGGCCATGCGCTTTGTCGAAACCGCTCCGCAATACAACCCGCGCGCTCTGGAGACCACGACGCTGTTGCGCACCTGGTGGCAGATCCTGCGGCATCCCACCTTTCAGGCGTTCTCGGCCCTGTCTGCGGCGTCGTACGGCATGCTGTTCACCTTTCTGGCGTCCAGCTCCTTCATCTTCATCCAGGTGCTGGGTGTGAGCAAGACGCGCTACGGCCTGGTGATGTTCTCGATGTCATTTGTCTTCATCATCGGCACGCTGATGTGCCGCCGGCTGATACCGCGCTTTGGCGTGCGCCGCTCGGTGGCCCTCGCAGGCGGGATCACATTGGCCGGCGGCACGATGATGGGCGTGTTGGGACTCGCGGGCGTTCACAAGGGCTGGGCGATCATGGGGCCGATCTACCTGTTCATCCTGGCGCACGGGGTTCACCAGCCGTGCAGCCAGAGCGGCGCTGTGGGGCCTTTTCCGCAAGCGGCAGGTGCCGCATCAGCGCTCAACGGTTTTTTCATGATGGCGGGCGCCTTTGTGGTGGGTGCCTGGCTTGGCGCACGGATGGATGGCACCGTGCTGCCGCTGACGAATGGTGTGTGGTTCTGGACGGTTGGCATTGCCCTCAGTGCCTGGACGCTCGTGCAAAAGTACGGCGAACCGGAAAAGGCCTGAAACCGGAATGGCCGCCGAATGACGCCCGCTCTTCCGGTGCTGTGCCTGGCTGGCCCCACGGCTGCTGGCAAGACAGCCGCCGCCTTGGCCATTGCCAGGCAGATGCCGGTGGAAATCATCAGCGTCGATTCGGCGCTGGTTTACCGCGGCATGGACATCGGCACCGCCAAACCGACTGCCGCCGAACGCGCGGCTGTGCCACACCACCTGATCGATATCCGCGACCCGCTGGAGCCGTACAGCGCCGCCGCGTTTGTGGCCGATGCACGCCGGCTGATCGCCGAGATCAGCGCACGCGGTGCCAGGCCGCTGCTGGTGGGCGGCACCATGCTGTACTTCAAGGCGCTGTTCGACGGCCTGGATGCCATGCCGCCCGCACAACCAGCGGTGCGCGCCGCGATCGAGCGCGAGGCGGCCGAGCACGGCTGGCCGGCGCTGCACGCGGAGCTGGCGCGGGTAGACCCGGTCACCGCCGCGCGGTTGCCGCCCGGCGACAGCCAGCGCATCCAGCGCGCGCTGGAGGTGTTCCGGGTTTCGGGCAAACCGATTTCCACCTTTCATGCTACTAAAACAATAGCAATGAATGACCAGCCGGTTTGGACCTTCCGGCTTATTTCCCTTGAACCGACCGATCGGGGCTGGTTGCACGCCCGCATCGCCGAGCGCTTTGACGCGATGCTCGCCGCCGGCCTGCTGGACGAGGTGCGCGGCCTGCGCGCGCGCGGCGATCTGGACGCTGATCTGCCCGCGATGCGCTGCGTCGGTTACCGGCAGGCCTGGGAATTTCTGGACGCGCACCCGGCGCGCGGTCTGGACGCGCACCCGGCGCGCGGTCTGAACGATGGGGTTGCACTCGCCGAGTTGCGCGAGCGCGGGATCGCCGCCACGCGGCAACTGGCCAAGCGCCAGATCACGTGGCTGCGCTCGATGCCGCAGCGCCTGGCCGTGCCCTGCGATGACCCTTCGGCGCTGCAACAGGTGCTGGCTCTGGTGAAATCACCCGCATGAGCCTCATCATCCAGTCCCTGACCAAGCGCTACGGCGAGGCGGCGGTGTTCACCGACGTGTCGCTGGCGGTGGCACGTGGCGAGTTCGTGGCCATCGTCGGTGAATCGGGCGTCGGCAAATCCACCCTGCTCAACTGCATGGCCGGGCTGGACAGCTGGGACAGCGGCCGCGTCATGCTGGACGGCGTTGACATCGGCACTTTGGGCGACGACCAGCGAGCCTTGCTGCGCCGCGCCCAGGTCGGCTTTGTGTTCCAGGCGTTTCACGTCTTGCCGCACCTGGACGTGGCGCAGAACGTGGCACTGCCGCTGTTGCTGCTCGGCCAGCACGACGATGTGCGCGTGGCGGCCATGCTCGACGCGGTGGGCCTGGGCGACCTGGGCGCGCGGCTGCCGCAGCAACTCTCGGGCGGGCAACTGCAGCGCGTGGCGATCGCGCGTGCCCTGGTGCACCGCCCCGCCCTGCTGCTGGCCGACGAACCCACCGGCAACCTCGACCCCACCACTGCCGCCAGGGTGATGGACGTGCTGATCGGCCAGACGCGCGAGCAAGGCGCGTCACTGGTGCTGGTGACCCACTCTGAAGCGGCCGCCGCGCGCGCCGACCGGGTGCTGCACCTGCGCAGCGACGGAATCTCCGCCTGATTCAAACTTCACCCGCATTGGTTCAGGGCAGGACCGGGATATCCGGCACGGTCGGCACGTTGATGCCACCATGCCCCTGCAGCAGGCCCTGGTGTGCCGGCGCCAGGAACGGGAACCGGTTCAGGTAGTTCTTGTCGTTGACCTCGACGCCCTTGGCCAGGCCGGCAGCGGGGTTGCCTGCGACGATCAGGCTGATCAGCACGCTGTTGACGTTGACCTGGTTCCGGTTTGGCGCCGTACCGCCACCCAGCCGCCGGCCATTGGGGAAGCTCGAATCGATCGCCGCGTCGAGCGTGATCACGTCGCCGCTGTAGCCGTCTGCCACGGGGATCGGCCGCCCGAGATTGATGGCGTTGATGATGTCAAAGCGCGGCCCCTTGAGTGTGGCCACGGTCGCCGGCGGAACACCCAGTGCCGCGTAAATGCCCAGCGCCTCAGCGTCGCGCACCAGCACGGGGTACAGGATGTCGGCGCCAAAGTTGCTCACGTCGTGGCGCGGGCTGCTGCGCAGGTATTGCGTCTGGCGTTGCGTTCCCACCAGGCCGGCGTTGAACAGCGGCAGCGCATTGCGGCCGACCTGCACATACTCGCCCGAGCCACGCAGGCCGGTGATGATGTTGCTGGCGTCAACGGTCTGGGTCTTCTGGCGCCGGATGCTCGCATGCACGCGCAGCAGGCTGTCGGTCGAGTTCGGCTGCAACTGGCCATTGTGCGGGACGCCATACGGGAAAATATCGCTCATCGGCACCTCCAGCGCGATCGAGAAGATGTTGAAGCCGGTGAACACGTCGGTTCCCGGTGGCCGCCGCGCACCCGGGATGCCGCCCAGATCGTTGCGGTTCAGGTTGACCAAGTCGAAGATGCCCTTCTCGTCAAGTTGATAGGGATCATCGAACTGACCGGCGATGACGCGTCCACCATTGGCCAGCGTATGGATGAAGGTGTCGACAAAGCGCTGGTCGTAGAGCCCGACTTCCCGGCTTGTCGGATCGCCGGATTGATAGCCCTGGAAGGCACCCAGGCCATAGACCAGCCGATCGGTTTGCGGACCATGGTTGTTGGGCAGCACCTTGAGCTCATTGCCGAGCAGCGTGACCCGCCGGTCGGTGTCGTCATCCCAACTGTCCTGCTCCGAGCGCACGATGCGCGTGACCTTCATGGTTTCGCTGCCACCAGTCAGCTGCCACAGCAGTTCATTGCCGCCGCCCAGCGGATCGGACGGACTGGGTGCCGCTTCCGGGATCAACGTATTCTTGAACTCGACCCGGTAGATCACCCGGGACTTGAGGCTTGCGCCAAGGCCGATATGAAATTCATAGCGGTAGCCGTTGCAGGCACGTAAGCCCTGGTTGCCCTGGCCCGGCTCGTGCAAGGGGTTGAAGTTCATGATCAGGTACAGCTTGTCATGGGTGGTGTTCGACACCCAGGCGTAGGTGTCGGTGTTGTCGGCGCAGGGTTCGTTCAGAACCGCCAGCGCCTCCCGGTGACTCGACGCTTGCGCGCCGATGGCAGTCGCGGCCAATGCAGCCGCAGCAATCAGGTGGGAACAAAGCTTCTTCACGGCAGTCTCCTTGCAAGTGCCAGCGGCAAGGACCCTGAACGGGCCCCTGGGACAGGCCACAGAAACCCCTGCCGTATCCGCCCGGTCAAGGCAGGGTGCGGCACAGGAACGAGTATTGAGTGAACGTCGGCGTGGGGACTGGCGTGCAATCAATAAACGCTATACGGGCGGCCGCGCAGTCCGGATGCACGACACGCCGGTCCCTCAGCCTACCAGCGCCGCAAAGCGCGCCAGATCGACGTTGCCGCCGCTGATCAGCACGCCCACGCGCTGGCCCGCCAGGGGCAGCCCGGCGTGGCAGGCCGCGGCAAACCCGAGGCAGCCGGTCGGCTCCACCACCATCTTCATGCGCTCCGCGAAAAAACGCATGGCCTCGACCAGCTGCGCGTCGGTCGCGGTCAGGATGTCATCGACATCGCGGCGGATCACGGCGAAGGTGTAGGCGCCCAGGTGCTGGGTCTGCGCGCCATCGGCAATGGTCTGCGGCGTCGGGATGTGCACGATCTCGCCCTTGCGGAACGACTGCTGGGCGTCGTTGCCGGCCTCGGGCTCGACGCCATAAATCTTGCAGCGCGGCGCCAGCGCCCGCGCTGCCAGCGCCGAGCCGCTCAACAGCCCGCCGCCGCCGAGGCAGACAAACAGCGCATCAAGCTCGCCCACTTCCTCCAGCAGTTCCTTCACCGCCGTGCCCTGCCCGGCCATCACATCGGGGTGGTCAAAGGGCGGGATCAGCGTCATGCCGCGTTCGTCGGCCAACTGGCGGGTCAGCGCCTCGCGGTCCTGCTTGTAGCGGTCAAACAGCATCACCTCGCCGCCGTAGCCGCGCGTGGCATTCACCTTGGCCTCGGGAGCGTCTTGCGGCATCAGGATCGTGGCCGGAATGCCGAGCAGGCGTGCCGACAGCGCAATTGCCTGTGCATGGTTGCCGGACGAAAACGCGATCACGCCGGCCTTGCGCTGCGCGGCATCGAAGCGCGACAGCGCATTGAAGGCGCCCCGAAACTTGAACGCGCCCATGCGCTGGAAGTTCTCGCACTTGAAGAACACCTCGGCGCCCAGCAGCGCGTTGGCCGTGCGCGATTGCAGCACCGGCGTGCGGTGGGCGTGGCCGTGTAGGCGCTCGGCGGCGGCGCGCACGTCGTCGTAGGTGGGCAGGGTCAGCATGTCGGGATCCTCCGGGCCGTTGGGGGTGATTCATTCAAGCTTACACAACCACGCGGCCGGCGGCGTCACAATGGCCGCGATGCTGGCGTTGTTCAAGACTTTTTCATGGCAGGAGCTCAGGCACCACCCGTGGCGCAGCGCCGCGGCCGTGGTGGCGGTGATGCTGGGCGTGGCGCTGGCGTTTTCGGTGCAGCTGATCAATGCCTCGGCGCTGGACGAATTTTCCAGCGCGGTGCGCTCGGTGAACGGGCAGCCCGATCTGGAGCTGCGCGGGGTGCGCGGCAGCTTTGACGAAGCCATTTTCTCGCGCGTGGCCAACCACCCGCAGACGGCGGTGGCCAGTCCGGTGCTTGAAGTCAGCACCTATGGCGTGGCGCCCGATGGACGGCGCCGCCCGCTGCGGGTGGTGGGCGTGGACGCCCTGGTGGTGGCCCTGGTCGCGCCCGCCCTGATGCCGCTGCCCGACCGGCCCAGCGGGCGCGACCCGGCCAACCGCCTGGTGGTGTTTGCGCCCGATGCGCTGTTCCTCAATGCCGCCGCGCGCCAGATGTTCGCTGGCGCGGCGGTGCAGCTGCAAAGCGGGCTGGCGCTGAAGACCACGCAGGTGGCGGGCACCGTCAACGCGGGCAGCGCGCCGGGCGGCGAAGGAGGCACCGCGCTGGGCGTGATGGACATCGGCGCCGCGCAGGACCTGTTTGGCAAGACCGGCCAGCTCACGCGCATTGACCTGCGGCTTGGCGCCGGGACTGATCGCCGGGCCTACATCGCTTCGCTGGCGCTGCCACCCGACGTGGTGGCGACCGAGCCCGGCGACGCGGCGCAGCGCATCAGCAACCTGTCGCGCGCCTACCGCGTCAACCTCACGGTACTGGCGCTGGTGGCGCTGTTCACCGGGGCTTTTCTGGTGTTCTCGGTGCTGTCGCTGAGCGTGGCGCGGCGCGCCCAGCAACTGGCGCTGCTGGGCGTGCTCGGGCTGACGGCACGGCAGCGGTTGCGGCTGGTGCTGGCCGAGTCCGCGGTGTTGGGGGTCATCGGCAGCCTGGCGGGCATTGCGTTGGGTACGGTGCTGGCGGCTACGGCGCTGCGGCTCCTGGGCGGTGATCTGGGCGGTGGCTATTTCTCGGGCGTGGCACCTGCGCTGCAATGGAGCGGCGCCGCTGCGGCGGTGTACGGCGCGCTGGGCGTGGTGGCGGCGCTGGTGGGCGGCTGGTGGCCGGCACAGGGCGCCGCCCGGCTGCCGCTGGCGCAGACCCTGAAGGGCCTGGGCGCGGCGCCTGCGGGCCGCTCGGCACACTGGATCAGTATCGTTTTGATAGCACTCGGCGCCCTGCTGGCCCTCACTCCACCGGTATTTGGCATCCCGTTGGCGGCTTATGTGTCAGTCGGGCTGTTGCTGGTCGGCGGCATCACGGCGCTGCCGGCCGGCGTGGCGCTGCTGTACGACCGCCTGAGCCCGCTGCTGGCGCGCCGGCTGCTGCCCTTGCTGGCGGTGGAGCGTGCGCGCCGGGTGCGCCAGAGTGCCTCGGTGGCGGTAAGCGGCGTGGTGGCGTCGCTCAGCCTGGCCGTGGCGCTGACCGTGATGGTGGCGAGTTTTCGCGGGTCGGTGACGCGCTGGCTCGACGTGGTGCTGCCAGCTGATCTGTATGTGCGCACCGCCACCACCGCCGGCGCTGGCGACGCGGTGTACTTTCCGCCCGCGTTCGTCGATGCGGTGGCCGTGCTGCCGGGCGTGGACCGGGTGGCGGCGGTGCGCACCAGTTCGTTGCTGCTCGACCCCGCGCGGCCGGCGGTGGCGCTGGTGGCGCGGCGCATTGATGACCCGGCGGGCACCCTGCCACTGGTGGGCACGCCACTGGCGGTGCCGCCCGGCCAGATTGGCATCTATGTGAGTGAGGCGATGGTCGATCTGTATGGCGCCCGCCCGGGAACGGCTTTTTTGCCACTTTCGGCATCATTTAGGCCTGATGTCCGCTCCCCACGGACATTTAATGCTATATTTTTTGTAGCAGGCGTGTGGCGTGACTATTCCCGCCAGTTTGGCACCATCGCGATGGACCAGCGCGATTTTGAGCGCCTCACCGGCGACGCGCGCGTCAACGACCTCGCGCTCTGGCTGCGCGACGGTGTCGATGTGGCCGCGCTGCAGACGGCGGTCCGCGAGGTCGCGCAACAGCAGGCGGGCGCGGGAGAGCTTATCGAGTTTGCGGCGGCCCGGGAGATTCGCGCCATCTCGCTGCGCATCTTTGACCGCAGCTTTGCCGTGACCTACTGGCTGCAGGCGGTGGCCATCGGCATCGGGCTGTTTGGCGTGGCGGCGAGCTTTTCAGCGCAGGTGCTGGCGCGGCGCAAGGAGTTTGGTCTGCTCGCGCACCTGGGCCTGACGCGGCGGCAGATTCTGACCGTGGTGGCCGGCGAAGGCGCGGCCTGGACAGTGATCGGCTCGCTGGCCGGGCTGGCGCTGGGGCTGGCGGTGAGCGTGGTGCTGGTGCACGTGGTCAACCCGCAGAGCTTTCACTGGACGATGGATCTGGCCGTGCCGTGGCTGCGCCTGCTGGCCCTGTGTGCGGCGGTAGTCGCGGCCGGCACCGTGACCGCCTGGCTGGCCGGGCGCGCCGCCGCCGGCCGCGACGCCGTGCTGGCGGTCAAGGAAGACTGGTAGCCGCCGCGCTGCCAGAATCAGCCATGGCCACGACAGGTGAATCCCCGCTTGGCATACCGCCCAGTCCGTTGCGGCGGGCTCTGCTGCTGGCCCCGGCCGCCGCTCTGGCGCTGCCCGGCGCGCTGCAGGCCCTGCCCGCGCGTACGCTCGTATTCCCGCGCGACCATGGCAGCCACCCGGACTTTCGCACCGAGTGGTGGTACATCACGGGACAGGCGCGCTCGGGCGCGCGTGAGTTCGGCTTCCAGGTCACGTTCTTCCGCTCGCGGGTGGACGAGACCCAGGGCATGGCCTCGGGGTTTGCGGCGCGGCAACTGGTGTTTGCGCACGCCGCCGTGACCGACGTGGCGGCCAAGAAGCTGTGGCACGACCAGCGCATCGCCCGCACCGGATTTGACGTGGCGCGCGCCAGCGAAGCCGATACCGACCTCAAGCTGCGCGACTGGACGCTGCGGCGCGACGCCACCACCGGCCACTACCTGGCCACGGTGCCGGCCGGCGAATTCAGGCTGGATCTGCAGTTCACCGAGACGCAGCCGCTGCTGCTGCAGGGTGACAAGGGCCTGTCGCGCAAAGGGCCCGAGGCGGCCCAGGCCAGCTACTACTACAGCCAGCCGCAGCTTGATGTGCGTGGCACGCTCGGCATCAAAGGCCAGTCGTTCGACGTCACCGGCAAAGCCTGGCTCGACCACGAATGGAGCCGCGAGCTGCTGCACCCCGATGCCGTCGGCTGGGACTGGATCGGCATGAACCTGGACGACGGCAGCGCCCTCACCGCCTTCCGGCTGCGCAACAAGACCGGCGGGGCGGTGTGGGACGGCGGCTCGTACCGCTGGGTCAAATCCTCGCGCGGTGGCGGGCTGTACACCTTCAGCCGAGGCGAGGTGGTGTTTCAGCCGCTGCGCAACTGGAAAAGCTCGGTGAGCAACGCGGTATACCCGGTGGAATGGCTGGTGCGCACACCTGCGGATTTCTACACCGTCAAGGCCGTCATCGACAACCAGGAACTCGACAGCCGCACCTCGACCGGTTCGATCTACTGGGAAGGCTTGAGTGATCTTTTTGACTCGAACAACCGGCGGGTAGGGCGCGGCTATCTGGAGATGACGGGCTACGCCTCGCCGCTACGGCTGTAGCCCCCACGCTCGCCCACTTCGTGTGGCTCCCTGCCCCCCGAGGGGGCGCGTTTCGCCTTGGGGCGGCCCTGCGGCGAAACCCCGGCCCTCCGCGTGAGCGGTCGCGGCCGGCCCAAGCTGGCACACTTGGTACCCATGAGCACTGAGCGCCCCAAATCACAAAGTCCCAAATCGCTGTCCGGCCTGCTGCCGTTCCTGCGCCCGTACCGCGGCCGCATCGGCCTTGCGATCGTGTTCCTGGTACTGGCTGCAGGGGCGACCCTGCTGTTCCCGCTGGCGCTGCGCAGCCTGATCGACGGCGGGCTGACGGCGGCCGCCACGGCGACCGACCGCGGCACGCAGCTGCTCGCGCTGCGCGAGCATTTCTTCCTGCTGTTCGCGGTATCGGTGGCGCTTGGCCTGTTTTCGGCAGCGCGCTTTTACATGGTGAGCTGGCTAGGTGAACGCGTCACGGCTGATCTGCGCAACGCGGTGTACGCGCACGTGGTGAGGCAAAGCCCCGAATTCTTCGAGACCACGCAGACCGGCGAGGTGCTGAGCCGTTTGACGACCGACACCACGCTGGTGCAAACGGTGGTGGGCTCGTCGCTGTCGATGGGGCTGCGCAATGCCGTCATGGGGGTTGGCGCGCTCGCGGTGCTGATCTGGACCAACCCCTACGTGATGACGCAGGTGCTGGGCGTGCTGGTGCTGATCGTGCTGCCGAGCCTGTGGTTTGGCCGGCGCGTGCGCAAGCTCTCGCGCGCCAGCCAGGACCGCGTGGCCGACTCCAGCGCCATCGCCGCCGAGGTGCTGAATGCGGTGCCGGTGGTGCAGAGCTACACGGCCGAGGCGCGCGAGGCGGCGCGTTTTGATGCGTCCACCGACAACGCCTTCAAGACCGCGGTGCGGCGCTCGACCGCGCGCGCGGTGCTGGTGGGCTTCATCATCATCGCCACCTCGGCGGCGCTGCTGTGGGGTCTGTACCAGGGCACCCAGGCCGTGATGGCGGGCCGCATCACGGCCGGCCACCTGGGGCAGACGGTGGTGTACGTGATCATCCTCGCGAGCGCGTTTGCGGTGCTGGGTGAGGTCTATGGCGACCTGCTGCGGGCGGCCGGCGCGACCGAGCGGCTGATGGAACTGCTGGACAGCCATTCCCCCATTGTTTCACCGTCAAATCCGGCCCAGGTGCCCGCCATCCGGTCCGGGAGTGCTATTAAATTTGAAGCAATCCGGTTCCATTACCCCTCGCGGCCGGCGCAGGCGGCGCTGGCCGATTTCACGCTCGCGGTGTCGCCCGGGGAGACCGTGGCGCTGGTCGGGCCCAGCGGCGCAGGCAAGAGCACGGTGTTCCAGTTGCTGCTGCGTTTTTACGATCCGATGGAAGGCCGCATTGAGCTCAATGGCGTGGCCACGCGGGATATGGCGCTGTCTGACCTGCGCCAACACATTGGCATCGTGCCGCAGGACGCGGTGATTTTCTCCACCAGCGCGCTGGAAAACATCCGCTACGGCAAGCCCGACGCCAGCGATGCCGAGGTTCACCAGGCCGCTACCGCTGCCTTTGCCGACGGCTTCATCCGCGCCCTGCCTGAGGGCTACGACACCTTTCTCGGTGAGCGGGGCGTACGGCTGTCGGGCGGTCAGCGCCAGCGTGTTGCCATTGCGCGCGCCATGCTCAAGAACCCGCCGCTGCTGCTGCTGGACGAGGCCACCAGCGCGCTGGACGCCGAAAGCGAGCGCATGGTGCAGGCCGCGCTCGAATCCGCCATGCAGGGCCGCACCACGCTGGTGATCGCGCACCGGCTGGCCACGGTTCAAAAGGCCGACCGCATTGTGGTGCTCGACCACGGCCGCATCGTTGAGCAGGGCACGCATGACACGCTGGTGGCGGCGGGCGGCGTCTATGCCCGGCTGGCCGCGTTGCAGTTCATGGACTGAGCCGCATTCGGGCGCAGACCACGGACGTTTACTGCAGCGGTTCCTTGAGCGCTTTGGGGATGGGCAGCGGCATCACCGCAATGCCTTCTTCGCGCAACGCCTCCGTTTGCTCAGGCGACGCCTGGCCACGGATGCCGCGCTCCTCGGCCTCCCCGTAGTGGATGCGACGGGCTTCGTCGGGGAATCGGTTGCCCACGTCTTCGGTGTTGGCCATGACATGGCGCACCATCTTCATCCATTCTTTCTGCAGCGAAACATCGGGCGTGGCCACCACCTGGGTGTCAGTAGCGTCCTGGGCAGCGCCCAGGTTGAGCCGGGGCGCGCTCAGCATCTTGGCCACGGCCGTGTCGCCGCACAGCGGGCATTCCACCATTCCCCCATGTAGCTGGTCCTGAAACGCCTGTTCGGACTCAAACCAGCCTTCAAATGAATGCTGGTGCGAACACTGCAGGTTTAGGACCTTCATGCCGCCATTATCGGGCTGGGATGCCGTCGGTGGCTTTTTGCCAATCCAGTGACCACGCACCGGACTGCAGGTTTTGCAGCCACAGCGCGCCGATCAGGGTCTTGGCGTCGGTCACGCGGCCGTCGCGGCACCACTGGAACAGTTCGGCCGTTGGCGCCGTCACCACGTCCAGAAACTCGCCCGTGTCGAGCTGGCGCGCGCCCAGCGTGAGACCGCGCGCGAACCAGATGTCGATGAACTCGGTGGAGTACGAGATGACCGGGTGCATGACACCCGCGCGCGCCCACTCAGACGCGCGGTAGCCGGTTTCCTCGAACAACTCGCGCTGGGCGCAGGCCAGGCTATGTTCGCCCGCATCGAGCTTGCCGGCAGGAAACTCGATCATCACCTGCCCCACCGGGTACCGGTACTGCCGCTCCAGCACCACACTGCCATCATCAAGCAGCGGAACAATCATGACCGCGCCGGGGTGCACCACGTACTCACGTGTTGCGCTGCTGCCGTCTGGCAGGCGCACCGTGTCACGAAATGCGTGCAAAAAATGACCCTTGAACAGCTCCTCGCTGTCGGTTCGGGTCTCGGTCAGGTGATGGTCAGACATGAGGATAACCATCCGCTTGAACGATCGCCCGGTGCTGCGCTGACGGCGGCTGGAACGTGGCGGCCATGCCTCAACCGCGATGAATCAGGTTCCCAGCGTCTTCACGATGGCCTGCGCGCACAGGCTCATCAGCCCGCCGGGCACGATACCCAACACCAGCACCAGCGCGCCATTGAGCGACAGTACGGCACGCACATCCATCGGCGCGGACACCGTGGTCGCGGTGATCGGCTCATCAAAGTACATGACCTTGACCACCCGCAGGTAGTAGAACGCACCGATCAGCGACATCATGACGGCAAACACTGCCAACCCGATGTAGAGTGCCTGGCCGGATGACACCAGCGCCTGCAGCACCGACAGCTTGGCGTAAAAACCCACCAGCGGCGGCACGCCAGCCAGCGAGAAAAGGCAGACCGCCATCACGCCCGCGTACAGGGGGCTGCGCTGGTTCAGGCCTGACAGATCGGTGATCTCTTCGCTTTCAAAGCCCTCCCGCGCCAGCAGCAGGATGATGCCGAAGGTGGCCAGCGTGGTCAGCACATAGGTGATCACGTAGAACATGGCCGAGCTGTACGCGTTGTGCGCGGACAAAACATTGCCATTGACAACACCCGAGAGCAGGCCCAGCAACACGAAACCCATCTGCGAGATGGTCGAGTACGCGAGCATGCGCTTGAGGTTGGTCTGGGCAATGGCGGCCAGGTTGCCTACCAGCAGAGAGCCGATGGACAGCAGCGCGAGCATCTGTTGCCAGTCGATCGCGAGCGGAAGCAGCCCTTCCACCAGCAGGCGAATGCAGATCGCAAACGCCGCAAGCTTGGGCGCGCCGCCGATGAGCACCGTCACCGACGTGGGGGCGCCCTGGTAGACGTCGGGAATCCACATGTGGAAGGGCACGACACCCAGCTTGAAACCCAGCCCGGCCACCACGAAGACCAGCCCGAACACCAGCACCTGGTGCTTGATCTGGCCTGAATTGACCGCCTTGAACACCTCGCCCACATCCAGCGAGCCGGTCGCGCCGTACAGCATCGACAAGCCGTAGAGCAGAAAGCCACTGGCCAGCGCACCGAGCACGAAGTACTTCATGGCGGCTTCGGTGGCGGTAGCGTTGTCTCGCCGCAGCGCCACCAGCGCATAGCTGGACAGCGTGAGCAACTCCAGCCCCAGGTAGATCACCAGGAAGTGGTTGCCCGAGATCATCACGAAGATGCCCAGCAGCGCAAACATGCTGAGGGTGAACATCTCGCCACCGCGAAGCATGTCTCGGTCGCCTGCGTAGGGTCGGCCGTAGACGATGGTCGCCATCATGGCCAGCGCGGCAAAGCACTTTAGCCAGTTGCCCATGGGGTCGCTCACCACCATGTTGCCAAAGCCATAGATCGTGCTGCCGCCACTGGCGTACAAGCCCTGCAACAGAGCCACCACACCGAGCGTGACCAGCGTGAGCACGTAGCTGGCGGTGCGGCGGGGGCTCTTGACCGCCAGGTCAATCATCGCGATCACGCAAGCCATGACCAGCAGCAGCAGGTCGGGGTAAACAGCGATCCAGCTGAGTTTTTCAATCATCTTGGGTTCTCAGGATTCAACCGGTTCAATTCAGCTTGGACATGGCAACGTGCTTGAGCAAGTCCGCCACCGAACTGTTCATCACATCGGTAAATGGCTTGGGGAAGACGCCCATGTACAGCGTGGCAATCGCCAGTAGCGCCAGCACCAGAAACTCGCGGCTGTTGATGTCGTTCAGCGCCTTGACGTCGTCATTCGCCACCGGGCCGAGGTAAACGCGCTTGTACATCCACAGGGTGTAGGCCGCGCCGAAAATCAACGCTGTGGCGGCGGCGAAGCCGAGCCAGAAATTGGCCTTGATCGCGCCGAGAATGACCATCCACTCCCCGACGAAGCCGGCGGTGGCGGGCAGGCCGCAATTGGCCATGCTGAAGAACAGCGCAAACGCCGCGAACTTGGGCATGGTGTTGACCACGCCGCCGTAGCTGGCAATCTCGCGCGAATGCACACGGTCATACAGCACGCCGATGCACAGGAACATCGCGCCCGACACAAAGCCATGCGCGATCATCTGCACCAAGCCGCCCGCGACACCGAGGTCGTTGAAGATGAAGAAGCCCAGCGTCACAAAGCCCATGTGCGCAACCGACGAATAGGCCACGAGCTTTTTCATGTCCTGCTGGACCATGGCCACGAGGCCCACGTAGATCACCGCGATCAGTGACAGTGCGATCATCAGCCAGGCCCATTCACGCGATGCGTCAGGCGCGATCGGCATCGAGAAACGCAGGAAACCATAGGCGCCCAGCTTGAGCATGATGGCCGCCAGCACCGCCGAACCGCCGGTGGGCGCCTCCACGTGCACATCGGGCAGCCAGGTGTGTACCGGCCACATTGGCACTTTCACGGCAAACGCGGCAAAGAACGCAAAGAACACGAGCGTCTGCGTGGTGGAGCCCAGCGGCAACTTGTGCCAGGTCGTCACATCAAAGCTGCCACCCGACTTGGTGTACAGGAAGATCAGCGCGATCAGCATCAGCAGAGAGCCGAGCAGCGTGTACAGGAAAAACTTGAACGCCGCGTAGATCTTGTTCGGCCCGCCCCAGATGCCGATGATCAGGTACATCGGGATCAACGTGGCCTCAAAGAACACATAGAACAGGATGCCGTCGAGCGCACAGAACACACCAATCATCAGACCACTCAGGATCATGAAGGCGCCCATGTACTGGTTGACGCGCTCAGTGATCGACTCCCACGATGCAATGACCACCACGACGTTGATGAACGCGGTGAGCAGCACAAACCACAGCGAGATGCCGTCCAGCCCCAGGTGGTAGTTGACGTTGAAGCGGTCAATCCAGACGCCCTTTTCGACGAACTGCATCGCCGACGTGCCCAGCTTGAAGCCGCCGTACAACGGCAGCGTCACCAGCAGGCTCACGGTCGAGCCAATCAACGCGAGCCAACGGACGGCGCGAGCCTGGTCGTCACGGCCCAACGCCAGCAGGACCAGGCCAAAAGCAATCGGCGTCCAGATGGCAAGACTCAGCAAACCCATTTTCTTTGTTCTCTCTTTTCAGTTCGAGGCCCTGCCCGCCGCCTCTCGCGACGCGCCTGCTGCCGCAAAGTCATTTGTTCAGCCAGACAAAATAGGTCATCAACACGAACACGCCCACGATCATCACCAGTGCATAGTGGTAGATGTAGCCCGACTGGAACCAGCGGACCACGCCAGACACCCAGCGCACGACCTTCCACGACCCATTGACCAGCAGTCCGTCGATTACCGCCTGGTCGCCACCTTTCCACAGGCCCATGCCAAGCCCCCGGGCGCCGCGCGCCAGAATGTTCTCGTTGAACCAGTCCATGTAGTACTTGTTGTCGAGCAGCGTGTACAGCGGCTGGACGCGCCGCTGGATAGCCGCCGGCAACGCTGGGTTCACCATGTACAGGTAGTAGGCGAGCGCCACGCCAGACAGTGCGAGCCAGAACGGCGCCGTGGTGAGGGCGTGCATCGCCATCTGCACGGGGCCGTGGAAAACCTTGGCCATCTCTGCCATCGCGGGGTGTTGGGCCGCGTTGACAACGATCGCATCCTTGAAAAACTCACCAAACAGCATGGGCTGGATGGTCATGAATCCAATCACCACGGATGGCACGGCGAGCAGCAGCAGCGGCGCCGTCACCACCCACGGCGACTCATGCGGTTCGTGGTGTTCTGCTTTGCCATGGTGGTCACCGTGGCCATGATCGTCGTGATGCCCGTCATGGTGATGCTCCGGGTTCTGGTCATAGCGCTCCTTGCCGTGGAACACCAGGAAGTACATGCGAAACGAGTAGAACGCCGTGACAAACACCCCCGCCAGCACCGCAAAATGTGCAAACCCGGCGCCCGCCAGGTGGCTTTCGTGCACGGCTTCGATGATGCTGTCCTTGGAGTAGAACCCCGCAAAAAACGGTGTTCCGATCAAGGCCAGCGAACCAAGCAGCGAGGTGATCCAGGTGATTGGCATGTACTTGCGCACGCCGCCCATCCAGCGGATGTCCTGGTTGTGGTGCATGCCGATGATGACCGAGCCCGCCGCCAGGAACAGCAGCGCCTTGAAAAAGGCGTGCGTCATCAGATGAAACACGGCCACCGAGTACGCGGAAGCGCCCAGCGCGACCGTCATGTAGCCGAGTTGCGACAGCGTGGAGTACGCCACCACGCGCTTGATGTCGTTCTGGATGATGCCCAGGAAACCCATGAACAGCGCAGTGATCGCGCCGATCACCAGGATGAAGCTCAGCGCGGTATCGGACAGCTCGTACAGCGGCGACATGCGCGCCACCATGAAGATACCCGCCGTGACCATGGTGGCCGCGTGGATCAGCGCCGAAATCGGCGTGGGGCCTTCCATCGAATCCGGCAGCCAGACGTGCAGCGGAAACTGCGCCGACTTGCCCATCGCGCCGATGAACAGGCAGATGCAGATCACCGTGATCAGCATCCACTCCGTACCGGGAAAAGTCAGCTTGGCCAGCTCACTGCCTTTGGCGAAAGCTTCCACGTAGTTCAGGGTGCCGGCATAGGCAGCGATGAGGCCAATGCCCAGAATGAAGCCGAAGTCGCCCACCCGATTGACCAGAAACGCCTTCATGTTGGCGAAGATGGCAGAGGGCTTGTTGAACCAGAAGCCGATCAGCAGATAGGACACCAGACCCACCGCTTCCCAGCCGAAGAACAACTGCAGCATGTTGTTGCTCATGACGAGCATCAGCATGGAGAAGGTGAACAGCGAGATGTAGGCAAAGAAGCGGTTGTATCCGTCGTCCTCTTCCATGTAGCCAATGGTGTAGATGTGCACCATCAGCGACACGAATGTCACCACGCACATCATCATGGCTGTCAGGCCATCCACCAGGAAACCAACTTCCATCTTGAGACCACCGACCACCATCCAGGTGTAAAGCGTCTCATTGAAGCGCGCGCCATCCATGGCCACGCTCTTGAGCGTCATGGCGGACAGGATGAACGCAACCAGGACGCCCAGGATGGTCAGGGTGTGGCTCAGGCGGCGGCCGAGCCAGTTGCCGCCGAAGGTGGTGCCGAAGATGCCGGCAAGAATGGCGCCGGCCAATGGCGCCAGCGGCACAGCCAGCAGGGTGGAAGCAGAAAGCGTTGCGCTCATGGTGTGGGTCTTCTTGGGGCCTGCTCAGCCTTTGAGCGTATTGAGCTCATCGACATTGATGCTCGACTTGTTGCGGAACAGCAGCACCAGAATGGCAAGGCCGATGGCGGATTCAGCGGCGGCCACCGTGAGGATGAAAAACACGAACACCTGGCCGTGCATGTCGCCGAGGTAGTACGAAAACGCCACAAAATTCATGTTGACGGCCAGCAGCATGAGCTCGATGGCCATCAGCAGGACGATCAGGTTCTTGCGGTTGAGGAAGATGCCGATCACTGATAGCGCGAACAACATCGCGCCCAGCGACAAAAAATGTCCCAGTGTCAATGTCATGCGCTTTTCTCCGGCGGGGTCGGCGTCGGCTGGACTTCTGATGCTATCGTTCTAGTAGCATCCATCCTCACCACCTGCATCCGGTCGCGGGCGCGCACCCGCACCTGATCGGCCGGGTTGACGTACTTGCTGTCCTTGCGTTCGCGCAAGGTGAGGGCAATGGCCGCGATGATGGCCACCAGCAGGATCACGGCTGCAATTTCGAGCGGATACAGATACTGCGTGTACAGCAGCTTGCCGAGTTCCTTGGTGTTGGACACCTGTGACGCGGCTTGGCCCGCTGCGACGACGGTTTTCGGCTCTTCCGTCAACCGGAAGCCGCCCATCAACACCGCGGCCATCTCCAGCGCAATCAGCGCGCCAATGGTTGCGGCAAGTGGAAAGTGCTTCCAGAAGCCTTGGCGGATGCCGTCGAGGTTGATGTCCAGCATCATCACCACGAACAGGAACAGCACCATCACGGCACCCACGTACACCAGCACCAGGGTGATGGCGAGGAATTCAGCCTTCAGCAGGATCCACACCGCCGCCGCCTGGAAAAACGCCAGCACCAGATACAGCGCCGCATACACGGGGTTGCGGGCGGTGATCACACGGAAGGCTGCAAACAGCAATACAGCCGAAAACAGATAAAAAAGACCAGTCTTGACGTCCATGAATTGTTTCTTGTTCGGGCGCGACGTCCGCGCTCAGCGGTACTTGGCATCTGCGGCTTTGGCCGCGGCAATCTCGGTTTCGTAGCGGTCGCCAACCGCCAGCAGCATTTCCTTGGTGAAGTACAGGTCGCCCCGCTTCTCGCCGTGGTACTCAAAAATATGGGTTTCGACGATGGAGTCGACCGGGCAGCTTTCTTCGCAAAACCCGCAGAAAATGCACTTGGTCAGGTCGATGTCGTAGCGCGTGGTGCGGCGCGAACCGTCGTCGCGCACTTCACTCTCGATCGTGATCGCCAGTGCCGGACATACGGCCTCGCACAGCTTGCAGGCAATGCAGCGCTCTTCGCCGTTTTCGTAGCGGCGCAGCGCGTGCAGGCCACGAAAACGTGGCGACATGGGCGTTTTCTCCTCCGGAAACTGCACCGTGATCTTGCGGCGGAACGCGTATTTGCCGGTCAGCGCCAAGCCCTTGAACAGTTCCACCAGCATGAAGCTGGACAGAAAGTCCTTGAGCGAAAACGCAGGAGAGGCCAGCGCTGAAGTCGGGGCGGACATGGGGCGGCTCCTCTACTTCCAGATGTTGAAAGGGGTCTGCATCCACAGCCCCACGACGACCAGCCACACCAAGGTGACGGGAATGAAAATCTTCCAGCCCAGGCGCATGATCTGGTCATACCGGAAGCGGGGGAATGTAGCCCGCACCCAGAGGAACATGGTGACCACCACGAAGGTCTTGAGGCCGAGCCAGATCCAGCCGGGAATCCAGTTGAAGAAGACACTGTCGATCGGCGACAACCAGCCGCCCAGGAACATGATCGCGGCCAGCACCGAGATCAGGATCATGTTGGCGTACTCGGCCAGGAAGAACATGGCAAACGCCATGCCCGAGTACTCGACCATGTGGCCCGCCACAATCTCTGACTCACCCTCGACCACGTCAAATGGATGACGGTTGGTTTCGGCGATACCCGAGATGATGTAGACCACGAAAATCGGCAGCAGCGGCAACCAGTTCCACGAGAGAAAACTGAGGCCGATACTGGCGAAATAGCCCTTGTCCTGTCCCAGCACGATGTCGGTCATGTTGAGGCTGGCCGACACCATCAGCACCACCACCAGGCAGAAGCCCATGGCGATTTCGTAGCTCACCATCTGAGCCGACGCGCGCAAGGCGCCAAGAAATGCGTACTTGGAGTTGGACGCCCAGCCGGCGATGATGACCCCGTACACCTCCATCGAGGTGATGGCCATGATGAACAGCAAACCGGCATTGATGTTGGCCAGCGCCACATCAGGACCAAACGGCACGGCCACCCACGCCGCCAGCGCCGGCATGATGGTCATGATCGGCCCCAGGAAGAACAGGCCCTTGTTGGCCGCAGCCGGAACAATGATTTCCTTGGTGAGCAGCTTGAGCGCGTCCGCAATCGGCTGCAGCAGACCAAGCGGCCCCACTCGATTCGGGCCCAGGCGAATCTGCATCCAGCCTATCGCCTTGCGTTCCCACAGGGTCAGGTAAGCCACACAGCCCATCAGCGGCAAGACCACCAGAACGATCTTGATCAGGGTCCACAGCACCGGCCACGCGCCGCCCGACCACCAGCCCGCGCCGACCAGTCCCTGGCCGAAGCCGTAGATCGAGTCGATCATGCGGGCACCTCTTCAAGCGCGTGCGCAGCGTGCCGCGCATCGGCAGTGAGCTGCAGCGAGGGGGCGCGACGAACCAGACTGTCGAGCTGGTAGATCGCGCCGGTGCAGGGCTCGCCGCCCTTGGCCGACAGATCGATCGCCGCCTGGGTGGCGTTGGACAGCAGGCTGGACACATCGGCCGGCAGGGCCAGCGCCCGAACGTCTTCCACCGTCTCGGCGTCGAAGCCGGGCAGACCCAGCATGGAGCCCAGCACGCGCAGCACTTTCCACGCGGGCCGTGTTTCACCCAGTGGCCGCACGACGCCGTGAAAACTCTGCGCGCGGCCTTCGGCATTGACAAACGTGCCCGCCGTTTCGGTGAACGGCGCGATGGGCAGCAACACATCGCTGAACGACAGGTTGGCCTTGAACGGGCTGAGCGTCACCACCATTTGCGCCGTGTTCAGTGCCGCCATCGCGCGCGCGCCGCCGGCTGCGTCGAATTCGGGTTCGGTATTCAACAACACGGCCGCCTTGAGGCTGCCCGACAGCATTTGACCGGCGTCCAGGCCACCTGCATCCGGCAGCGCGCCCGCCAGCTGCGCACCGACTGTGTTGGCCGCCTCGGTCAGGTAGCCCACGGTGGCGCCAGTCTGCGCTCCCAGCCAGTTGGCCAGGGCCAGCAAACTCGCTGCGCTGGCGTGGTGTGCCGCAGCGTTGCCGAGCAAGATCGCCTTGCGTTCGCCACCCAGCAGCGACTTCGCGATAGCCTTCGCGACATCGGTCACCGTACCGGCAGCGGGGGACGCAATGCCGTTCTCTGCGGCAACTGCCGCGGCCACATCAGCAAGCGCCTGCACCCAAGAACCGGCCGGCGACAGCAGCGTGTTCGCCACCGGCATGGCCCAGTCATATGCTACTGAATTCATAGCAGACAATGACCCACCCTTGCGGACCGCCTGCCGAATTCGCTGCGCAAACAGCGGATGGTCCTTGCGCAGGTTGGAACCCACCACCAGTACCCGCTGCAGCTGAGACAGTGACGCGATCGAGGTACCCAGGTGGCGCACACCCTCGTGGGGTGCGAACTCGGCGTTGCGCAGGCGATAGTCGATGTTGCCGCTACCCAGGCCACGCATCAGGGTACCGGCGAGGTACAGCTCTTCCAGCGTGCTGTGCGGGCTGGCCAGCGTGCCGATGCTCTGGGCACCGTGGTCAGCGTGAATGTGCTTGAGGCCATTGGCCACGTATTCCAGCGCCGTCTGCCAATCGACCGTCTTCCATTCGCCGCCCTGCTTGAGCATGGGCGTCGTGAGGCGTTCGGGGCCGTTCAGTGCCTCATACGAGAAGCGGTCGCGGTCGGCGATCCAGCATTCGTTGACAGCCTCGTTTTCCAGTGGCACCACGCGCATGACCTTGTGGTTCTTGACCTGCACCACCACGTTGGCGCCGGTTGAATCATGCGGGCTGACCGATTTGCGGCGGCTCAACTCCCAGGTGCGGGCGCTGTAGCGAAACGGCTTGCTGGTGAGTGCACCGACCGGGCAGATATCAATCATGTTGCCCGACAACTCGGAATCGACCGTGTCATTGAGTACCGTGGTGATCTCGGAGTGTTCGCCACGGTGGATCATGCCGAGTTCCATCACGCCCGCCACTTCCTGGCCAAAGCGCACGCAACGGGTGCAATGGATGCAGCGGGTCATCTCTTGCATGGAGATCAGCGGGCCGACATCCTTCACGGGGACGGTGCGCTTTTCTTCTTCATACCGGGACGACGAGCCCCCATAGCCCACCGCCAGATCCTGCAACTGGCACTCGCCACCCTGGTCGCAAATCGGGAAATCCAGCGGATGGTTGATCAGCAGGACCTCCCTCACCGACTGCTGCGCTTTGATGGCTTTGTCGCTCTTGGTGCGCACGATCATGCCCTGCGTCACCGGTGTGGCGCAGGCGGGCATCGGCTTTGGCGCCTTCTCGATGTCCACCAGGCACATGCGGCAGTTGGCCGCGATCGACAGCTTCTTGTGGTAGCAGAAATGGGGAATGTAGGTGCCCGCCTTTTCGGCTGCCTGCATGACCAGGCTGCCCTCGGCAACCTGTACTTTTTGACCGTCGAGTTCGATTTCAACCATATGTTCTTGTCCTGCGCTCACACGGGCGCGACGGCCTGCGGCTGCTTGATCATGGCCTCGAATTCATGCCGGAAATGCTTGATCATCGCGCGCACCGGCATGGCCGCCGCATCGCCCAGCGCACAAATCGTGCGGCCCTGGATGTTGTCGGCCACCGAGTTCAGCAGGTCCATGTCACTGGGCTTGCCCTCGCCGCGATGAACCTTGTCCACCAGACGCCACAACCAGCCCGTGCCCTCGCGGCAGGGGGTGCACTGGCCACACGACTCGTGCATGTAGAAATAGGACAGTCGCTTGAGCGACTCGACCATGCAGCGACTGTCATCCATCACGATCACGGCGCCTGAACCCAGCATCGATCCCGCCTTGGCGATGGAGTCGTAGTCCATCGTGCAATCCATCATGATCTTGGCCGGCAGTACCGGCGACGACGATCCGCCAGGGATCACCGCCTTGAGCTGACGGCCCTTGCGCACGCCACCGGCGATCTCGAGCAGCTTGCTGAAAGGCGTGCCCATCGGCACTTCGTAGTTGCCCGGCAATTCGACGTCGCCGCTGACCGAGTAGATCT
>JANOBJ010000310.1:0-2692 GCA_031411575.1 Betaproteobacteria bacterium | reverse complement strand
GAGCGGCCCATGAAGGGCACGATCTACCAGCACACCCACTTTTTGCGGCCGGCGCTCAACGACAACTTTCACATCGAGGCCACCGTGCTGCGCTTTGGCAAGGCCACCGCCTACGCCGAAGCCCGCGTCACCTTCGCCGCGTCGGGCGAACTGGTGGCGCATTCGACGGCGGAATTTGCGTTCTGAGGGGGCCGGATACTTGCGCCGGCGTTCCACCAAAACCTCCCGGACAATAGCGCCATGACTGAACCCAACGCCGAACCCAACCCCCGCCCCGACCTGCCCGATCGCCTGAGCACCGACCCGCGCAGCCCGCACCATATCGCCGCCGTGTTCGAGCACGAGATCGGCATCCGCTTCAACGGCAAAGAGCGCACGGATGTGGAGGAATACTGCATCAGCGAGCGCTGGGTCAAAGTGGCCGCCGGCAAGACCCTTGACCGCAAAGGCCAGCCGCTGCTGATCACGCTCAAGGGGGCGGTGGAGGCGTTTTACCGGTAGGGTGTGGTGGTCTCAAGCCGCCGACTTGGGCAGCGCCCTTTGCAAGGCGCGGATTTTTTGCAACAGCAGTGCCTTGGGGCTGTCCATCGCCATGGCCTGCATGCACCGTTCCAGCCATCCGGGGCGGTTGCGCATGCGGTCGATGGCCCTCGCCAAGTCCCGGGCCACGGCTGGTCCGTATGCTCCCTCAGCTTTGGCGAGGGCGTCGCGCAGGACGGGCAGCTTCAAGCCCATCATCGCAAGGTCAATCACGTCACGGTTAAAAACGCCGTCGTCAGCCTGACGGTCCGAATTGGCGAGCAGCTTGGTGGTGGCCATGTCGCGCTGCGTGATCGTGCTGATGCCGCAAACGGCGTCTGTTGGACCAGGCTCGTCCAGCGAAACACGCGCTTCCAGCACCACCTCGAGCTTGATAGGGTGGCCGTCCATCTGTACCTGCGTGCGGATGCCGTACTGGTCAGCGCGCACCTCGCGCGTGCCGACCAGCGCAATGGCACCTGCTTTGGTGACCGCCGTCAGACCCTGCGGCCCCGTCAGCAACTGCCGCAAGCCGCGGTAGCCCTGCAGGTCGGACACGATGAAATCCACATCGACCGACTCGCGGTATTCGCCAAAGCGCAGGGCGATGCAGGTGCCGCCGCCAAACAGGCAGCCATGGTCGCGCAGCAGCGGACCGTCGAGCGCCTGCAGTACGCGGGCAATGCGCTGGTGGTGCGGCCGTCTGAACTCGGGCGCGCTCACCGCGCGACCTCCGCATCGGCGAGCGCCAGCCGCAGGGCGTCGAGCAGGTCGCGCTCGGCCGGCTCCAGCGCTTGCAGATCGAGGTGGCGCGCATTGCGTTCGTAGATGCCCAGCGCCTCGGCTGGGGTGAGCGTGTCGGTGCCATGCACCTGCCACGCCAGCGCCCGCAGTTGCGGGTAGTCAGCCAACGCAATGCGCGCCGGAATCCAGCCCTGGTGGTCGGCGCCGGCCGCCACAGGCGCCGCGCCAACCGGTTTTTGCACGCCCAACGTCAGGCCCAGTACGGTCATCACATTGAGCCAGGCGCCCATGGTCACGGCGGGCTCACCTTTTTCAATGCGGTGCAGCGTGACGCGAGACAGGCCCGCCGCTTCGGCTGCCACGGTGGCGCTGACGCGGAGCGCCTTGCGGTGCGCTCGAATCTGCTCGCCCAGCGCTTTGAGCAGGCCTGCGGGCGCAGCGGGCAATGCTGGGGTAGTGGTTCTCATAGTGTTTCTTATTTTAGCCATTTAGTCAAAAATGTACATAATAAGAAACAAAAAACAGAAAAAGTGAGGCAACTGCATGGCGGGTAGCCTTGGCGGGCGGCTCACGGGACCGAGTGGTCGACACGCGCTGGCCAGTGCGCACGTCGCCGATTTATGAGTCAAATCGGCAGCTGGTGCTTGTCAGATGGTCATAGTTTGCTATATAAAATGTAGCAAATCAGACTCGAAGCGCAAGGCGACCAAAAGCCCGAAACCCACAGCTCAAGCCGCATACCCCGTTCCCCCACACCCCACCCATGACCCTCCCGCTCTTCCTCCGCGCCCTGGCCGTGCTGGCCCTGATCGTCGTGGCGGAGGTCATCAACGGCACGGCACGCGCGCTGGTGGTGGCGCCGCTGTTGGGTGATTTCACGGCGCGGCAGATCGGGGTGCTGACCGGGTGCGTGTTGATCGGGGTGGTGGCGTGGGCCTGCAGCCCGTGGCTGGCGGCCCGCACGCGCGGCGCGCAGTGGGGCGTGGGCGCGCTGTGGGTGGTGCTGATGCTCGCGTTTGAGCTTGCCGTGGGCCGCTGGCTGGCCGGCGCGTCGTGGGCGCGGATCGCCAGCGACTACAACCTGGCGCAGGGCGGGTTGCTGGGGCTGGGGATGGTGTGGCTGGGGTGCGCGCCGTGGGTGGCGGCGCGGTTGCGGTCGTAGGCACCTGCGCGTGGCGCACAGCCGGCCACGGGCCTACCTCTTGAACCAAGCCGGGCGCCCCGGCGGAGCGCCCGGCCCGGCCTTGCTGTTCAGCGTGACCGCACAGGCTTGCTTACTGCTGCTTCGGCCCTTCGCTCACCCGCCGGCCCAGCGACACGCCGTAGGGCGCGGCGCGGGCTGACAGCATGGGGTCGGCGGAGGCCTCGATGCCTTTGGGCATCACCAACGGGTTGTAGTTGATGGTGAGGCAGGCGCCGCCCGCGTCTT
>JANOBJ010000309.1:0-15442 GCA_031411575.1 Betaproteobacteria bacterium | reverse complement strand
GCGGCGGGCAACATCGTCCAGCCGGCGGGGCCGTTTCATGGCTACATGCGCTTTTCGGCCGCCGACCGCTGGATCAGTTCGGTGCTGCAACAGGTGGAAGCCGATGTGGCCAAGGGCTTTGCCGACTACCGGCTGGACAACGTGGCCAACGCGATCTACGACTTCGTCTGGAACGAGTTTTGCGACTGGTACCTGGAGATTGCCAAGGTGCAGATCCAGACCGGTAGCCAAGCCGAACAGCGCGCCACGCGCCGCACCCTGATCCGCACGCTGGAGGCCATCCTGCGCCTGGCGCACCCGGTGATTCCGTTCATCACGGAAGAGCTGTGGCAGAAGGTGGCTCCTGTCGCCGGCATTGCCGGTGAATCCGTCAGCATCGCGCGCTACCCCGAGAGCCAGCCGAACAAGATTGATGAGGCGGCCATCGCGCACGTGACCAAGCTCAAGTCGCTGGTGGACGCCTGCCGCACCCTGCGCGGCGAAATGAATGTGTCGCCCGCCACCCGGCTGCCGCTGTACGTGCTGGGCCATTCAGCGGCCGAGAGCGCCTTCATGACGCAGGCAGCTCCGGTGCTGCAGGCGCTGGCCAAGCTCAGCGAAGTGAAGGTGTTCAGCGACGAGGCGGCCTGGGCCGCCGCCGCAGAGGCCGCCCCGGTGGCCGTGGTGGGCGAGGCCCGCCTGTGCCTGCACATGCAGATTGACGTGGCGGCCGAGAAGGCCCGCATCGGCAAGGAAGCGGCGCGGCTGGAAGGCGAGATCGCACGAGCCTCGGCCAAGCTGTCCAACGAAGCCTTTGTGGCCAAGGCGCCACCGGCAGTGATCGATCAGGAAAAGAAACGGGTGGCCGACTTCACCGCCACCGTGGCCAAGCTGCGGGAGCAGTTGGCGCGGCTGGGCTGAGGTTACTTCGCCACAGGCCGGCGCGCTCCCGTTACAGGGACGCCTGGCCGGCGCCCCAGGTCACCGGCTCTTTGTAGGGCAGCTCCAGGTCCATCGGCTGGCTCATCAGCGGGTCGAAGCTGCTCACTGGCGGCGGCGTGGCCGCGGCAATGTACTCATGCATGCGGTCGGCCACGTACCAGCTGGCGCGCAGACGCGATTCGCGCGTTTGCGAGGCCAGCCGCGGCGTCAGCATCAGGTTGCCCGCGCTGGCCAGTGGCGAGCGGTCGCCGCCAAACGGGGCGTCGGCGCCGTCGATGATGCAGGCCTCGATGCGGCCGTCCGACAGCGCGGCAGCCAGCGCTGCCTCGTCAAACAGTGCCGAGCGGCCTACCGCCACCCAGGCCTGGCCGGGTTTGCAGTGCGCCAGCACCTTGTCGTTGATGAAGCCGCGGTAGCGCGACGCGTACATGATCTGCACCGACACCGAGTCGGCCGTGGCCAGCAACTCATGCAGCGTGACGGGCTGGATGCCCAGACGGTCCCAGATCGGCGAGGTGTGGTGCACCGCCGGGTCGTAGCCGATCAGACGCACGCCCATGGCGTTGAGCGGTACCGACAGAGCATGCGCGGCAGGCGCCAGCCCCAGTACGCCGACCACGCTGCCGTTCAGCTCGCGCCCAATCTTGGCATCGGCCGGGCGGCGCGAACCGAACATGGTGGTGCCGTAGCCGCGACGCGCCAGCATGAGCAAGCCACCCAGCAAGAATTCGGCATTGGCGCGCACATTGGCGCTGGTGGGCTGGATCACCCGGATCTTGCGCTCGCGGCAGGATTCGAGATCGATGTTGTCGGCGTTGTCGTGCATGCGGGCCACCACGCGCAGGCAGGGCGCAAAGTCCAGAAACTCCGGCCCGACCTTGACCTTGGGCGAAATCAGCAGCGCCTGGGTTTTGTAGATGGCTTTGCGCAAGGCGCTCGGGTCGTCCGCCAGCTCGGGCTGGTAGGCCACGGTATGGCGCGCTTCCAGCCAGGATTTGGCTTCCGGAAGCATGGTTTCAAGCAAAATGATGTCCACCCGCAGTACCCACGTGTTCGCTGTATTGACCCTCCTTGCGCACGCTGACCGCGTAGGCAAGGCTCCCTGATTTCTCGTTCCCTGACCGGAACTTTATCGCCGAACGCCAAACGTGTCGACTTGTAAGCGGCTCGAGCAGGCAGCGCCGTTGGTAAGACGCCGAAACCGGGGGGTTAGGGTGGTGTTGACCCGCCAGAACTTAAAAAAGCTTAAGTTTCAGCGGCGGCGCAGCACGTGGATGAAGTCGGTGCCGGCGGTTTGCTGCTCGACCAGTTCATTGCCCGTCTGCTTGGCAAACGCCTGGAAATCGCGCACCGAACCGGCGTCGGTCGCCACCACGCGCAGCAGGTCGCCACTGGCCAGTTCGGTCAACGCCTTTTTGGCTTTCAGGATGGGCAGCGGGCAGTTCAGGCCGCGGGTGTCGAGTTCTTTGGCGATGTTCATGGGGTTTCCTGCGATGTCCGGCAGAGTCCTGCGAGGTGGGTCTGATTTTAGCCGGCCGCCGCCTCGCGCCGGGGAAACTCGATGAATTGCGGCTCATGGCCGCGCGTGCGCAGCCAGTCGGCCAGCGCGTAGCCGGTACCAGCGGGCCAGCATTTCACGTCGGCCGGATCAAACAGCTTGTAGTCGGCCAGCTCGGGCGACAGCCGCACCTCGCCATCGGCCACGGCGTGGTAGGCAATGATGATCTGGTTCATGCGCTGGAAGTCGTACACGCCGATCAGCTTGAGTGCGATGGTGTCCAGGTTGGTTTCTTCCTTGATCTCGCGCGCGATGCCGCCCTCGGGCGTCTCGCCAGCCTCCATGAAACCGGTGATCAGCGCGAACATGCGGCCCGGCCAGGCCGCGTTGCGCGCCAGCAGCACCTGGCCCCGGTATTCAATCACCGCGGCCAGCACCGGCGTCGGGTTGTTCCAGTGCGTGTAGCCGCAGGCCACGCAGCGCAACCGCTCCTTGCTGCCGCCGTCTTCGAGCTGGGCAATCCATTCAAGCGGGTGGGCGCAGGTCGGGCAAAACTTGAAGGCAGATGACATGGCTTGGCTCTTTATCGGTGCTATTATTTTTATAGCAAACTATGACCAGGAGATGCGGACGAGAGGCGCATTTGACCCAAAATCAGGCCGGAAACACGCCGGTGGACAGGTAGCGGTCGCCACGGTCGCAGACGATGAACACGATGGTGGCGTTCTCCACTTTTTTGGCGATCTCCAGCGCCACCCAGCAGGCGCCCGCCGCCGAGATGCCCGCGAAGATGCCCTCCTCGCGCGCCAGCCGCCGGCACATCTCCTCGGCCGCGTCCTGGCTCACCAGCACCAGCTCATCCACATGCGTCGGGTCGTAGATTTTCGGCAGGTATTCGGTTGGCCACTTGCGGATGCCGGGGATGCGCGAGCCCTCGCTGGGCTGCGCGCCAATGATGCGCACTGCCGGGTTCTTTTCCTTCAGGAACCGCGACACGCCGGTGATGGTGCCGGTGGTGCCCATCGCGCTCACAAAGTGCGTCACCTTGCCCTGCGTATCGGTCCAGATTTCGGGGCCGGTGGTCTCATAGTGCACGCGCGGGTTGTCGGCGTTGGCAAACTGGTCCAGCACGCGGCCCTTGCCCTCTTTCTGCATGTTCTCGGCCAGGTCGCGCGCATACTCCATGCCGCCGCTCTTGGGCGTCAGAATCAGCTCGGCCCCAAACGCCTTCATGGTCTGCGCGCGCTCGATCGACAGGTCCTCCGGCATGATCAGCACCATGCGGTAGCCCTTGATGGCGGCGGCCATGGCCAGCGCGATGCCGGTGTTGCCCGAGGTGGCCTCCACCAGCACGTCGCCGGGCTTGATCTCGCCACGCTCCTCGGCGCGCTGGATCATCGACAGCGCGGGCCGGTCTTTCACCGACCCGGCCGGGTTGTTGCCTTCCAGCTTGCCCAGCAGCACATTGCCGCGTTGCGCGTTGTCGGCTGCGCCAATGCGCTGCAGCGTCACCAGCGGCGTCTTGCCAATGGCGTCTTCAATCGTCGGGTATCTCATGCACCGCACTGTGCCATAATTTCCGGCTGTCTTCCCTTCCGTGCCCGGGTGGTGAAATTGGTAGACGCAGGGGACTCAAAATCCCCCGCCGCAAGGCGTGCCGGTTCGATTCCGGCCCCGGGCACCACCCCTCTCTTTTCGTTGACTCAAGCCGCGCAAGCCCCCTGCCTTGCATCAGGATTGAATCAGGTGCATTCTTTGCTTGTGGCATGTTCCACCCTGTTTTCTGGAGTCCACCATGCGCGCGCTGCACCGGTTCTGGATCGTTTTCCTCGCGTCTTTTCTGGCGTTGACCAACCTGCAGGCGGCCACAGCCAAGCCGGTCGAGGCGCAGGCGGTGATCGACGCGCTGACCAAGGCCAACGCGGCGGTGGTGGGGGTGCAGGTGCTGGCGACCGACGGTGCCCGCTCGATTGACACCCTGGGCAAGCAGCGCAGCGGTTCGGGCGTGGTGATCGGGCCGGACGGGCTGATCCTCACCATCGGCTATCTGCTGCTGGAGGCCGAGCAGATCCAGATCGTGACGCAGGACAACAAGACGCTGCCCGCCAAGGCGGTGGCCTATGACCTGGCGACCGGCTTTGGCCTGATCAAGCCGCTGCTGCCGATGCGCGGCGTGAGCCCGGTGGCGCTGGGCAGCATCAAGAACGTGGAGCCGGGTGAGCCGATGATGGCAGCCACCGGCGGCGAGGATGGCGACGTGGCCATGACGCAACTGGTGAGCAAGCGGCCGTTTTCAGGCTATTGGGAATACCACATTGAGGCCGCGCTGTTCACCAGCCCGCCGATCGGCAACCACAGCGGTGCGCCGCTCTTTAACCAGCGCGGCGAGCTGGTGGGCATCGGCAGCCTGTTTGTGATGGACGCCACCGGTAGCATTTCCGAATCCGGCCGCCGGCTGCCGGGCAACATGTTCGTGCCGGTGGATTTGCTCAAGCCCATCCTGGCCGAGCTGCAGCAAAGCGGCAGCAGCAAATCGAGCCACCGCCCCTGGCTGGGGCTGACCTCGGCCGAGCAGGGCGGGCGGGTGCAGGTGGTGCGCGTCAACAAGGAAAGCCCGGCGCAGGCGGCTGGCCTGCAGGCTGGCGATGTGGTGCTGGCGGTGGACGACGCCAAGGTCAGCACGCTGGAGGCGTTCTACAAAAAGGTCTGGGACCGTGCCTCGCCCGATGCCGAGGTGCGGCTCACGGTGCTGCAGGGCGCCGAAATCAAGGTGATTGTGCTGAAGGCGGTGGACCGGATGAGCACCATGCTCAAGCCGGCGGGCATTTGAGGCCTGCAAGCCTGTTTTTTGAATGATTTAGCGCTGTTGTGCGCATCGGCTGGTCCTAGTTTGCTACTATTTTTGTAGCAACCCGGTTGCTACGGTGGGGTAACGCAGGCGCACGCGCAGCTCGCGTTTGAGGCGGCTGTTGTCCATGCGGCGTGATTCGCTCATGAAGCTCATGAGCATCAGCGGCAGCTGTTCGGCGGCGGCGCTGCGGGCCACGCGCGGCGGGCGCGGCAGGCCGTACAGGTCGGCCGCCAGATCAAAGTAGTCGCCCATCCGGAATTCACCATCGTCGTTCACATTGACCACGCGCAGCGGCCGGCCGCGCCACAGCGCTGCGATGCAGGCACGCGCCAGGTCATCGGCGTGGATGTGGTTGGTGAACACGTCGTCCTCGCGCCGCAGCACGGGCGTGCCTTTGAGCAGGCGCGCACGCGGCGTGCCGCCGTCACGGTCAGGGGCGTAGATGCCCGGAATGCGCAGGATGCTGGTGCGCACGCCAGCCGCGCGGCCCAGGTGGCGCACCAGCCGCTCGGCATCCACCCGGCGGTGCGCGCGCGGGGTGTGCGGCGTGGGCAGGCGGCGCTCGCTAACCCGCTCGCCCGCGCAGTCGCCATACACACCGCTGGTGGAGCCATAGACCAGCGACAGCGGCGCACTGCGGCGGCGCAGCGTGCGCGTCAGCGCCAGTGTGCGCGGGTCGCGCCACCACTGGCCCTCGCTGTCGCCGGGCGGCGGCGCCAGGTGCACCACGCGCGTGGCCAGCCCGGCCAGGCGGCGCAGCGTGGCCGGCTGGTCCAGGTTGCCGGGCAGCGGCGTGATGCCCTGCGCGCGCAAGACGGGCGCGCGCGCGGGCGACGAGGTCAGCGCCAGCAGCCTGGCGCGTGTGCTGAAGGCCCGCGCCACGCGCAGTCCGACATCGCCGCAGCCGACGATCAGCACGCGTTCGCGGCGAAAGCGCGCAGGCAGCGCGCCGAGGGGTGTTTGGTTTGAGGGCAAAATCGGGGTTACAGGCGGACTACCGCTCCGAGGATACCGAAAAGATGACGTTCACCATTACCGTGCAGCCGAGCGGCCGCGTTTTCAGCGCCAACCCCGACGAAGCCATCCTGCCGGCGGGCATCCGCCAGGGCATCGGCCTGCCCTACGGCTGCAAGGACGGCGCCTGCGGCTCCTGCAAATGCAAGAAGCTCGAGGGCACCGTGGTGCACGGCCCGCACCAAAGCAAGGCGCTCAGCCCCGAAGAAGAGGCCAGCGGCTTCATCCTGACCTGCTGCGGTGTGCCGCAGACCGACGTGGTGATCGAGTCGCGCCAGGTGACCGACGAGAGCGCGTTCCCGATCAAGAAGATGCCCTCGCGCGTGACCGCGCTGGAGAAGCGCTCGCACGACGTGATGGTGGTCAAGCTGCAACTGCCGGCCAACGACACCATGAAGTTCCACGCTGGCCAGTACATCGAGTTCATCCTGCGCGACGGCGCGCGGCGCAGCTATAGCATGGCCAACGCGCCGCACACGCTGCAGCAGGGCAGCCCGGTGGTGGAGCTGCACATTCGCCACATGCCCGGCGGCAAGTTCACCGACCACGTGTTCAGCGCGATGAAGGAAAAAGAAATCCTGCGCGTCGAAGGCCCGTATGGCAGCTTCTTCCTGCGCGAGGATTCTGCCAAGCCGATGATCCTGCTGGCATCGGGCACCGGTTTTGCGCCGATCAAGGCGATCATCGAGCACATGCAGTTCAAGGGCATCACGCGCCCGGCCACGCTCTACTGGGGCGGCCGCCGGCCCGGCGATTTGTACCTGGACGACTGGGTGCAAGCGCGGCTGGCCGAGATGCCGCACCTGACCTACGTGCCGGTCATCTCCAACGCCACGCCAGAAGACGCGTGGACCGGCCGCACCGGCTTTGTGCACCGCGCGGTGATGGAAGATTTCCCGGATCTGTCGGGCCATCAGGTCTACGCCTGCGGCGCGCCGATCGTGGTGGACTCGGCGCGCGCCGACTACGAAACCCTGGGCCGGTTGCCGGCCGAGGAGTTTTACGCCGACGCGTTCACCACCGAAGCCGACAAGCACGCCGACGAGCAGAAGGCCTGACGCCAGTCCGTCGGGAAACCCTGTTTGCTATTATTTATATAGCAAACAATGTCCATCGGACGCGGACAACAGGCACTATTGGCCTGAAAATGCGTCCAAACGGGTGTGTGCAGGCGGGTTGCGGCCGAGGCCCCTGCGCCATCGCCATCGCTGTCGCCATCGCCATCGCCAACCCGCGATGCGCTGTCAGGGAATCCCACCGTGACGCATGACCCGCGGTTTTGCACAATCGCGGCATGAAACGCAGAACCCTTGTCCTCACCACCCTGGCCGCCGCGGCCACCCTGCACGCGCCGCTGCTGCTGGCGCAGGCCCGCCCCATTCGCATCATCGTGCCCTACGCGCCCGGCGGCCCGATTGACGTGACCGCGCGCCTGCTGGCCGAGCGCGTGAAAGACACGCTGGGCACCGTGATCATCGAGAACCGACCGGGCGGCGGCGGCAACATCGGCGCTGACGCCGTCGCCAAGGCCGCGCCCGACGGGCTGACCATCGGCATCAGCGCGGTGGCCACGCACGCCATCAACCCATGGCTGTATAGCAAGATGCCCTACGACGCGACCCGGGATTTCGCACCTGTCACGCAGATCCTGCGCGTACCCAACGTGCTGGTGATGAACGCCGACACCGCCGCGCGGCTCAACATCAACAGCGTGGCCGATCTGGTGAAGTACGCCAAAGCCAATCCCGCCAAGCTCAACTACGCCAGCGGCGGCAATGGCAGCGCGGGTCACCTGGCCGGCGAGATGTTCAAGCGCGACGCCGGCATCTTCGCGGTGCACATTCCCTACAACGGCGGCAACCCCGCGCAGCTGGCGCTGCTGTCGGGCCAGGTTGATTTCAACTTCGACAACCTCGCCACCGCGGCGCCCAACATCCGCAGTGGCAAGCTCAAGGCGCTGGCCGTGACCACCGCCCAACGCAGCGCCGCCCTGCCGGATGTGCCCGCCGTGGCCGATACGCTCAAAGGCTTCGAAATCGACACCTGGTGGGGTCTGGTGGCACCCGCCGCCACGCCGCGCGACGTGGTGACGCGGCTCAATCAGGCGTTCGTGGCAGCGCTGCAGTCACCCGAGGTGAAAACCCGCTTTGCCGGCCTGCTGGCCGAACCCGTGCCTACGACGCCCGAGGCGTTCGGCGCGTTCATGAAGGCCGAGCTGACGAAGTACGAGAAGGTGGTGAAGGCGTCCGGCGCGAAGGTGGACTGACGGGCTACGCGGGTGGCGCCAGCAGTTCACGTACCAGCGGGTTCGGGAACCGCCGGCTGGGCGTGATCGCGTAAAAGCTCTCTTCAACCTGCGGGATTCGGCACAGCTCCACGAGTGTGCGTGCGCGCAACTCGTCGCGCACGACCACGGGCGGGACCAACGCAATGGCGGTTGATTCGCGCGCCAGCAGCCGCAGCATGGCCATGTCGTCCACCTCGGCAGCCACCTGCACCACCACGCCGGCGGCGTCCAGCAGGCGGTCGAAGTCGGCCCGCATCTGGCTTTGCAGGCTGGGCAACACCAGCGTCGCGCCCGCCAGGTCTTGCGGAAAGCGGAACGCGCGCCCGCGCACCGGCCGCTTGCGCGCCACCAGACTCACCGGCTGCCGCGCGATCAGGTGGCTGTGCCACGGCCGCTCGGCGTCGGGCCGTACCGGCGTGTTGGACAACACCATGTCCACCGCGTGGACTTCGAGCTGGGCCAGCATCTCGCGCAGGCCACCCGAATGCACCACCAGATCCACGTCGGCCCGGCCGAGCAGCGGCTTGAGCAGCTCCAGCTGAAAGTTGCGCGACAGCGTGGAGACCGACCCCACACGCAGCACCTGCCGGCCGGGCGCGGCACCACGCTTGAGCACGTTCACGAGTTCATCGCCGGCCTGGAAGATGGTCTGGGCGTGGACCAGCGCAATGCGG
This sequence comes from Betaproteobacteria bacterium, assembly GCA_031411575.1. Lineage (GTDB taxonomy): Bacteria > Pseudomonadota > Gammaproteobacteria > Burkholderiales > Burkholderiaceae_C > JANOBJ01. The sequence goes on along the minus strand of JANOBJ010000309.1, from coordinate 6,197 downwards.
CCCGCCTCGGTGAGCACCAGGCGGCGGTTGCGCCGCTCGAACAGCGCGTGGCCCAGACGCTCTTCCAGCTGGCGCAGCTGGATTGACAGCGCCGACTGCGACACATGCAGCCGTGCTGCGGCGCGCACCAGGCTCTGCTCCTGCGCGATAGCCCAGAAGTAGCGCAGATGGTGGTAATTCAGGTCTGCCATAAAGTTCTATTTTATAGAACTGAAATACCAATTCAATGAATTGGACGAAAGCATGCGTTTTTCCCATGATCGCGTTCGAGCGCTGCTGTACGGCGGTGCGTGCAACCCAAACAACAGGAAAACCCATGCCCGGAATCGACTTGCTCATCACCAACCTGCTGTCACCCATCGTTCTGGCCTTTGTGCTGGGTGCGATCGCCGGGTTCATCAAGAGCGAACTGGAACTGCCCGAACCGGTGCTCAAGCTGCTGGCTATCTACCTGCTGTTCTCCATCGGCTTGAAGGGCGGCGTGGAGCTTGCGGCCGTGAGCTTTTCGCAGGTGGCCCCGCTGCTCGGCGCCACCGTCGCGCTCACGGTCGGCATACCCCTGCTGGCCTATGCCGTGCTGCGCCGCGCGGGCGGGTTCGACATTCCCAACGCCGCCGCCGTGGCAGCGCACTATGGCTCGGTTTCGTCGGTCACGTTTTTTGCGTCGGTGGCGTTTGCCAAGGCCATGAACACGCCCAGCGAAGGCTTTATGACCGCCGTCGTGGCCCTCATGGAATGGGGCGTGATCGTGGCGCTGCTCACGGCCCGCTGGGCCACCGGACGGCAGAGCGGCAACATGCGCATCGGTGAACTGATGCTCGATACGCTGCGCGGTCGCGGCATCCTGCTGCTGTCGGGCGGCATGGCCATCGGGCTGTTGAGCGGCGAGCGCGGGTGGAAGCAGATTGCACCGTTCTACGACGACCTGTTCCGCGGCATCCTGATGCTGTTCCTGCTGGAAATGGGCATGACCGCCGCCCGGCAAATCCGCGCGTTCGCGCAGGTCGGCGTGTTCATGACTGGCTTCGCGGTGGCCATGCCGCTGGCCATGGGCCTGCTGGGTACCGCCGTGGGACACGCGGTAGGCCTGGGCATCGGTGGCGCGTTTGTGCTGGGTGCCGTTTGTGCCAGCTCGTCGTACATTGACGCACCCGCCGCCTGCCGCGCCGCGCTGCCGCAGGCTAACCCGGGCATCTACCTCACCGCGTCGCTCGGCATCACGTTTCCGTTCAACATCGTGGTGGGCCTGCCGCTGTACTACGCGTTCGCGCGCTGGCTGGCGGCATGAAAAAAGCCCGGCACGGGCCGGGCTTCCAGGCTCAGGCGGCAGTCGCTACTCGCCCAGATACGCTGCCCGCACCTTCGGGTCATTGAGCATCTGCTTGGCGTCGCCGCTCATGGTGATCAGGCCGGATTCCATCACGTAGCCGCGGTTGGCGATGGACAGTGCGCGGCTGGCGTTCTGCTCGACCAGCAGAATGGTGACGCCCTGGGCGTACACATCGCGTACCACCTCAAAGATCTTGTCGACCATGATGGGCGACAGACCCATGGACGGTTCGTCGAGCAGCAGCACCTTGGGGCGGCTCATCAGGGCGCGGCCCATGGCGAGCATCTGCTGTTCGCCGCCCGACATGGTGCCGGCGAGCTGGTCCTTGCGCTCTTTCAGGCGCGGGAAAATGGTGAACACCTTGTCCATGTCGGCTGCGATATCGGCCTTGTCGGTGCGGATGTAGGCACCCATCTGCAGGTTTTCGGTGATGGTCATGCGGGTGAACACGCCACGGCCTTCCGGCACCATGGCCAGGCCCTGCTTGACCAGGTCCCACGGACCCTGGCCGCGGATGCTCTTGCCCATGTATTCGATGTCGCCATCGTTGATGGACAGCGTGCCGGTGATGGCCTTCATGGTGGTGGTCTTGCCGGCGCCGTTGGAGCCGATCAGGCTGACGAGTTCGCCTTCGCGCACCTCGAAATCCACGCCCTTGACGGCCTGGATGCCGCCGTAACCGACCTTCAGGCCCTTGACCTTGAGCAGTACATTCGCCATGTCAGTGTCCCCCGGTACCGAGGTAGGCCTCGATCACTTTTTCATTCTTCTGCACGTCGGCCGGCGTGCCCTCGGCAATCTGCTTGCCGTAATCAAGCACGGTGACGCGGTCGCACAGGCCCATCACCAGCTTGACGTCGTGCTCGATCAGCAGGATGGTGCGGTTGTCCTTGCGGATGCGGTCGATCAGTTCGCGCAGCTGCACTTTTTCGGTGGCGTTCATGCCGGCGGCGGGTTCGTCCAGCGCAATGAGCTGCGGGTCTGTCGCCAGCGCGCGCGCGATTTCCAGCCGGCGCTGGTCGCCGTAACTCAGGGTGCGGGCCTTGTAATCGGTGTACTTGCCGATGCCCACGTAATCCAGCAATTCCTGCGCGCGTTTGGCAATCGCGGCTTCTTCGGCCTTGAAACCGCCGGTGCGGAAGATCGCGCCCAGCAGCCCCGAATGGGTGCGGATGTGGCGCCCGACCATTACGTTTTCCAGCGCGGTCATCTCGGCGAACAGGCGGATGTTCTGGAAGGTGCGCGCAATGCCGGCTTTGGCCACTTCATGCACGGCAGTGGGCTGGTAGGGCTTGCCGGCCAGCTCGAAGCTGCCACTGTCGGGCGTGTACAGGCCGGTGATCACGTTGAAGAACGTGGTCTTGCCGGCGCCGTTGGGGCCGATCAGGCCATAGACCTGACCGCGCTCGATGCTGATGCCCACATCGGACAGGGCCTGCAAGCCGCCGAAGCGCTTGGAGATGCCGGCCACTTTCAATACGGTGTCTGCCATGCTGGTTCCCTTCACTTGCCGTTCTGCAGCGACTTGCCGTGTTCCGGCGAAGGCCACAGGCCGCGCGGCCGCATCAGCATGACGATGATCATGGCCAGCGCAATCAACAGCTGGCGCAGGATGGCCGAATCCAGCCGGCCGTCGGTCATGGCCTGCAGCGGACCGGCCACGTAGCGCAGCACCTCGGGCAGCGCCGACAGCAGCACGGCACCCAGAATCACGCCCGGCAAATGCCCGATGCCGCCCAGCACCACCATCGCCACGATCATCACCGACTCCATCAGGCTGAAGGATTCAGGTGACACGAAACCCTGGAACGCGGCAAACATCGTGCCGGCCACGCCGCCGAAGGTGGCGCCCATGCCGAAGGCCAACAGCTTCATGTTGCGGGTGTTGATGCCCATCGCCTTGGCGGCAATCTCGTCTTCGCGGATGGCCATCCAGGCGCGACCGATACGCGAGAGTTCGAGCCGGTGGCAGATGATCACGCTGACCACCACCAGCACCAGGAACAGGTAGTAGTACAGGGTGACGGAGGCCAGCTGGAAACCGCCCACCATCACCGGCTTGCCCAGGTTGAGACCGAAGAAGGTGATCGAATCGATCTGGTTCAGCCCCTTGGGGCCGTTGGTGATGTTGACAGGGTGGTCCAGGTTGTTCAGGAACACGCGGATGATTTCACCAAAACCCAGCGTCACGATGGCCAGGTAGTCGCCGCGCAGCTTGAGCGTGGGCGCCCCCAGCAGCATGCCAAACAGCCCGGCCACCGCCGCACCGAGCGGTATCACGACCCACAGCGGCGTGTGCAGGCCGTTGGGAAACATGGCGGCAAAAGCGGGGAACGTATCGGTGAGGTGGGGAGAGGCCATCAGGCCAAACATGTAGGCCCCGAGCGCAAAGAACGCCACGAAGCCCAGATCGAGCAGGCCTGCGTAGCCCACCACGATGTTCAGGCCAAGCGCCAGCAGCACGTACAGCAGCGCCATGTCGGCGATGCGGACCCAGGCATTGCCAAAGCCCTGCAGGATCAGCGGGAGGATCAGCAGCGCCGCGCCGGCCGCCAGATAAGTGAGCAGTTTTTTCTGGTTCATGGGAATGCCTCGTGATGAGCCGCCTCGAACGAGGCATGCACCCCCTCGGGGGGCAGCGAACGGATGTGAGCGTGGGGGTTCATAAGCTGGGCTCAGGCCCGGTCAGCGACACGTTCACCCAGCAGGCCCGATGGCCGCAGCGTGAGCACGATGATGAGCACAATGAAGGCGAAGATGTCGGAGTAGTGGCTGCCCAGCACGCCACCGGTCAGGATGCCGATGTAGCCCGAGCCGATGGATTCGATAAGCCCGAGCAGGATGCCGCCGACCACCGCGCCGGCCAGGTTGCCGATGCCGCCAAACACCGCTGCGGTGAACGCCTTGAGCCCTGGCAGGAAACCCATAGTGTGCTGCACCGTGCCGTAGTTGGACGCGTACATCATGCCGGCGATGGTCGCCAGGATCGCGCCGATGATGAAGGTGGCCGAAATCACCATGTCGGGCTTGACGCCCATCAGGCCGGCCACGCGCGGGTTCTCGGCCGTGGCGCGCATCGCGCGGCCCAGCCGCGTGTAGTTCACCACGTACATGAGCGTGGCAAGCGAAATCGCCGTGAGGCCCAGGATCATGATCTGGGTCGGGGTGATCACCGCGCCGCCGACGTTGAACGGCTCGCTCGGCAGCAGCGTGGGGTAAGGCTTGTAGTTGGGCTTCCAGATGATCATGGCCAGCGTCTGCAGCAGGATCGACATGCCGATGGCGGTGATCAGCGGCGCCAGCTTCGGACTGTTGCGCAGCGGCCGGTACGCCACCTTCTCGATCACAAAGTTCAGCGCCGCCGCCACCACGCAAGAGATGATCATCGAGATGATCAGGATGACCCAGCCGGGGGTGCCGGGCATGCCGGCCTGCATCAGTCCGATGATGGTCCAGCTGGTCAGCGCGCCGACCATCAGCACCTCGCCGTGCGCAAAGTTGATGAGGTTGATGATGCCGTACACCATGGTGTAGCCCAACGCTACCAGGGCATACATGCTGCCAAGAACCAGACCGTTGATGATCTGTTGCAGCAGGATTTCCATAAGACTTCTCCGTTTTTGTAACCGGCGCATGGGCCAGGCGTCACTCACTTGGCTTGTCATGTCTTGATCAGCCGATTCGCCTTTTGGGCGGCTTCCGCCATCTAGCAAAAAACCCGCCAGTTTGCTTCGATGGCGGGTTTGCTGAGCGATTGTAGCCACGGGTAACGGCGCACCAATTGGGGGTTTGCCGGGGTTTACCCGCAACCCAAACCGCTTATCAACGGCTTTGGGGTTGTATTAGCTGCGCTGATTATTCAGTTTTTTCAGTTCACGCAGCTTATCGGCAATCCGGATCTCCAGACCCCGTTCCACCGGGCGGTAGAAGCCTGGATCGGCCATGCCGTCGGGCAGGTAGCGCTCCCCCGCCGCAAAGCCGCCAGCCTCGTTGTGGGCGTAGCGGTAATCACGGCCGTAATCCAGGTCCTTCATCAGTTGCGTGGGGGCGTTGCGCAGGTGCAGCGGCACCGGCCGCGTCCCGTCTTTCTTGACGAAGGCCTTGGCCTCGTTGAAGGCCTTGTAGACCGCGTTCGACTTGGGCGCGACCGCGAGGTACACCACGCATTCGGCCAGCGCCAGCTCGCCCTCGGGCGTGCCTAGCCGCTCGTACACCTCGGCCGCGTCCAGCGCCAGCCGCAGCGCGCGCGGGTCGGCCAGACCGATGTCTTCGCTGGCCATGCGGATCAGCCGGCGTGCCATGTAGCGCGGGTCGGCGCCGCCGTCGAGCATGCGCACGAACCAGTACAGCGCGGCATCGGGGTCAGAGCCGCGCACCGACTTGTGCAGCGCGCTGATGGTGTCGTAGAACTGCTCGCCACCCTTGTCGTAGCGGCGCAGGCGCTCGCCCAGCACCTTCAATAGCCAGGCGTCTGTCACCTCGGTCAGTTGCTCGCGCTGGGCCGCCACGGCCAGTGTCTCCAGCGTATTGAGCAGGCGCCGGGCGTCGCCGTCCGCATAGGCAATGAGTCGGTCCAGCGCTTCCGGCGCGATGGCCGGCACAGCGTCGATGGCCTGCGCGCGCGCGACGATCTGCCGCAGGTCGTCCTCCGCGAGCGATTGCAGCACGTAGACCGCGGCGCGCGAGAGCAAGGCAGAATTCACTTCGAACGATTGGTTCTCGGTGGTCGCGCCAATGAAGGTGAACAGGCCGCTCTCGACATGCGGCAAAAACGCGTCCTGCTGGCTCTTGTTGAAGCGGTGCACCTCGTCCACGAAAACGATGGTCTGTCGGCCCTGCGCCGCGGCCACGCTGGCCATCTCGACCG
>JANOBJ010000308.1:0-3035 GCA_031411575.1 Betaproteobacteria bacterium | reverse complement strand
AGCAGGATCAGGAGAAAGCGGGTGTCGGAAAAGCGCAAGCCAGAAGGTGACATGGCCTGATTGGACCCAGAGCGCCCCGCGCAGTCAATCCCGGATAATCCGGGCATGAATCCCTTGTTGGCCCAGTTGCAGCCCTACCCTTTCGAGCGGCTGCGGCAATTGTTCGCGGGCGTTACGCCCAGCCCTGACTTCCGCCCTATCAGCCTGGGCATTGGCGAGCCGAAGCACGCCACGCCCGCCTTCATCAAGCAGGCGCTGACCGACGCATTGCACGACAAAGCCGGTGGCTTGTCCGCCTACCCGGCCACCGCCGGCGAGCCGCGGCTGCGCGAAGCCTTTGCCGGCTGGCTGCAGCGGCGCTATGGGCTGACGCTGGACGCGGCCACGCAGATGCTGCCGGTCAACGGCTCGCGCGAGGCGCTGTTTGCATTTGCGCAGACGGTGATTGACTCCACGCGTGACGCGGTCGTGCTCTGCCCTAACCCGTTCTACCAAATCTATGAAGGCGCAGCCCTGCTCGCGGGCGCGCAGCCGGTGTACGCACCCAGTGACCCGGCGCGCAACTTTGCGGTGGACTGGGACAGCGTGACCGAGGACGTCTGGCGCCGTACCCAGCTGATGTTTGTCTGTTCGCCGGGCAACCCAACCGGTGCGGTGATGCCGCTGTCGGAATGGGAAAAGCTGTTTGCGTTGAGCGACCGCTACGGTTTCGTGATCGCCTCGGATGAGTGCTACAGCGAGATTTACTTCCGCGACGAGCCGCCGCTGGGTGGCCTGCAGGCCGCCGCCCAGCTGGGGCGCAGCGACTTCCGGCGTCTGGTGGCATTTACCAGCCTGTCCAAGCGCAGCAATGTCCCGGGCCTGCGCAGCGGGTTTGTGGCGGGCGATGCGGCGATTCTGAAGAACTTTTTGCTTTACCGTACCTACCACGGCAGCGCAATGAGCCCGGTGGTGCAGGCCGCCAGCACGGCCGCCTGGAACGATGAACAGCACGTGGTGGACAACCGCACGCTGTACCGTGAAAAGTTCGCCCAGGTCACGCCCCTGCTCGCGCAGGTGATGGATGTGGCGCTGCCCGATGCCGGTTTTTACCTCTGGGCGCGGGTGCCTGAGGCCTGCGGCAGCGAAACCGATTTCGCCAGGGACTTGCTGGCTCAATACAATGTGACTGTTCTGCCGGGTAGCTACCTGGCCCGCGAAGCCGACGGCGCCAACCCCGGCCAGCAGCGAATCCGCATGGCCCTGGTGGCTGAAACCGCCGAATGCCTCGAAGCGGCGCACAGAATTGTCCGGTTCATTCAATCCAAAACCTCTAATCGCAAGTCATGACACAGCAACTCCAGACCCTCATTGAAGCCGCGTGGGAAGACCGTGCCAACCTTTCGCCCAAGTCCGCCCCCAAGGAAACGGCCGATGCCGTGGAGCATGTGATCAGCGAACTGAACACCGGCCGCCTGCGGGTGGCCACGCGCGAGAGCGTGGGCCAGTGGACCACCCACCAGTGGATCAAGAAGGCCGTGCTGTTGAGCTTTCGTCTGAAGGACAACGTGCCCATGCGCGCCGGCGACCTGGGCTTCTACGACAAGGTGCAGACCAAGTTTGCCCACCTTGACGAAGCGCAGATGAAGGCCACCGGCGTGCGCGTGGTGCCGCCGGCCGTGGCGCGTCGTGGCAGCTACATCGCGAAGGGCGCGATCCTGATGCCGAGCTACGTGAACATCGGCGCCTATGTGGACGAAGGCACGATGGTGGACACCTGGGCCACGGTCGGTTCGTGCGCGCAGATCGGCAAGAACGTGCACCTGTCGGGTGGCGTGGGCATCGGCGGCGTGCTCGAGCCGGTGCAGGCGGGCCCGACCATCATCGAGGACAACTGCTTTATCGGTGCGCGCTCCGAGGTGGTCGAAGGCGTGGTGATCGAGGAAAACTCGGTGATCTCCATGGGCGTGTACATCGGCCAGAGCACCAAGATCTATGACCGCGCCACCGGCACCGTGACCTATGGCCGCGTGCCGGCGGGCTCGGTGGTGGTGTCGGGCAACCTGCCGAGTGCTGACGGCAAGTACAGCCTGTACTGCGCCGTGATCGTCAAGCGCGTGGACGCGCAGACCCGCGCCAAAACCAGCCTCAACGACCTGCTGCGCGACTGAGCAACGCTGCCCACCCCACAAGGAACTGACCATGGCGACGATCGGGACGATGGAGCGGATTCTGAGGTTGATGGCCGAGCGCAAGGCGTCGGACGTGTACCTGTCGGCCCACTCGCCAGCACTGATCAAGATCAACGGGCAGAGCGTGGGCATCAACAACCAGGTGCTGCCGCCCGATGCCCCGCTGAACCTGCTGGCCGAGATCGTGCCGGCGCACCGCGTGGCCGAACTCGAGCGCTCGGGTGAGCTCAACATGGCGTTTCCGCTGGAGGGCGTGGGCAACTTCCGCATCAGCGCGATGCGCCAGCGCGGCACCTACGCGGTCGTGATCCGCTACATCACGTCGGATATTCCGCCGATCGAAACGCTGAACGTGCCGCTGATCCTGCGCGACCTGATCATGGAAAAGCGTGGCCTGCTGCTGATGGTAGGGGCCACCGGTGCCGGCAAGAGCACCACGCTGGCCTCGATGATCGACCACCGCAACGAGAAGGTCACGGGCCACATCCTGACGATTGAAGACCCGGTGGAGTTCGTTTTCAAGAACAAGCGCTCGGTGGTGAAACAGCGCGAGGTCGGAAGCGACACTGAATCGCTTCAGATCGCACTTAAAAACGCCCTGCGGCAAGCCCCCGATGTGATCCTGATCGGCGAGATCCGTGACCGCGACACCATGTCGTCGGCTGTTGCCTATGCGCAGTCGGGCCACCTGTGCCTGGCCACCATGCACGCCAACAACAGCTACCAGGCGCTCAACCGACTTGAGTTTCTACCCGGTCGAGGTGCGGCCGACCATGCTGGGTGACCTGGCGGCAGCCATGAAGGCCATTGTTTCGCAACGGCTGCTGCGCACGGTGCGCGGCAGCCGCATCCCGGCAGCCGAGG
>JANOBJ010000307.1:0-21396 GCA_031411575.1 Betaproteobacteria bacterium | reverse complement strand
GGCCCAGGTCGCCCCGCCGTTGGCCGAGGACTCCCACTGGTAGCCAATGGCGCCCAGACCGTCCGCGTCGGCCAGCAGACTGATGGCGTTCAGGGTGCGGCCCAGGTCGGGGGCGGTGTTGTTGATGGTGACGGTGCCGGTCACAGCGTCGTTGATGTTGGCAACCACCGCAGTAGACGGTGATTGCACGCTCTCTGCAATGCCGTTGCTGTCGGTGTAGCTCACACGGACCCGGATTTGGGCGCCCACATCAGCGTCGCCCAAGGTGTAGCCCACCCCGGTTGCGCCCGCAACGTCAACACCATCACGAGTCCATTGGTAGCTGAACGCGCCCAGGCCATCTACGTCGTTGATACCGCTGGTATCGACACTCAGCAGTTGGTCCTCGACGGCGATACCACTGATGACAGGGAAGCCAGTAGGCGCGTCATTCACGTTGGCGACAACGGGAGTCGGGTCACTCAAAATCGTCTCAACAGTGCCGTTTGCATCGGTGTAGGTTGCTTGAACCTGAATCACGGACCCCACATCGGCGTCGCCGAGTGCATAGGTGCTCAGGCCCGCGCCCTCGATCTGCACGCCGTCGCGCAGCCAGGTGTAGGTCGCAATGCCCAGGCCGTCAGCGTCCGTAACGCCAGCCATATTGGCGGTCAGTGTCTGGTTCTCCGCGACGGTACCGGTGATCGTCGGCAGCCCGACTGGGGCGTCGTTGATGTTCACGACGGGTGCTGTCGGAGCCGAGGTACGGAATTCGGGTGTACCGGTGATATCAGTGAACCCCGCGACAACCCGCAACGCCAGCCCGACGTGTGCGTCGCCAGGGGTGAAGGTGTCACCGGTCGCGACATCCGCCCATTCGTCAGGATTGATCTCAGCTTGCCACGTGAACTGCACCGTGAACGGGTTGATGCCGTTCCCGTCAACGACCGAGCCCAAGGTGGCGATTAGCGTGCCATCCTCAATTGGGTCACCGAATATCTCAGGCTCACCAGTCGCGGGGATATTGTCGCCACCGATGACAAGCATTTGATCGGAGAACTGGATCCGCTCGATGTTGCGCAACGTGTCTGTCCCGTCGGTCAGCGTGCCGGCAACGTGCGAAACGGTAACCGTGCCGTTCTCGCCAGTGGAAATCAGGTAGTTGTCCCGGATGTCCGAGAACACCGCGATGTCGCTGCTCGCGCCTGCCGGGGCCGACAGGATTTCCCGCACGATGCTGAGCTGACTCGGCTTGATCTCGCCTGAGAAGAGCAGTGGGGCAATTTCAGCCATGTTCTCGGCGCTGGTGATGGTGGGGTGACCACTCACGCCGATACGCACATTCAGCCAGGCGTCACCGTCAATCAGGTCGTTGCCGCCGCGACCCTCGATGATGTCGCTGCCGCCGCCGCCCATCAGGATGTTGCCGCCCGAGAAAGCAGTCTGACCAGCACCCAGCATGCTGTCCAGGAACTCTTGCAGACCGTCAATCAGGGCAATCTGCTGGGTGTTGTTCAGCGCGTGGTTGGTGCGCACATCCCCGACAACCGCCTCATTCAGCAGTTCCGTCGAGCCGAAGCTGTCGCCGCGCAGGATGTCGTTGTGTATCCAGCCTGAGACGCCTTCCACGTTGTCAAAACGGTCCTTGAGGTTGTCCACCGTGGGGGGGAGCAGACCGGTGAAGTTGAGGTCGGCCTCCGCACTGAAGGCCTGGTTTTTGTGGGTGACCCAGTCAAAGCCCAGCATGCCCTCGGCGCGCTGGGTGCCAGCGCCCATGACCATGATGTCGTCGCCCGATTCCGAGTCGTAGTCGTCATTGCCACCGCTGCCAATGATCACATCGTTGCCAAAAATCGTGCTGGCCTGGAACGGGTCGCCCATGTCGCCCTGCAGCAGGTCGGCCGAGCCGCCGCCTTCGATCCAGTCATCGCCTTCGTCGCCAAACACGGTGTCAAACGTGCTGCTGCCCAGGATGAAGTCATTGCCGCCGCCGCCGAAAACCTCTTTTGGATCTTCACCGGCCACCACGAAGTCACTGCCGCGACCGGCGATGATCAGATCGAAGCCATTGCCGCCGCTGACAACGTCGTCACCGTCTCCGCCTTTGATGTTGTCGTCGCCACCGAGGTCGGTGATGATGTCATTGCCGGCCCCGCCGTTGAGGATGTCCACGCCGTCGCCGCCTTCAATGCGGTCATCGCCTCCATCGCCCCAGATGGTGTCGTCGCCAATGCTGGCAATCAGGGTGTCGTTGCCGGCCGTACCGCCGAGCACCACGTGCTCGCCACCGGTGAACTTGAGGTAGTTGCTGTCCGCGCCTACCGTGCTGGGGTTGTCGCGCACCACCAGCTGCGAGAAGATCGTGCCGCCGGTCGGGTCGGTGTTGTTGGCAATGCCGTCAGCCCCAATGTCATCATCGGCATTGCCCATTATCCCGTCCAGCCCAGCGCTCTCATTCAGCCCGGTGTACTGTTTGGATTGATCCACTTCCAGGTTGAAGTTGGGCACCGAGAACACGTCACCCGGCAAGTGCGTGGCATCGGTGTTGCGCATGATCATCGATGCAAACGAGTTCGCTTCCAGTTCCTTCAGGAAGTTCAGGCCGGCGGTGCGCGCCAGGTAGTACATCCGGTCACCGTCCTGCAGCATTTCGAGCTGGGTTTCAAACACGAAGTTGAAGGTCGAGCCGAGCAAACCGCCGAAAGGCATCTGCCGCTCGGCCAAGCCGCCAATCCAGAAGTCAATCGCGTCCACGCCGGTCGTGGTGACGCCGCTGGGCAGGCTGGCGTATGCGCCGGTGCTGTTCAGGAACGCCAGGCGATCTGCGTCGTTGGCGACAAACGTGCGCTCTTGTGCGGTCCCCGCGTTGATCACGGCCGAGCCACCCATCACCAGCGCGGTGGCCCCCGCGCGCTTGTCTGCCAGCGTGTCGACATCGCTGGCCGTCAGTGCCCCGTGCGTGCCGTATGCCGCGATGAAATTGACCACCGATTCGGCGTGCTTGACGTTGTTGGCAAAGTCCACCCAGCTCTCGTAGGGCTTCAGTTGCGCATCGCTGGTACCGGCAAAGAACTCGCGACGCGCGGCGTTCAGTGAGGGCACACCAGTTTCACGACCGCGTGCCAGATTGATGGCGGCGAGATCAAGCGGCAGGCCCACCAGGTTATTGCGCAGGGCTTCGGTGACGAACTCGTCGAGTTCGTTACCCACCTGGCGCGTCATGCCGCGCACGATGGCGCCGGCGGCATCTCCTGAGTTCGCACCGCTGGCGGCGTATTCAAGCGGGTTCAGGAAGGCCTCGATCAGGCCGATCTGGTCTGCGCCGTTCACCATTCCGAAGTTGGTGTCAAACCGGTCCACGGTCTCGTTCAGCATGGAGTGGCCGAAGCGATACACCACGTGTGCGAATTCGGCCACGATGGAGGGGTTGATGGTGCTGTCGTAGCCGGCAAACACGTCCACCTGCACCTGCACCTTGCGGGCAAATTCCTCGAACACCAAATGCTGGTACTGCATTTCAGTGCCGAACTTGGCGGCCTGGAACACACGCTCTCCGTTCCACTCCAGCACATCGCCGGGCGCGGGCAGCGCTGTCAGTTGGCCGGTGGGCATGAGCCACTGGTTCAGGAAAGCCAGATCATTGGAGGCGAGCACCACTTCCTTGGTGTGTTCGACCAATCGGTTGTGCTCGGAGTGGAACACCGCATGTACAGCCGTCAAGCCGATGTTTTCGTTGACGCGGCCATCGCCGGCGATGTAGTGCGCGTTGAGCAGCTCATCGTCGTAGGTGGCGGACACGCCGTCGTCGCCAACCACGTTGTCAGCGTCGGCGGTTTTCATGGTGCCATTGCTGTTGCGCGGGGCGGCGTGGTGCGCGATGTCGTCCAGGAACGCGTAACCACCGCGAATAGCTTGCGCCGTGCTGATCGGCGCGCCAATGACGCCTTCCACCAGCCCGGCGGCGGTCACGAGCTGCGGCAGGCCACTGTTGCCGGGCAGGAAGTTGCCGTAGTCGTCGGTCGCCAGCAGGGGGCCGCCCGTTACGTCGGCGTCGGACAGATTGATGCCGAGAATGTCGCGCGCTTGTGCCTTGACGACTTCCCAGGTGGCCATGCCGCCCAGCAGCACATCGTCTGCCGTGCCGTAAATGCCATCGGCACCGAGGTCACGGTTTTCGATCAGTTCGCCGGTCGCCCGAGGGCGGCCTTCCACCAACTCGTACGCGCGCAGGAATACCTGGTGCGACGGGTGCGAGCTGTACGTCTGGTTCTGGTCGACAAAGGGGGACGTGGTGTTGACCGCTTCGTGGATGTCGTCAGCCGTACCCAGGACGCCATCAGCGCCTGGCTGGTTGGTCGCGCGGGTCAGCACCATGAAATTGGTGTGGCTGCCTTCCACGTACAGCGGATCGTCCGGCTTGAGCGGGATGAACACCGTGCCGCTGCCACCCTTGGCGACGAGGTCCAGGCCATGGTCGAAAAACTGGCCGAACAGGGTGAACCAGGAGTTGTACTGAGCCGACAGGCCTTCATCGGTGGCTTGGTTGGGAATGAAGATCGTGCCGTTGTCCGACACTTCCAGACCCAGGCTGGCCGGCAACTCAATGGCGTTGGCGGCCGTCGAATCGGCCAGCGCCTGGGCATCCGCCAATGCGCCGTTGGCGCCGTCGGCCACCCCTTGGGCAGCGGCCAGATCCGCGGTGGCCCCGTCGGCGTCGCCTTGGGCTGTCGCCAGGGCTGCGGCGGTTCCATCGGCCAGCAAGGCCGCAGCGTCATAGTCGGATTGCGCGGTGGCCTGTGCATCGACGGCGGCCTGGTACTCGCCCTGCTCGGTCGCCAGGTTGGCCTGTGCAGCAGCATCGGCTGTGACGGCGGCGTCGAAGGCCGCCTGTGCGTCGGCCTGATCGGCTGCTGCATCCAGCGCCGCCTGGGTCGAGGCGGCGGCCGTGGCAGCGGCGATGCCGAATTCGAGCAGCGCAGCATTGGCAGCCGCTGTGGCGGCATTCGATGCCGCGACCGCAGCGTCATACGCAGTCTGTGCTGCAGCCTGCTCGGGCGAACCCGGCGCCGCATTGTTGAGAGTGGCCAGTGCATCCGCTTCTTGCTGATCGGCAAGCGCTGCTGCGGCTGACGCCGTGCCGAAAGCCGAGAGGGCCACCCCACGCGCAGTGATATCTGCCGCCGCTTGCGATGCGGTCGAGGTGGCAAGGCCGTTGGCGGTGGTCAAGGTGGCGCCAGCCACGCTCAGCGTGCTGGCGGCGCTGGTGGCTGCGCTTTGGGCAGCCTGCAACTCGCCCAGCGCCGAGCCCGTCGCGGATTGGGTGCCCTGCAGCGTTCCCAACGCAGCGGTCTTGTTGCCTTGTGCGAGGGTGTTCGCGTCCAGGGCCGTGGTCAAGGCGGATTGCGCTGCGCTGTTGGCGCTTTGCGCGGTGCCAAGGCTGGCATTGGCGGCATCTGCGGTCGACTGCGCAGCGGGCAGCGCGGCGGCCGCTGCTGCGGCGATGCCCTGCGCGGCGGCAATCGCGTCGGCGTCGGCACCGGCATCGGCCGACCCAGCGCGCTCCAGGGCTGCAATGACGGCTGCGCGGTTGCCAAACGTCTGGTCCACAATCAGGTTGCTGATGGTGCGCGGCTGCGAGTCGAACACCAGCCCCGAGGTCTGGCTGTAGCTGGTTGGAGTGGGCGGACCGAACCCGGCAGGCGTGTTCTCGGCCTGATTGAACACAGGATCCAGCATACGGGGGAAGGTGCCGTCGGCAGAGCCGTAGCCTTCCTGGCCGGGCATCAGGTTGTTCTGTTCGCCGCTGACTGTGCGCAGACCCCACGGCAGCAACGGGCTGGGCACCAGGTCGGCGACGTTGATTGCATCGCCACCGGCCACATCGGCCTCGGCGATCTTGATTTGCGCCAGGATGAATTCCAGGTCGTGTTTGGTATATGAAGCCATTTTTCTTCCCCTTAAGTCATGAGTTGATAACTGTTTTGAATTGCCTGCTGATGCCGACTAGGGCCGATTTCCGGGTACCGGGATGGATGGCCTGGCCGCTTCCGCCGCTTTTGCGACAGATTCCTTGACCCTGTGGGGTTCGAGACCCCATGGGCTGTTGTGGGTGGACACACGAACGGCCGATGCATCGGTCGATGCCGTGGCTGCAGAGCGCGTGTCAGCAAATGGGATGAGGGAGGGCTGAACTGGACGTTTGCTCGAGGCTTGTGCGGTCGACTGCAGCAGCCAAGCAAGGCCCACGGGCGCCAGGACGCAGGCCGCATAGACCATCACGGTGATCCAGCGGTGCGAGTTCGGCAGGCGGAACGGTGCGCCAGGAAGACGCATGTCCCGGGTCGTTAAACGCGTGCGCAACCTGAGTTGCACAGCCGCTCGCCACAAACCTGTAACCCTGATCATTTCCGATAGCTCCCTGCTTCTATGCAGGGGTGGTTATCAAGTCGTGTGCCACGCGCGGCGACCGAGCAGGATTCCCAATCGAATCAAGTAGTTACAAGTGGTTGCGAATTTTGGGGGTTCGATTCAGCGTCGTCGATCCTGACAAGTGTTTCAAAGCTGAAGCATTTTTAAGACTCGACGAGGCTTCTGCGCCTTACACCATCGGACGCGAATGGAGGCGGCGCAGCAGGCCGATATCTTAATTTTACTTAATAGACTGTTGAAATCATTGGCTATTTTCTTACGTCGAGCGTAATTTTGAAAATTAATCTGGACTTAATTCTTGTTTCAAAATTGAGAAAATTGATGTCAAAAGCTGGGGAGAACGTAACTATTTGCATCAAGATACCTCTCAACCACGACGATTCGCAGAGCCTGAAATGGCCTCCCGCTGCCGCCGGCGGCATCAATTGCGGGGTCACTCCCCCAATCTTTGTAACGGCAGGGACTGACTATCAGCCCGTGTTGCGCAGCCCGGCGGCGATCCCGTTGATCGAGATGTGGATGCCGCGCTGCACCCGCTCGTCGGCCTGGCCTGCGCGGTAACGGCGCACCAGTTCTACCTGCAGGTGGTGCAACGGGTCGATGTAGGGGAACCGATGGCGGATTGACCGCTGCAGCGCCGTATTGCCGGCCAACCGCTGTTTCTCGCCGGTGATGCGGGCCAGGGCGTCGGCCGTGCGGTGCCATTCCGCCTCAATCATGGCAAAGACCTTCTTGCGCAGCCGCGCGTCGCCCACCAGTTCGGAATAGCGCGATGCCAGCGCGAGGTCGCTCTTGGCCAGCACCATATCCATGTTGGACAGCAGCGTGCGGAAAAAGGGCCATTGCCGGTACATTTTTTGTAGCAACAAATGACCATCTGATGCGGACCCGTGGCCTTTTTCGTTCAAGAAAGCCTCGACGGCGGTGCCAAAACCGTACCAGCCGGGCAGCGTCAGCCGACACTGGCCCCAGCTGAAGCCCCAGGGGATGGCGCGCAGGTCTTCAATGCGCTGCGAGGGTTTGCGCGAGGCCGGGCGCGAACCAATGTTGAGCTCGGCAATCTCGCGGATCGGGGTGGAACCGAAGAAATAGTCGGTGAAACCCGGGGTTTCGTACACCAAGGCGCGGTAGGCCGCCATGCTGGCGCGCGACAGTCGCTCGGCGGCTTCCAGGTAAGCCTTGGTCGCGGGCTTGGTCGGTTGCAGCAGCGTGGCCTCCAGCGTGGCCGCCACCAGGGTTTCCAGGTTGCGGCGGCCAATCTCGGGGTTGGCGTACTTGGAGCCGATCACCTCGCCCTGCTCGGTCAGGCGGATCTGGCCGCGCACGGTGCCGGGCGGCTGCGCCAGGATGGCCTGGTAACTTGGGCCGCCGCCCCGGCCGACCGTGCCGCCACGGCCGTGGAACATGCGCAGCGTGATGTTGTGACTGTTGGCCAGTTCGTCGAACAGATCGACCAGCGCAATTTCGGCCCGGTACAGCTCCCAGTTGCTGGTGAAGATACCGCCGTCCTTGTTGCTGTCGCTGTAGCCCAGCATGATGTCCTGCTCGGCGCCCGAACGCTGCACCAGCCGTGCCACGCCCGGCAGCGCGTAAAACGCCCGCATGATGGGAGCCGCATTGCGCAGGTCTTCGATGGTCTCGAACAGCGGCACGACGATCAGGTCATTGATCGCGTCGGCGTCCCCAGTGCCGCCGGGCCGCCCCAAGGCACTGGAGCCCCCTCGGGGGGCAGCGTCAGCGTGGGGGCTGTCCCCAGTGCCGCCGGGCCGCCCCAAGGCACTGGAGCCCCCTCGGGGGGCAGCGTTAGCGTGGGGGCTGTCCCCAGTGCCGCCGGGCCGCCCCAAGGCACTGGAGCCCCCCCGGGGGGCAGCGTCAGCGTGGGGGCTGTCCAGCGTGCCACGCATCAGCCCCACCTCTTTTTGCAGCAGCAGCACCTCCAGCAAGTCGCTCACGGTCTCGGTGTGGCTGATGATGTAGTGGCGGATCGCCTCGGCGCCGTAGGTCGCGCGCATCAGCTTGGCGGTCTCGAAGATCGCGATCTCGCCCTGCGTATGGGCCGAATAGACCCCGTCCACCACGCGCAGCGGGCGCGCATCGTTGAGCAGGCGCACCAGCAGCGCACGCTTGGCGTCTTCGTGCAGGCTGGCGTAGCGCGGTTCGATCCGCGCCACGGCCAGAAGCTCGGCCACCACTTCTTCATGCTTGTCCGAGCTCTGGCGTAAATCCACCGTGGCCAGGTGAAAGCCGAACACCTCGACCGCGCGGATTAGCGGGTGCAGGCGCTGCGCCACCAGCGCCTCGCCGTGGTGGGCCAGCAGCGACGCCCGGATGACCCGCAGGTCGTCCAGAAACGCCTCGGCCTTCAGGTAGGGGTTTTGCGGTGCCACCGCGTGGCGCGCCGCGTCGCCGCCGGTGAGGCTTTTCAGCGTGGCGGCCAACCGCGCGTACATGCCGGTGAGGGCGCGCCGGTAAGGCTCGTCCTGCCGGTGCGCGTTGGTGTCGGGCGAACGCTCGGCCAGTGCCTGCATCGCGGGGGACACGTCGGTCAGCATGGCCGACAGCGACAGTTCACCGCCCAGGTAATGCACTTCGGTGAGGTAGTGCCGCAGCGCCACCTCGGCCTGTCGCTTCAGCGCGTATTGCAGGGTTTGCGCGCTCACATTCGGGTTGCCGTCACGGTCGCCGCCGATCCACTGGCCCATGCGCAGGAAGCTTGCCACCGGGTGCTGGCCCAGGTGCGCCTCGAGTTCGGCGTACAGCTTCGGTATCTCGCGCAAGAAAGTGGCTTCGTAGTAGCTCAGCGCATTCTCGATCTCGTCGGCCACGGTGAGTTTGGTGAAGCGCAGCAACCGGGTTTGCCACAGCTGCATCACGCGCGCGCGGATCTGGGCTTCATTGGCGGCCAGCTCGCGGGGCGCCAAGGCGTCGCGGGGCAGGGTGCGGGCCTTGATTTCGTCGCGCTGCGTCAGCAACTGGGCGATGTCGCGTTCGGCGTCCAGGATGCTCTTCCTCTGCACCTCGGTCGGGTGCGCCGTGAGCACGGGCGACACAAACGCGGCATCGAGCGTCTGCGCGATGGTCTTGGGCGTGATGCCGGCCCAGCGCAGGCGCGCCAGTGCCACCTCGATGCTGCCTTCCTGCGTGTCGCCCGCACGTTCGTGGATGGCGCGGCGGCGGATGTGGTGCCGGTCTTCGGCCAGGTTGGCCAGATGGCTGAAGTAGGTGAAGGCGCGAATCACGCTCACCGTCTGGTCGCCCGACAGGCTCTTGAGCAGCTTTTTCAGCGCCTTGTCGGCCTCGTGGTCGGCGTCCCGGCGGAACGCCACCGACAGCTTGCGAATCTGCTCGATCAGCTCAAACGCCTCGGCGCCTTCCTGCTCGCGGATGACGTCGCCCAGGATGCGTCCGAGCAGGCGGATGTCCTCGACCAGCGGGCGCTCATTGTCTTTGGCGCGCGCCGGGGTGCGGGCGGCTTCGGTGGCTTTTCGCGCGGGTAGCTCGCGGGAGGCGGTGGTCATGGTTTCGGTCCGGGTTGGGGAGAGACGCGCAAGGCTCGGGCTGTGCCTAATTTATGAGCAGCACCATGCTAGCATCGACCCCCACACTCTGATTACAAACAGGTTACGACGTGAGCGCCATCACCATCGCCACCCGCGAAAGCCGCCTTGCCCTGTGGCAGGCGGAGCATGTCAAGGCCCTGCTCGAGCAGCGCGGCCACCGCGTCACGCTGCTGGGCATGACCACCCGCGGCGACCAGATCCTGGACCGCTCGCTCTCCAAGGTCGGCGGCAAGGGCCTGTTCGTCAAGGAGCTGGAAGTGGCGCTGGAGGAGGGCCGCGCCGATATCGCCGTGCATTCGCTCAAGGATGTGCCGATGGACCTGCCCGAAGGCTTCGCGCTGGGCTGCGTGATGGAGCGCGAAGACCCGCGCGACGCGTTTGTATCGCCGCACCATGCCTCGCTTGCCGAGTTGCCGCCCGGCGCCGTGGTGGGCACCTCCAGCCTGCGCCGCGTGGTGCTGCTGCGCGCGCTGCGCCCCGATTTGAAGATCGAACCCCTGCGCGGCAACCTCGATACGCGTCTGCGCAAGCTCGACGAAGGTCAGTACGCGGCCATCATCCTGGCTGCCGCGGGCTTGAAGAGGCTGGGCCTGGCCGAGCGCATCCGGGCCGTGTTCGAGCCCACCGAGATGCTGCCCGCAGCCGGCCAGGGCGCTTTGGGCATCGAGGTGCGGGCTGACCGGGCTGATTTGGTGGAGGCGCTGTCGCCGCTGGCGCACCAGACCACCTGGCTGTCGGTGACGGCCGAGCGTGCCGTGAGCCGCGCCATGGGCGGCAGCTGCTCCATGCCGCTGGCCGCGTTTGCCACCTTCTCCGGCGAGTACCTGCAGCTCAACGCCGCCTGGGGTGAACCCGAAGGCTCGGCCGTTCTGGTGCGCGCCCGCTCTGCCGACGCAGTGGCCGATCTCGCCACCGCTGCCACCCTGGGCGAACAGGTGGCGGCCAAGCTGCGGGCCGGCGGCGCGCATTGACACCGTGACCGCCGTCGCGCCCGCCCCGGTGCGCGTGGTCGTGACCCGGCCCGAGCGCGAGGCGCTGCGCTGGGCTGCCGATCTGTCGGCGCGCGGCCTGGCGCCGGTGGTCCTGCCGCTGATCGTGATCGCCCCGGCAGCCGACAGCGAGCCGGTGCGCCAGGCCTGGGCAGACCTTGCGGGCTGCCAGGCGGCGATGTTCGTCAGCAGCAACGCCGTGGAGCACTTTTTTGCATCAAATATGCCGGATGTCCGCGTCCATTGGTCATCTAATGCTATTAAAACAAGAGCATGGGCAACTGGGCCCGGTACCCGCGACGCGCTGCGCCAGGCGGGGCTGCCGGCCACCACGATCGACGCGCCGGGCCCCGACGCCACCCAGTTCGACTCCGAGGCGCTGTGGCGCCTCGTGGCGCCCGGCGTGAACCCGGGCCAGCCGGTGCTGATCGTGCGCGGCAGCGACGCGCATGGTCGCAGCGCCGGGCGTGACTGGCTGGCGCAGCAGCTGGATGCCGTGGGCGTCGCCAGCCGCTTTGTGGTGGCCTACGAGCGCCGGCCGCCGGTGTTCAGCGCCCTGCAGCGGGCGGCGGCAGCGCAGGCGGCCAGCGATGGCTCGGTCTGGCTGTTCAGCAGCTCGGAGGCCGTGGCCAACCTGCGCGACGCACTACCCGGCCAGCGCTGGGATGCCGCCCGTGCCGTGGCCACCCACCCACGCATCGCGCAAGCCGCACGCGAGGCCGGTTTTGGCACCGTGCAGGAGTCGCGGCCAAACCTGGACGACGTGATCGCCTCGATAGAATCGGCCGGATGACGCCCGACGCCGCCGTACCACCTGCCTTGCCCGATCCCGGTGCGACTGCCGCACCCGGCGACCTGGTGCCGGCCGCAGCCGTGCTGCCGGCGGCCGAGGCCCCCGCGCGCCGGCGCAGCCTGCTGCGGCCGATGGTGTGGCTGGCGGTGGCGCTGATGGCGCTCGCGCTGCTGTCCACCGGGCTGCTGTGGCGCAAGCTGTCGCGCATCCAGGAGCAGCTGGCCCGGCAGGCGGCCGAGGCCACCGCGCTGGCCACCGAGGCCCGCACCCTGTCCAAACAGGCGCAGGAGGTGGTGCGTGAAACCGCGGCGCGCGTGGCCATGGCCGAGGCCCGTGTCAGCGAGGTCGCGCTACAGCGCACCCAGCTGGAAGACCTGATCCAGAGCCTGTCGCGCTCGAGAGATGAAAACCTGGTGGTGGACATTGAATCCGCCCTGCGGCTGGCCCAGCAGCAGGCCCAGCTGACGGGCAGCGTCGAGCCGCTGCTGGCCGCCCTGCGCACCGCTGACCAGCGCATCGTGCGCGCCGCGCAGCCACGGCTCACACCGCTGCAGCGCGCGCTGGCCCGCGACATCGACCGCATCAAGGCAGCGGCCGTCACCGACACCCCGGGGCTGCTGGTCAAGCTCGACGAGCTGATTCGCCAGGCGGACGACTTGCCGGTGGCCAATGCCGTGGCCTTGCCGCTGTCGGCCAGTCGGGGCGCCGAGGCCGAGGTGCCCGCCACCAACTGGTGGGGGCGCGCCATGCAGCGCGTGCAGACCGAAGCGCGCGCGCTGCTGCGGGTGAGCCGTATCGAGCAGCCCGAAGCCGCGCTGCTGTCGCCTGAACAATCGTTCTTCCTGCGCGAGAACCTGAAGTTCAAGCTGCTCAATGCGCGGCTGGGTCTGCTGGCGCGCCAGATGGAATCCGCCCGCGCCGACCTGGCCGCCGGGTCCGCCATGCTGAACAAATACTTTGATCCCGCCTCGCGCAAGACGCAGTCGGCGGCGGGCCTGTTGCAACAGGTCCAGGCGCAGATGAAAACCGCCGAACTGCCGCGTATTGACGAAACCCTGGCCGCGCTGTCTACCGCGGCGGCAGGGCGTTAGGGGATGTTCGCCACCATGCGCCCGCACACCCGTCAGCGCTGGGGTTTGCTGCCGTCCGGAAGGTCGCAAGCCCGCCCTGATACAGCCCTGCGAGAGGCCTGAGCCGGTATGCGCGCCTCGGCCTGGCTCCTCGCGCTGTTCGGTATTGCCGTGGCGGCGGCGCTGTTCGCGGGCAACAACCAGGCCACCGTCACGGTGTTCTGGCCGCCGTACCGGGTGGACCTGTCGCTCAACCTGGTGGTGCTGCTGCTGGCCGGCTCGTTTGTGCTGCTGTACGCGGCATTGCGCGCGCTGTCGGCGCTGTTTGAGCTGCCGCGCGAGGCCCGGCGCTGGCGCCTGCAGCAAAAAGAGCGCGCGCTGCATGTTTCGCTGGTAGACGCGCTGTCCTACCTGATGGGCGGGCGCTTCATCCGGGCGCGCAAGTCGGCCGAGGCTGCGCTGGCGCAGGAACGCGCGCTCAAGGCCGCCGGCGAGAAGCCGGCCAACGG
Source organism: Betaproteobacteria bacterium (assembly GCA_031411575.1). GTDB lineage: Bacteria > Pseudomonadota > Gammaproteobacteria > Burkholderiales > Burkholderiaceae_C > JANOBJ01. Next base: position 8,067 of record JANOBJ010000307.1, on the reverse strand, counting down.
TGCCCAGTTGCGCGCACTGTCGCACCTGGTGGCCGCCGAAAGCGCGCAGGCGCTGCAGGACAAGGCCGGGCGCGACGAGCACCTGGAACGCGCACTCGAACACAGCGTGGCCCGAACCGGCTCGCACGCCGACCTGCGCGAAGGCGCGCACATGCGCGCCGCCCGCTGGGCGCTGGATGATCGCGACGCCCAGGCCGCGCTGGGTTGGCTGGGTGAGCTGCCGCAGGGCGCCGCGCGCCGCACGCTGGCGTTGCGCATCAAGCTCAAGGCGGCGCGGCTGGCGCACCAGACGCTGGAGGCGCTGGAAACCGCGCGCCTGCTGGCCAAGCACCGCGCGTTCTCGGCGCCTGCAGCCCAGAGCATCGTGCGTGGCCTGGCCACCGAACTGCTGAGCGGCGCGCACGACACGGCCCAGCTGCAGCGCGCCTGGAATTTCCTGGAAGCCAGCGAGCGGGCCATGCCCGAACTGGCGATCCACGCAGCGCAGCGGCTGATGGCGCTGCAGGGCGACCCGGCCCTGGCGCGTGCCTGGCTGCTGCCCGCGTGGGAGCGCATGGTTGAACCTGGCAGCACGCTGGGCGAGCAACAGCGCTTCAAGCTGGTTCGCGCGCTTGAATCGGGCTTTGCCTCGCTGGACGGCGCCTGGCTGGCACGCCTGGAGGCGGCGCAGCAAAAGAACCCGCGCGACCCCAACCTGCAGTACCTGGCCGGAATGGCGTGCCTGCAGCGCCAGCTGTGGGGCAAGGCCCAGCTGCTGCTCACCCAGGCCGCACTGGGCCTGCAGGACACCGGGCTGCACCGCAAGGCCTGGCGCGCGCTGGCCGAGCTGGCCGAGAAACGCGAAGATCCGGTGGCCGCGGCCGAAGCCTGGAAGCGCGCGGCCGAAGGTTGAACGCGTGAGCAGGCGGGGCCTGATGGCCTGGCCGGCGTTTCCCGCCATGAAAAAAGCCGGACAGTGACCTGCCCGGCTTTTCTGTTGGGGGGTGTCGCCAGCGTTTACTTGGCCGGCGTTTCCTCAAACGGCAGTGTCAGGTTGCGCAGATCGCGCTTGGTTTCCACCAGCACCAGCGGACTGGCGTCAATCACCACGGCGGGCGGGCGCTCGCGCGGTACGCGCACCGGAGCCGGTTCGGCGGCAATGGCCGCCCGGACCGCGGCGATCTTGTCAGCGTCCGAGTTGACCCACTGCAGGCCGGAACCCTCTGCCACCTGGGCCAGTTCGTCCATCGGCAGGGCAAACGCCTGCACGCGGGGCAGCGTGGCGGCCGGCGCGGCTTCCACCGGGGCACGGGCCGCCGGCGCTGCTGGTGCGGCGACGGCAGGCGCAGGTGCCTGGGTTGCTACTTTTTCGATAGCAACAGATGACCGCACGACGGGGACCTCAACCACATTTGGCATTGATTCCGCTGCCAGGGATGGTGTAGCGACCGGTGCGGCGGCGAGCGCGGCAACAGGTGCAGCGATGGGCGCTGCGGCGGTCGCGCCCTGTTGCATCGCGCGTTGCGCGAAGTAGCTGCCCTCATGCGCGGGGCGCTCGGCTACGGCTTCGGCGCTGCCGGCAGCCAGCTCGCCATCGGCGGTCGGGCTGCGTTCGGTGCTGTCGCCCTCGCGCGGCGCACGGTCACCGCGCTCACGACGGTCACGGCCGTAACGGTCGCGTGAGCGGCGCTCGCGCTGGCGGTCCGCGCCACCGGCTTCGGCATCGGGGGCCGCGTCGGGTGTGGCGTTCGCGTCGTCGCCAGACGTGCTGTAGGTCGCTGCTGCGGCCAGTGCGGCCGAGGCGGCGAGCGCCGGGTCCACTGCCGGCGGGGCGGTGGTCTCGCCACCGGGCAGGGTATCCACAAACGCGGCAGCGGATGCGAGGCCGGCTACGGGCTCGGTCGCCGCGGGTGCGTCGTCGGTACGGGGGCCGCGGCCACCGCGGTTGCCATCGGGACGGTCGCCACGGTCTGCGCGATCGCCGCGCGGCTCGTTGCGATCGCCGCGTTCACGGCGACCCTCGCCGCGTTCGCGCCGGCCTTCACCGCGACCTTCACCGCGACCTTCACCGCGACCTTCGCGCGGCGGGCGCTCGGCCCGTGCGCTGTCGCCGGTGGCATCGGTACCGACTGCGGCGCTGCCGTCGGCAAGCGGGGCGCGGGGCTCGTTGTCCCGGCCTTCACGGCCATCGCGGCCATCGCGGCGCGGACCACGGCCCTCGCCACGACCTTCACCGCGTCCTTCACCGCGTCCTTCACCGCGGCCCTCGGGGCGGGCGCCTTCGCGCGGCGCACCGTCGCGGGGAGCGCCGTCACGCGGAGCACCGTCACGACGCTCGCCCCGGCCTTCGCGACCTTCACGACCCTCGCGGCCTTCACCGCTGCGGCCCTCGCCACGTTCGCCACGGCCACGACCACCCCGGCGGCCGTCACGGCGTTCACCGGACCGTTCGCCCGTGCGCTCGCCAGCGCGTTCACCGCTGCGGTCGCCACGGCCATCGCGTGCGCCTTCTTTCGGGCTGTCTTTCTGCGCTTCCTTGGCAACTGTCGTCACCGTCGCCACCGGCTTGCTGCCGAACACACCCTTGATCCACGAGAAGAAACCTTTCTCGGCGGGGGCGGCTGCCCGCACCGGCACAGGTGCTGGAGTGGGTGCAACCGGTGCGCGGGCAACCGGCGGCTTGGCGACCGGCTCGGGCCTGGGCGTTGCGGCGGGGGCGGGCGCATCGGGCAGCACGCCCTTGATCACCGGCGTCTGCTTGTTGGTGGGTTCCTGCGAGCGGCGCGTCACCGAAGTGGGGTCTTCCACTTCCTCGGCGAGTTTGTAGCTGGCGTCGATGTTGTCCAGACGCGGGTCGTCGTGCTTCAGGCGTTCCAGCCGGTAGTTCGGCGTTTCCAGCGTCTTGTTGGGAACCATCAGCACGTTGATGCGCTGCTTGAGCTCGATCTTGGCGATTTCGGCGCGTTTTTCGTTCAGCAGGAACGACGCCACTTCCACCGGCACCTGGCACAGCACCGATGCCGTGCTGTCTTTCATCGACTCTTCCTGGATGATGCGCAAAATCTGCAGCGCCGAGCTTTCGGTGTCGCGGATATGGCCCGAGCCACCGCAGCGCGGGCAGGGGATCGATGCGCCTTCGCTCAGGGCGGGCTTCAGCCGCTGGCGGCTCATTTCCATCAGGCCGAACTTGCTGATGGTGCCGAACTGCACGCGGGCACGGTCTTGCCGCAGCGCGTCGCGCAGGCGGTTTTCCACTTCGCGGCGGTTCTTGCTCTCTTCCATGTCGATGAAGTCGATCACGATCAGGCCGCCGAGGTCGCGCAGGTGCATCTGGCGGGCCACTTCGTCGGCGGCTTCCAGGTTGGTGCGGGTGGCGGTTTCCTCGATGTCGCCGCCCTTGATGGCGCGGGCCGAGTTCACGTCCACGCTGACCAGCGCTTCGGTGTGGTCGATCACGATCGCGCCGCCCGAGGGCAACTGCACGGTGCGGGCGTAGGCCGATTCGATCTGGTGCTCGATCTGGAAGCGGCTGAACAGCGGCGCGTCGTCCTTGTAGCGCTTGATGCGCGCGGCGTGCTCGGGCATCACGTGCGAGACTAACTGGCTGGCCTGCTCGTAGATGTCATCGGTGTCGATCAGGATGTCACCGATGTCGCTGTTGAAATAGTCGCGGATGGCGCGGATCACCAGGCTTGATTCCTGGTAGATCAGGTAGGCGCCCTTGCCGCCCTTGCCGGCTTCGTCGATGGCTTTCCACAGCTTGAGCAGGTAGTTCAGGTCCCACTGCAGCTCGGACGCATTGCGGCCGATGCCGTTGGTGCGCGCGATGATGGACATGCCGTTCGGGTACTCGAGCTGGTCCATCGCCTCCTTGAGTTCGGCGCGGTCATCGCCCTCGATGCGACGGCTCACGCCACCGCCGCGCGGGTTGTTGGGCATCAGCACCACGTAGCGGCCGGCCAGGCTGACAAAGGTGGTCAGCGCCGCGCCCTTGTTGCCGCGTTCTTCCTTCTCGACCTGGACCAGCAGTTCCTGGCCTTCCTTGATCACGTCGTTGATGCGGGCCTGGCTAGGCGCCACGCCGGGTGCGAAGAACTGCTTGGAGATTTCCTTGAACGGCAGGAAGCCGTGGCGGTCTTCGCCGTAGTCGACAAAACAGGCTTCCAGTGACGGCTCGACGCGCGTGACGACGGCCTTGTAGATGTTGCCCTTGCGCTGCTCGCGCCCTTCAATTTCGATTTCGTAGTCGAGGAGTTTCTGTCCATCGACGATGGCCAGGCGGCGTTCTTCAGCCTGCGTGGCGTTGATCAGCATCCGTTTCATGGCGGAACCTTTTTTCTCTTGGCAAAACACATGCCCTCGTGGGGCCAACGATGCCGGAGCTGACGCGATGAAACGGGAGGAATGGCCGGGTAGCCTGCGGCGGCCTGAGCGCTAGCTCAGGCGACGGGGCGGTGGGGCGTGGATGGGTGCGAGGGACAATGCGCGTTGATCTGCTACTAAAGTAATAGCAAAAGATGACCGTGTGACGGGGACCTTGAGCCCATGGGTATCCAAAAGCGGGGCAAACAGCCACCGCCAGCAGATCAACAAGGGCATCATCAACACAAGCGTTCTCGCTTCGATCCGCTGACCTGCAAGGATGCTGGCCAGCTTGGGGTATTCCGGTTCAGTGTTTCATGGGCGTCGGCCCAACCCTTCCGGGAAGGGCAACCACGGTTGGCGGGAGGCCAACATTCGGTTGCAGCTTCGCTCGGGGCGGCATCGACCTTCCAGCGGTGCGGGTGGTGACTGGACTAAACTCAACCCGGTTGAACGGGCCAACTTCCAGATAAATCAACCACTTACAGCGCATCGCTAGTGAAACACATTATAGGGGGAGCCAAAGCCCCTGCAAGCCCTCAAGTGAAATCGGTCACGGTTGACGACGAATCCGCCGGCCAGCGGCTCGACAATTTCCTGATCCGCCAGTTGAAAGGCGTGCCCAAAACCCACGTGTACCGCATCATCCGCTCGGGCGAGGTGAGGGTGAACAAGGGCCGGGCCGGCGCCGATACGCGGGTGGCCGCAGGCGACGTGATCCGCGTGCCGCCGGTGCGCATCTCGGACAAGGTGGCCGAAAAGGCCGACCAGCCGGCGCCCGCCCGCGAGTTCCCGCTGTTGCTGGAAGACGAGCACCTGATCGCCATCGACAAGCCCTCGGGCGTGGCGGTGCATGGCGGCTCGGGCGTGAGCTTTGGGGTGATCGAGCAGTTGCGCCGCTCGCGCCCGCAGGCCAGGTTCCTGGAACTGGTGCACCGGCTCGACCGCGAAACCTCGGGCATCTTGCTGGTGGCCAAGAAGCGCAGTGCGCTGACGCACCTCCAGGCCCAGTTCAAGGAGCGCGAAACTGGCAAAACCTACCTGGCGTTGGTCAAGGGCGCCTGGCCGGCCAACAAAAAGGTGATCGATCTGGCGCTGCACAAATACCTGCTGCCGGGCCAGACGGGGGAGGCCGGTGCCGGCGAGCGCCGCGTCAAGGTGGTGGCGCGCGACGACCCGGACGGCATGCGCGCCGTCACGCTGGTGAAGGTGGCGCAAAAGCTCCACGGCTTCACCCTGCTGGAAGTCACCATCAAGACCGGCCGCACCCACCAGATCCGCGTGCACCTGGCGTCCAGCGGCCACCCGATCGTCGGGGACGACAAATACGGCGACTTCGACCTCAACAAATCCTTGCAAAAACGGGGGGCCGCGACGGGGCTGCAGCGCATGTTTCTGCACGCGTGGCGGTTACAGTTCAACCATCCCGCCAGTGGCGAGCGCATCGAGTTGAACGCCCCTCTGCCCACCGAACTCCAGAGCTTTCTTGACCATGCCGCAGCCATCAACCCGCCCCCGCCAGTTTGACCTGATCGCCTTCGACTGGGACGGCACGCTGTTCGATTCGACCTCCATCATCACGCGCTGCATCCAGGAAGCGGTGCGCGACGTGGGCGGCACCGTGCCCAGTGACAAGGACGCCGCCTACGTGATCGGCATGGGGTTGATGCAGGCGCTGGCCCACGCCGCGCCCGACGTGCCGAAGGACCGCTACCCCGAACTCGGCGCGCGCTACCGCCACCACTACATCGCGCGCCAGAACGACATCAGCCTGTTTGAGGGCGTGCTGCCGCTGCTGGCCGCGCTGCAGGCGCGCCAGCACTGGCTGGCGGTGGCTACCGGCAAGAGCCGCCACGGGCTCGATGAGGCGCTGCAGGCGGTGGAGCTGCGCGGTGTGTTCCATGCGTCGCGCACGGCCGACGAGACCGCCGGCAAGCCGCACCCGCTGATGCTGATGGAGCTGATGGGCGAACTGGGCACCGAGCCGGCACGCACCCTCATGATTGGCGATACCACGCACGACCTGCAGATGGCGCTGAACGCGGGTTGCGCCAGCGTCGGCGTGAGTTACGGCGCGCATGAGCCCGATGGGTTTGCTGTTCTGAACCCCCGCTATGTGGCGCACTCGGTGGCCGATCTACACACTTGGCTGGCAGATAACGCATGAACACAGTGATCCCGCTGTGCAACAGCGCCGATCTGGCTGATGGCGGCGACGCGGTGCCGTTTGACGTGGTCTATGCGGGGCAGACCTGCCGGGCGTTCGCGATCCGGTTTGAAGGCCGGCCGCATGCCTATCTGAACCGCTGCATGCACGTGGCGATGGAACTGGATTACATGCCCAACCGCTTTTTTGACGACAGCGGCCAGTGGCTGCTGTGCGCCACCCATGGCGCGGCCTACAAGCCCGATACCGGCGACTGTGCGGGCGGGCCGTGTCGCGGCGGCTTGATCCGCATCAACCTGTCAGAGGCCGGCGGCGTGGTGCACTGGCATACTGACTTCAACCTGCAGCCTATTGAGTTTTGAGCCATGACAGACCCGAATCGCCCTGACCCTCCGTATTTTGAGCCGAATCAGCCTGAGGTGCGCATCCCGCCATCATCGGATGCTATTAAAAATGTAGCATTATCGAATCCGAGCAATGCCCCCGGCTGGGAGCGCGCCACGCTGGAAAAGCTGGCTTTTGCGACGCTGGACGAACAAAAAGCCACGCGCCGCTGGAAAACCTTCACGCGGCTGGCCTGGCTGGCGTTCCTGATCTTCATCGTCTGGGCGCTGATGCACCGCGGCGCGCCCAGCACCAATACCAGCACGGCCCACACGGCGGTGGTGGAGATCAAGGGCGAGATTGCCTCGGGCTCTGACGCCAGCGCCGAATTTGTGGTGGCGGCGATGCGCAGCGCACTCGAAGACAGCGGCTCGCAGGCGCTGGTGCTGCTGATCAATTCGCCGGGCGGCAGCCCGGTGCAGGCCGGCATCATCAATGATGAGCTCAAGCGCCTGAAAGCCAAGCACAAGAAGCCGATCTACGCGGTGGTCGAGGAGAGCTGCGCCTCGGCGGCCTACTACATCGCAGTGGGCGCCGATCAGATTTTCGTGGACAAGGCCAGCATCGTGGGCAGCATTGGCGTGCTGATGGACGGCTTTGGCTTCACCGGGCTGATGGACAAGCTGGGCGTGGAGCGCCGGCTCATGACCGCCGGCGAGAACAAGGGCTTTCTCGACCCGTTCAGCCCCCAGACCGAAAAACACCGCCTGTTCGCGCAGGCCATGCTCGATCAGGTGCACAAGCAGTTCATCGACGTGGTGAAGGCCGGCCGCGGCAAGCGCCTCAAGGAATCGCCCGAGACCTTCAGCGGCCTGTTCTGGACCGGTCAGCAGGCCGTCGAACTGGGCCTGGCCGATCAGCTCGGAAACCTCGATTTCGTGGCGCGCGAGGTGGTCAAGGCCGAAGAGATCATCGACTACACCCGCCGCGAAAACGTGGCCGAACGGCTGGCCAAGCGCTTCGGCGCTGCAGTGGGCGAGGGCGCCGTACGCGCGGCCAAAGCCATCCCGGCGATCCGCTGACGCCCGCCACACAGCAGGGTTTCACCGCCGGGCCGCCCCAAGGTGAAACGCGGCCCCCCTAGGGGGCAGAGAGCTACACGCAGTGAGCGACCGTGGGGGCTGTCAGTGCCACCGCCGGGCCGCCCCAAGGTGAAACGCGGCCCCCCTAGGGGG
>JANOBJ010000306.1:0-3241 GCA_031411575.1 Betaproteobacteria bacterium | reverse complement strand
TCACCGGCGCGCCGCGAAGCACCGATGCCGCGTTCGACCGCGCCGAATTCGGGCACCTCGCATTCGACATCGAAAGTCTGTTTGTGGGCTGCTCCGAGCGTGGCCGCGACGCGGTAGATTGGCAGCTTCATCTTGCGACCCTGCAGCCATTCCTGCAACTCGGTTTTCGGGTCCTTGGCGGCGGCTGGCATCTGCGGGTTGATCTCGACCGCCTGGAACAGCCGGTGCACCAGCGCCTCGGCCGCGCCGTAGCCAGCATCCAGGTAGACCGCGCCGATCACGGCTTCCAGCGCATCAGCCAGGATGGACGGGCGCTTCTGGCCGCCGGAGCGGGCCTCGCCCTCGCCCAGGTGAATGACTGCCGGCAGGCCCAGGTCCACGGCCAGCCGGTGCAGCGTGTCCTGTTTGACCAGGTTGGCGCGCACGCGCGACAGGTCGCCTTCGGGCAGCGCCTGCAGGCGGTTGTAGAGCAGGCTGGCCACGGCGAGGTTGAGCACCGAATCGCCCAGAAACTCCAGGCGCTCGTTGTGGTCGGCCGAGAAACTGCGGTGCGTGATCGCGCGGTCCAGCAGGGCGCTGTCGGCGAATGCGTGCTGCAGGCGTTTTTGCAGCGCCAGAAGGCCGTCGTTCACGCTCAGTTGGAACGTCCGGCGTACTTGAGGGTCAGCCAGGCGGGGCCGGCCAGGTGGATTTCGCGGCTGTAGGCGAACTTGACGACGACTTTGTCGCCTTCCTTGCCGACTTCGAGATCCTTGCCCTTGACGGACGAGATGTCGTCAATCTGCGCCGCCTTGTCGAAGGCGTTGCGCACCTCCACCACCGAACCGCCTCCCTTCGCCTTGTTCACGGCTTTTTGCACCGCCATGTACTCGAAGTAGGTGGGGGCCACCTGCGCGCCCACCACGCCGATGCAGGCGAGCGTGCCTCCCACGAAGATCAGCCCGAGGAAGGAAATGCCGCGTTGTCTCGACTTGAATGCGATGGTCATACCCAGCCCTTTGCCAGAAAGAGAATTGTTTTAATTGAACGAACCGATGCGCTTGAAGTTGCCAAAGTTCATCCAGACAAAGAACGCCTTGCCCACGATGTTCTTGTCCGGCACAAAGCCCCAGTAGCGCGAATCCAGCGAATTATCGCGGTTATCGCCCATCATGAAGTAGTGGCCATCGGGCACCTTGCAGACCACACCCTCAACACTGTAGCGGCAATTCTGGTTGAAAGGGAACTGGTCCGCCCCGGGCACGAAGGCGGGCCGGTCGTCGTCGTTCAAGATGCCGTGCTTGCGCTCGCCCAGCACCTCCTCGAACTGACGCGAGTAGCGCATCGTGTCTTCGTCAAAGTAATCCGGCAGCGGGGTGGTGACGACCGGTTTGCCGTTGATGGTGAGCCGCTTGTTGAGGTAGGCCACCTCGTCGCCGGGCACGCCAACCACCCGCTTGATGTAGTCCTGGCTGGGCCGCGGCGGGTAGCGAAACACCATCACATCGCCGCGCTGGGGCTTGTTGCCTTCGGTGATCTTGGTGTTGATGACGGGCAGCCGCACGCCGTAGGTGAATTTGTTGACCAGGATCAGGTCGCCGATCAACAGCGTGGGAATCATCGACCCCGACGGAATCTTGAACGGCTCAAACAGGAACGAGCGCAGCACGAACACGGCCACGATCACCGGGAACAGCCCCGCCGTCCAGTCCAGCCACCAGGGCTGCATGATCAGACGGTGCCGGGCCTCGGCCACGTTGCCATCGACCTGCGTGATGCCCTGCGCCGCCAGATGGGCGCGACGTTGCGCGTCGCCCGCCTCGAGCGCCGCCGCGGCGGCGCGCCGCTGCGGCAGGAAATAAACCCGCTCGGCCACCCAATACAGCCCGGTGACCACGGTCGCCATGAACAGCAGCAGCGCGAAATTGCCCTCGAAGTAACCCCAATACCAGGCGCCGGCATAGGCGGCAAACGCCGCGAGCACGATGGAGGTGAAGAACGCCATCAGTCTTCCACCTGCAAAATTGCCAGAAAGGCCTCCTGTGGAACCTCGACCGAGCCAATTTGTTTCATGCGTTTCTTGCCTGCTTTTTGTTTTTCAAGGAGCTTGCGCTTGCGGCTGATGTCGCCGCCGTAGCATTTTGCCAGCACGTTCTTGCGCAGCGCCTTGATGGTCTCGCGCGCGATGATGTTGGCGCCAATCGCCGCCTGGATCGCCACATCAAACATCTGGCGGCTGATGATCTCGCGCATCTTGCCCACCACCGCCCGGCCGCGGTACTGCGACTGGCTGCGGTGCACGATGATGGACAGGGCGTCCACCTTTTCGCCATTGAGCAGGATGTCCACCTTCACCACGTCAGACGCCCGGAACTCCTTGAACTCGTAGTCCATCGACGCGTAGCCCCGGCTCACCGATTTCAGCTTGTCGAAGAAGTCCAGCACGATCTCGCCCAGCGGCAGCTCATAGGTCAGCATGACCTGCTTGCCGTGGTAGGCCATGTTCAGCTGGACGCCGCGCTTCTGGTTGGCCAGCGTCATCACCGGGCCCACGTACTCCTGCGGCATGTACAGGTGCACGGTGACGATCGGTTCGCGGATCTCCTGCAGCTTGCCCTGGTCGGGGATCTTGGAGGGGTTTTCCACCATGATCACCTCGCCGTCGGCCTTGACGACCTGGTAGACCACGCTCGGCGCGGTGGTGATCAGGTCCTGATCGAACTCGCGCTCGAGCCGTTCCTGCACGATCTCCATGTGCAGCAGACCCAGGAAACCGCAGCGAAAGCCGAAGCCCAGCGCCTGCGACACCTCGGGCTCGTAATGCAGCGAGGCGTCGTTGAGCTTGAGCTTTTCCAGCGCGTCGCGCAGCGAGTCGTACTGGTTGGCCTCGGTCGGGTACAGGCCGGCAAACACCTGGGGCTGCACTTCCTTGAAGCCGGGCAGCGGCTCGGTGGCCGAAAACGCCAGCCCCCCGGTGCCGGGCTTGATCAACGTCACCGTATCGCCCACCTTGGCCGCCTGCAGCTCCTTGATGCCCGCGATGATGTAGCCCACCTCGCCCGCCTCCAGCGACGACCGCGCCTCGTTGGCCGGCGTGAAGACGCCCAGGTTGTCGGCGTTGTAGGTAGCGCCGGTGGCCATCATCTTGATGCGCTCGCCCTTGGCCAGCCGCCCGTCGACCACCCGCACCAGCATCACCACGCCAACGTAGGTATCGAACCAGCTGTCGATGATCATCGCGCGCAGGGCACCGTCCGGGTTG
>JANOBJ010000305.1:0-5700 GCA_031411575.1 Betaproteobacteria bacterium | reverse complement strand
AAAGCGCGTTGATCAGGGCGCCAATGCCAATTGCCAGCGCCAGGCCCGCGTGCTGCAGCAATGGCACCAGCGCGATGTTGAGCAACTGCGTGATCACCAGCACCACGATGGCAATGCGCACCGGCGTGCGGATGTCCTGGCTGGCATAAAAGCCCGGCGCGAGCACCTTGATCGCAATCAGCCCGACCAGCCCGGCGCCATAGCCCATCAACGCCACCGTGGTCTGCTGCACGTCGCGCTCGGTGAACGCGCCGTAGTGGTACAGCACCGACACCAGCGGCTTGGAAAACGTCAGCAGCGCCACCGCGCAGGGCACCGCCAGCAGCACCACCAGGCGCAGGCCCCAGTCGAGCATGGCCGAGTACCGCTCGGTGTCTCCGGCCGCCTTGGCCGCCGCGAGCCGGGGCGTCAGCACCACGCCCAGCGCGACGCCCAGCAGCGCAGTGGGAAATTCCATCAGCCGGTCGGCGTAGCTCAGCCAGCTCACGCTTCCAGGGGTGAGGTGCGAGGCGATCTGCGTGTTGATCAGCAGGGAGATCTGCGCCACGCTCACGCCCAGCAGCGCGGGCAGCATCAACTTTGCTATATTTTTTGTAGCATCATTTGACCAGGCGGCGCGGACTCCAGCCCAATTGAACGCGATTTTTGGCAACAAGCCCAGCCGCAGCAGTGCCGGCACCTGAACGCCCAACTGCAGCACCCCGCCCAGCATCACGCCGCCAGCCAGGGCATAGATTGGCTCGATGCCGCGCGTGCCCAGCCACGGCGCGCCCCACCAGGCGGCAGCGATCATGGCCAGATTCAGCAGCACCGGCGTCGCAGCGGGCAGCGCAAACCGCCGCCAGGTGTTGAGGATGCCCGACGACAGCGCCACCAGCGACATGAACGCGATGTAGGGGAACATCCAGCGCGTCATGAAGACGGCGGCCTCGAAGCCGCGCGGCTCCTGCTGCAGGCCGCTGGCCATCGCCCAGACGAGGATCGGCGCGGCCGCCACGCCGATCACGCAGGTCAGCAGCAATGCCCAGACCAGCAGCGTGGCCACCCGGTCGATCAGCAACGCTGTGGCCTCCTCGCCCTGCTGCTCCTTGGCCGCAGCCAGCACCGGCACGAACGCTTGGCTGAACGCGCCCTCGGCAAACAGCCGGCGAAACAGGTTGGGGATGCGAAACGCCACGTTGAAGGCGTCGGTCAGCGCGCTGGCGCCAAAGGTGGACGCGATCAGCAGCTCGCGCGCGAGGCCCGTGACGCGTGAAACCAGGGTGAGCATGGAGACGGTGGAGGCAGCTTTGAACAGGGTCACCGCGCAAGTGTAGCGGCGCGACGTGCGCGAAATGGGAGCAGGATCGAGCGTAGGACGCCCTCCCTGATCAGCAAATACGTTTATTACACAAAGTGGGGCATGTCCTGGGAGCGCCATGGAACGGAGTCTTGATGCTACATAATAAATAGCACTCCGGCGGCATCAGGTCATGCAATCCCAGCGCACCCTTGTCAGTGCATGAAAGCCCCACTAGCATCGCGACGCCATGAGACACACGCACAGCAGTGCGTCAGAAAAACCAAGCAGGAGCCATCATGAACCCCATCGCCACCACCCAGAAAATCCTGATGGCCATTGGCCTTTTGGTGCTGGGGGTGTGTGCCGGGGTGCCCGCGGTGCATGCCCAGGCGGTCGCTTCCCTGCAACTGGTACCGTCGGTCATCGCCGGGGGTAGCGGCGGCACGTCAACCGCACTGGTCACGCTGGCAACAGCGGCACCCGCAGGGGGCACGGTTGTGCAACTGGGCAGTTCGAACCTTGAGCTGGCGGCATCGGTCCCGCAAATCACGGTGGCCGCGGGGCAAACACAGGCGAGCGCGGTGGTCGCTACGAACGGGCTGTATCGCCGCTACAGCGGCCTCGCGTTCAGTGCCTCGATTTCGGCCAGCAACCCGATGGCTGGCGGCACCGTGTCCGCCACGTTGAACGTAACGGCACAGGCGCGACCCAGCCAGCCGCTGCTGAACCCTGACACCACATTCTCTGGCCCTGTCTGCACCGGCGACCCCGGCCTGCTGTTTGACTGCGCGCGCGGGGTGAACGGCCAGTGCACGTTCCGCCAGGAATGCACCTTGGGTTGCCAGGGACGGCCCACCCAGGGCACCAGCTACCGGGACCAGTGCCGCGCCAGCGGACCCTATCCGATCGTCACCAGCCCCAAGCGCATCGTAGGCGGCACTATCGGCCAGGCCACGCTGCAACTTGCCAGCGGTGCGCCTGCGGGCAGCTTTGGGCTGGTGGCCAGTGCAAGCCTCGTCGCGGCGGCGCAAACGCGCACCCAGGTCACCATCCCGACCGGCGCGACCAGCCTGGCCATGCCGCTCAACAGCGCCGCCGTCAACCGCATCCAGTTCGCCGCCTTCGAAGGCATCGTGACCACGCCACAGGCCCTATCGGGTGGCGGCACGTTCTTTGGATCGCACCAGGGTCGGGCCTGGGTGGCCGTGGTACCGGGGGTCGCACCCACGCCGCGCCTGGTTTCGCACCGGCTGGACGAGACCACCGTGCGGGGCGGATTCGTCACCTTCGGCACGGCCTGCATCAACCAGTTGGCGCCGGCACCCGAAATCAGCGCCATCAACCTGAGCGTGAGCAGCAGCAACAGCACCGTGGCGCGCGTATTGCCCGCCAGTCTGACCCAAGGCGGCGAATGCATGAGCTTTGCGGTGGAAACCTTTGCCGTGTCGGCCAATGCCACGGTCAACATCAACGCGAGGCTGGTGACGGCTTTGGGCACCCAGACACTCACCGTGCCGCTGCTGGTAACGGCCACGCCCGGGGCCACGCAGGCGACCACCTTCTTCCTCGATCCGCTGAGCGTTGAAGGAGGCCAATCGTCGGTGGGCACCATCGTGTTGGACGGCATGGCGCCGGCGGGTGGGTTTCTGGTCACGCTGACCAGTGACAACCCTGCCGCGCTCATCCTGCCCGCCAGCGTGACGGTGCCGGCAGGGACTGACCGGGTCAACCTCACGATGGGTACACGGCCGGTCAGCGCCGATGTGCTGGTGACGATTCAGCCCGCACCGGCGTTTGTGACGGCACTTGCGCAATTGACCGTGCGTGCGGGCGTCGGGGCATCCACGTTGGCAGCCTTGTCCGTAACACCCGTCAACGTTACGGGCGGCAATGCCGTCACCGCCGCGGCCAGCCTCAGTTCCGCCGCGCCCGCCGGTGGCGTTGTGGTGGGGCTGTCGAGCAACTCCAGCGCCGCGTCCGTGCCGGCCTCCGTTACCATCGCCGCGGGTCAGACCGCTGCGGCTTTTGCGGTCAACACGGTTGCCGTGACGGGCAACACGCTGGTCACGCTGTCGGCCAATCTGGGCAGCATGACGCGGCTGGCCACACTGACCGTGACCCCGGTGGGCGGCGTTGCGCTGGCGGCCCCTGCGCTGCAGAGCCCCGCCAATGATGCACGCTTCAACCTCGGGCAGCTTGTCAACTTCGACTGGAGCGACGTGGCCGGCGCTGCGTCGTACACCCTTCAGGTTGACGAATCCAGCACCTTCGCGGCGCCCCTGACGGTCGGCCAGAGCGTGGTGGCTTCCCAGTACGGCACCAGCGGCTTGCCCGCCGCCACGCTGTACTGGCGGGTGCGGGCCATCGACTCTGCGGGCAATCCCGGTGCGTGGTCCGCTGTCAGGCAGGTCCGGGTGCGCTGAGGCTGATATGACCCGGTGGTGATAGAATTGAAGGCTTTGCTGACAACATCCACAGACATTTAGGACACCACCATGGCATCTACCAAGCCCAAGAAAAAGAACCCGCGCCTCGCGTCGGGCCGCAAACGCGTCCGTCAGGACGTCAAGATCAACGCCGCGAACACCTCGCTGCGCTCCAAATACCGCACCGCCGTGAAGAACGTCGAAAAAGCGGTGGCCGCTGGCGACAAGGCCAAGGCCACCGAGGCTTTCGGCAAGATGCAGGCTGTTGTCGACACCGTCGCCGACAAGGGCATCTTCCACAAGAACAAGGCTGCTCGCGACAAGAGCCGCCTGTCGGTCAAGGTGAAAGCCCTGGCCACCGCCGTAACGGCCGCCGCCTGACGCTTCAGGCAAACAGCCCGGGCCGGTTCAGTGGATGAACCAGCCCGCCGTTTGTAACGGGTGCGCTGTCAGCAGAGTCTAAGAACCGCCTTCGGGCGGTTTTTTCATGTCCAACTGATCAGTTCTTCGGATCCGGCAGCAAGCAAGCCTCCGCCACCTGCAGATCGTTGTCACGCGCGAAGTTCAGGCAGAAATCCCAGGCCATCACGTCGAAATCGCGCAGGTCACGGTTAACGACCACGCATTTGACGCCATTGAGCGTGGTGGGGATGCACCAGGGCGAATAGCTCAGGTGGCTGCCGGGCGTGGCCCCGCCGGGGCGAAACGGGCTCATCACGCCCGCCAGCCGCTCGGCCCAATCGCTGGGCCGGAAGGTCTTGCCATCGCGGGTGATGCCCTGGATGAAGATTTCTTTGGGCAACGGAGAAGCCATCGGATCGGGGTATTTTGGGGTGCTGGCGACAGGCCGAATCGCGCCATGTTGCACCGCACCATAATTCTATCTTATAGAAGACCCGGAACCGGCGCACCGCATGGCTGTGATGCGGAATTGTCAAAAAACAAAGCAAGGTCTGCGCCTAAAATCACGTTCCAACGGCCCGCCAGACGTTGTGACAGTGCAATTGCATGCGTTCTCGGAGGGCCGGTTTCATTTCTGGAGCCACCATGAACGCTGCCGTGCCCACCCTGATCGAAGCTGCCTCGCCGCACACCATGAACACCTACGGGCGCCTGCCGATTGCGCTGAGCCACGGCAAGGGCTGCCGCGTGTGGGACGTGAACGGCAAGGCCTATCTGGACGGGCTGGGGGGCATCGCGGTCAACACCCTGGGGCATGCACACCCGAAGTTGGTGCCAGCGCTGCAGGACCAGATTGCCAAGATCATCCACAGTTCGAACTACTACCACGTACCCAACCAGGAAAAACTGGCGGCCAAGCTGGTGGAACTGTCGGGCCTGACCAATGTGTTCTTCTGCTGTACCGGCCTGGAGGCGAACGAAGCGGCGCTCAAACTGGCACGCAAGTTTGGCCACGACAAGGGCATCGAGAAGCCGGAGATCGTGGTCTATGAGAAGGCCTTTCACGGCCGCAGCATTGCCACGCTGTCCGCCACCGGCAATGAAAAAGTGCAGAAAGGCTTCGGACCGCTGGTCGAAGGCTTCATCCGCGTGCCGCTCAACGACATCGAGGCGCTGAAAAAAGCGACCGTTGGCAACCCCAACGTGGTGGCCGTGTTCTTCGAGACCATCCAGGGCGAAGGCGGCGTGAACCCGATGCGCGCGCAGTATCTCAAGGACGTGCGCGCACTGTGCGACGCGCAGGACTGGCTGCTCATGATCGACGAGGTGCAGTGCGGCATGGGCCGCACCGGCAAGTGGTTTGCCCACCAGTGGGCGGGCATCCTGCCCGACGTGATGCCGCTGGCCAAGGGCCTGGGCTCGGGCGTGCCGATTGGCGCGGTGGTGGCGGGGCCGAAGGCGGCCCACATCTTCCAGCCCGGCAACCACGGCACGACCTTTGGCGGCAACCCGCTGGCCATGCGCGCGGGGGTGGAAACCATCCGCATCATGGAAGAAGACGGCCTGCTGGACAACGCCGCCACGGTCGGT
>JANOBJ010000304.1:0-11079 GCA_031411575.1 Betaproteobacteria bacterium | reverse complement strand
GGCCCAGGTCGCCCCGCCGTTGGCCGAGGACTCCCACTGGTAGCCAATGGCGCCCAGACCGTCCGCGTCGGCCAGCAGACTGATGGCGTTCAGGGTGCGGCCCAGGTCGGGGGCGGTGTTGTTGATGGTGACGGTGCCGGTGGGGGCGTCATTGACGTTCACGACAGCGGCCGTCGGCACGCTGGTCAGGCTTTCCGCCGTACCTTGGGCGTCCACATAGCTCACCCGAACGCTAATCGACCTGCCCACATCGACATCGCCCATCGTGTAGCCAACGGCTGTTGCCCCGGCTACGTCCACGCCGTTGCGCATCCACTGGTAGCTGAAGGCTCCCAGACCGTCAGCGTCGCCGATAGTGCTGGTATCTGCAGTAAGCGTCTGGTCTTCAACCGCGGTGCCGAGGATGGCCACGAACCCAGTAGGTGCGTCGTTCACATTCGCAACCGCCACGGTCGGGTCGCTTGTCAAGACCTCCAGCGTGCCATTCAAGTCGGTGTAGCTCACCACCACCGCCATCGTCGCACCCACATCGGCATCGCCAAGGATGATGGTCGGGTTCGTCGCACCGGCAACGTCCACGCCGTTGCGGGTCCACTGGTAGCTGAATATGCCCAGGCCATCAATGTCGGTGATGCTGGCGGCACTTGCCGTCAACGTCTCGTTTTCCGCGGCGATGCCCGAGATAACCGGCAATCCAACCGGGAAGTCATTGACGTTGATCACTGCATCAGTAGGTGCTGAGTACACGGTCTCGGTGAAACCTGAGCCATCGATGAACGTTGCCTTGACGCGGAGTGCCAGCCCAACCTCGGCATCGCCGGGTGTGAACAGGTTCCCCTGACCCACTTCGACCCACTGGTTCGGGTGGATCTCGGATTCCCAGAAGTAGGAAACCGTAGCGAGATTGACACCGTCAGGATCGGCAAACGTACCATCGACAAACAACGTGGAGTCTTCCGTAGGGACGCCAAAGATGTCCAGAACCCCGGTACCCACGCGGTTGGTGCCGCTGAGCGTGATAGTTTGGTCCGCGAAGGCCAGGCGCTCAAAGTTGCGGATGGTATCCACGCCGTCGCTCAACGCGGTCGCATTGTTGTGCGTGACAGTACGGCTACCGTCCGCATTCAACACCACGCTGTACTCAGCCAAGGCACCATTGAACACCGCGGTGTCAATATCCGTCGCTGCGGTCGTCGATTGCAGGATCTCGCGAACGATGTGCAGCTGACCGGGATTGATTTCGCCAGACAGCATGCGAGCCTTGATGTCGTTCATGCTGTCAACGGTGAACCACTCGTTGGCTTGCGTATTCGCGTCGCCCACATTGTTCGTCACGCGAATCCGCACGTTCAGCCAGGCGTCGCCATCGAGGATGTCGTTTCCGAGGTTGCCCTTGATGGTGTCGCTGCCGCCACCGCCAAGAATGATTTCGGCACCGAGGGTGGTATCGATGATGGACTGGTTGGGAGCCATGGTGGCCGCGGCGCCCGGCGCCAGACCCAACAAGGCTTCAAAACCGTCGATGAGATGGACGTTGCCCGCTTTGAGGTGGCTCTCGTCGACCGGATTGCCAGGACCTGCTCCGGCGCCACCAGCAGCACCTTTGAGCACGGAAGCCCCGGTCAGGATGTCGTTGAAGTTCCAGCCGGACAGGCCCTCCACCGAGTCAAAACGGTCACGCAAGGTGAATACGGCCTGCGCCGGGAAAAACGGAATGCCCAGGTCCGAGTTGGCGGCAACCATGTCACCCTTATGGATGCCCCAGTCGAAGCCGAACATGCCGTTGCTGCGCGTGATGCCGGCATTCTGGAACATGATGTCGTCGCCGGACTCACCGTCATAGTCAGTGTCGTTGCCCTGGCCGTTCAGCACGTCGTGGCCGATGATCGGGCTGTTGAAGAACAGCTCGGAGTTTTCGCCGGACAAGCCGTCAAGACCCTCTCCACCTTCAATCCAGTCATCGCCTTCGTTGCCAAGCAAGGCGTCGGCACCGCTGCCACCCAGGATGAAGTCATCGCCCTCGCCGGCAAAAATTTCCTGCGGGTCATCACCCGTCATCACGAAGTCTTTGCCGCGCCCACCGAAGCCGAGCACGAGGCCCAGGCCCATGTTGATCACGTCGTTACCGTCTTCGCCAAACAGGAAGTCGTCGCCGCCCAGGTTGGTGATGATGTCGTCGCCGGCACCGCCGTGGACCTTGTCCGCTTCGTACCCGCCGTCCAGGCGGTCGTTGCCGCCGTCGCCCCACAGGGTGTCGATGCCCAAGCCGCCAATCAGCGTGTCGTTTTCTTCGGAACCGCCCAGCACCACGTGCTCGCCACCATTGAATTGCAGGAGATCGCTGTCGCCATCACCGTCCACGTCCTGGCGGATGAACAGCGGTTTGATCAGTTGCAGCGCGAGATTCGCCTGGACCGGGTCTTCGCCGATCTGGACAGATTTGACGATTTCCAGGATGTAGTTCGGCGTGCTAAACAGGTCACCAGGCAAGTGCCCCTGGCCTACTTCGCCGAGGTCGGTGTTGCGCATCACCAGTTGGGCGAAGGTGTTGGCCTCCAGCTGGTTCAACAAATTCATGCCCTGCGTACGGCTCAGGTAGTAGAACCGGTCGCCGTTCTGCAGATTCTCCATCTGTGCTTCGAACACAAAGTTGAAGGTGGAGCCCAGCATGCCGCCGAATTCCTGCTTCTCTTCAGCCAGGCCGCCAATCCAGAAATCAATGGCGTTCAGACCTGTCTCATCGTTGACGCCATCAGCCCATGAGCCTGTGCTGTTCAGGTAATCGAGGCGGTCCGCCGGAGCGCCCGCACCGCCAGTCACGAGCAACATGGCTGCATCACGTTTGGCATCGAGGGTGGTTGCATTGGCGACCGATGCGTGTGTGCCGTAGGCGGCGATGAAGTTGATCACCGACAGCGGGTTCTTCATGTGCGTGGCGAAGTCCGTCCAGCTGGTGTACGGCGTCAAGCGGGAGTCGCCCGTCATGTCAAAGAACTGGGCACGGGCGTGGTTCAACGTGGGCACGCCGGTGTCGCGGCCTCGTGCAATGTTGAGGGCACCCAGGTCCAGTGGCAGGCCGACCAGGTTGTTGCGCAAAGCCTCGACGATGAACTCGTCGATCTCGTTGCCAACTTGCTTGGACATGCCTCGGACGATCTGACCAGCCGCGACCGACGCTGACACAGCGCCATCCTGGTCGAATTCGACCGGGTTCAGGAAGGCGGCAATCAGGCCGATCTGCTGGTTGCCTGCTGCCAATGGGTCGGCATCACCCACCACCTGGTTGTTCGCATCCAGACGATCCACCGTCTCGGTCAGCATGGAGTGGCCAAAGCGATACACCACATGGGCGAACTCAGCCACGATGGCGGGGTTGAGGTCCGGCGACGCCGAGAACACAAAGGGGTTGACCGCAGGTTGCACCTTGCGCGCGAATTCTTCGAACACCAAGTGTTGGTACTGCATCTCCGTCACGAAGCGGCCAGCCTGGATCAGGCGCTCGCCGTCCCACGTCAGGGCAGCAATCTCGGCCGGAGTGGTGGGCACCGCAGCGACGTCAACCAGCAGCCATTCGTTGAGAATGGCGAGGTCACCACTGCCCACGATGGTCTGTTTGTAGTCCTCGACCAGGCGGTTGTGCTCAGCGTGGAAGATCGTGTGGACGGTCGTGAGGCCGATGTTTTCGTTGCCACGGCCGTCACCGGTGATGTAGTGGCGATCCAGCAATTCGTTGTCGTAGGTGGAGGCCAGGCCGTCATCGCGGGTGGCTTCGGCGGTATCGATGACGCCGTCACCGTTCACGTCCACATCTACGTCAGCGGTCTGGGCGATTTTCGGGGTGAACGGGTTGCCGTCGTGGTCATACACACCCGGCGCGGCGTGGTGGGCGATATCGTCCAGGAAGGCATGGCCGGTGCGCAATGCACCGGTCGAATTCACGGGGGCAGAGGGCGAACCGTTGGCCACGATGTCGTCGGCCGTGTTCGCGATGCCGTCTGCACCTACGCCCAGAATGATCTGCGCGAAGCCATTGTTGCCAGGGATAAATTTCCCGTAGGCATCCGTGCGCAGCAACGGGACGTTCCCGATATCGGAATCCCTGAGCTCAATGCCCAGCAGGTTCAACGCCTGAGCCTTGACTTCGGCCCAGTTGGCGATACCACCATTGGCGCCGTCCAGCAGGTGACCGGTCGATACAGGGTGTCCAGTGGCGTCGAGCTTGTACTCGCGAAGGAACACCTGGTGCGAGGCGGCCGACGTGTAGGTCTGGTTCTGGTCGATGAACGGCGTGGTCGTATTGATGGTTTCGTGGGTCTGGTCATCCGCTGTACCCAGGATGCCGTCCGCGCCGGGCGTGGTGACCGTCGCGGCGCGCGTCAGCGCCATGAAATTGGGGCCACCGGGGACATACAGCGGATCATCCACGGCCAGGGGGATGTACACCGTGCCGTTGCCAGACTTGGGGATCAGGTCAAGGCCATGGTCGAAGAACTGGCCAAACATGGTCATCCAACCGTTGAACGAAGGCGACAGGCCAATGTCCGGCGACAGGTTTTCGATGGTGATGCTGCCATTGGGCGCGATGTCGAGACCCAGGTTGGCGGGCAGTTCAGCAGCGAACGTGGCGGTCGTGGTGACAGCGGTTTGCGCGTCGGCCAGCACGAGGCTGGCGTCGGCGTCTGCGGCTTGGGCCAAAGTCAGCTCGCCAGCTGCAGCGCTGGCGTCAGTTTGGGCGCCGGCCAGGACGGCCGCGGTGCCGTCAGCGATCACGGCAAGGCCGTTGTAGGTGGTTTGTGCGGCGGCTTCCGCGTCAACAGCGGCTTGGTGCTCGCCCTGCTCGGCTGTCAGCAAAGCCTGGGCGGCCAGGTCCAGGGCTGCAGCGTCGGTAGCGGCCGTCTGCGCGGCAGTCTGGGCGACGACGGCGTCGCTGGCAGCCTTGGTCGAGGTGGCGGCCGTGGCGGCTGCAATGCCAAAGTCAAGCAGAGCGGTGTTTGCAGCTGCGGTAGCGGTATTGGATGCGGTCACTGCCGCGTCATAGGCGATCTGGGCAGCAATCGCTTCAGGCGAACTCGCTCCAAACGTGGCGATTGCGTCGTTCAAGGCAGTAAGCGCTGTGGCTTCCTGTTGGTCAGCGACGGCAGCGGTAGCTGCCGCAGTACCAAACGTGGACAGCGCCACACCGCGGGCTGCGACATCGGTGGCTGCCTGGGTGGCGGTCGTTCCGACGAGTGTGGTTGCGGTTCCCAGATTGGTGTTGGCTTGAACCAGCGCAGCGGCGGCGCTGGTGGCGCCGGTTTGGGCGGCTTGCAGTTCGGCAGTTGCGGTGACGGTGCTGGCATGGGCGCTTTGCAAGGCGGTCAATCCAGTGGCTTTGTTGCCTTGGGCGGCCGTGTTGCTGCCTTGGGCCGCGGCCAGCGCCGATTGGGCGGTGCCATTTGCAGCTTGTGCGGCCGCCAAGTCAGCTGCGGCTGCGGCTGCGGCTGCCTGTGCGACTGGCACAGCGGCGACGGCCGCCTGGGCGGCTGCAACTGCATCAATCATGGCTTGGGCATCGGCTGCCGGGTCGGCAGAACCCGCCATCTCGAGCGCCTTGATGACAGCGGCAAAGTTATTCAGCGTCTGGTCAGAGATAAGGTTGCTGATAGTGCGCGGGTCGGCGTCGGCCACGCTGGTGTGGGTGGCGTAGTTGTTGTTGGTGATGGTGGGTGCGCCAGAGCCCGGGGGGCCGAGAGGCATCTTGTCGCCATCGGCGTCATTCAGGAACTCAGGCGTCAGCAGCCGAGGCATCACTTGGTCGGCCGCGCCTTGGTTCTGCAGGCCGGGAAGCAGGTTGTTGTAGGTGCCGTCCACCGTGCGCAGGCCGGCTGGCAGCAGCGGGCTGATGGCGGTGCCGTCGAGGTTGGCAAGCACGCCCGTGGTGGCGTGGATTTCGGCGATCTTGATGTTCTCAAGGATCTTGTTCAAGTCGGCCATATTGACCGTGAAATTGGTGGGCTTGGTGGTTGCCATGATGCTTACTCCAGAAAATGAATGGGTTTATCGACAGGAAATTGGGTTGCGTGGGGCTTTGTCAGGGACTTCGGCTGGCAACCCTCCCTGGCGTGGACGCGCGCGGCGCGGACTTCCTGTGGGTTCGATGAACGTTGCTCATTTGCTACCTCCCTGTGCTTCGTGGTTTTGTCTACTTTGCGGAAAATGGGACTGATGTCTTGGCGGTTGCCGTGTGGCTGGTCACAGTGGCCATTGCCGCTGGTGACGGCGCGGCGGACTTGACGCTGACTGGTGCCGCCGCAGCCTTCGCTGGCTGGAGGTACTGGTCTGCCAGTCCTGCCAGCACCAGCGGGGCTGCCAGGCAGGCGACGTAGATCAGCAGGGTCGGCACACGCCGGCTGGTGAATCGCGAGGTGGGTAAAATCCGCATGGGTTTCCCTCACTGCTTGCCGAAAGCGGTGAACAGGGTTTGAACGGCAACCGGGGCCACGCTGGCGCGGTCAGGAAGTTGGCCTCGCGCAGCACGATGTGCCGGGTTTGGCGCCGTTGCAACCTTGGCAAACGGCTTGGTGAAGTGAGTTGTGAACATTGCCCCGCCCTGTGTGTCTTAGGCAATGTCTTTCTCAAGACGCGTGCCTGTCTGGCGAGTTACAAGTGTTTTTGTTATTTATCAATGACTTGGCGCAATGTTGGGCGCGTCAGTGGTTGATAAAGTTACAAAATGATACGGACATGTTTCGTGTTTGAAACGAGTCTGCTTAAAACTTTCTTAATAATAAGATATCCCTGAATTAAGCGATCTTAATACTTAAAGATAATTAAGAAAACCGGTCACAAACCCCCCAAAACCCGCTCCAAACACCACGGCGGGCAGTCCCGGTACAAATCCAACCCCCTCTGGATGTTTCACGGCTGTAACACATCACCCGAATTGTGTAACTGAAAGTTGCAAACTGGCTCGATTTTGGGGGTCGTTGGTCGGGCCGAAATGCTCGAAAACCGCAGGACCAGAGGTCAGAAGTGAACCTGCCCGCATGGCGACACAGCCGCCCAAGTCAAAACGATACGCTACAGTATTTATAGCAAACAATGACCACCCAACGCCGACCAGAGCATAAAATGACCTGAAAAATGCCCTCCGGGCGGCTTTCGGCACCGATTCCGGAAACCGGCATGTGGAACAAGCGGTACAGTGCGGTGTCATTCACTCCCCTACAGAGGAAAGCTCATGTTCTCAATCATCGGAACCATCGTTGTCGGTTTGATCGTCGGTTTCATTGCCCGGGCGCTCAAGCCAGGCGATGACAAGCTCGGCTGGATCATGACGGCGGTGCTCGGCATTGCAGGCTCGTTTGTGGCCAGCTACGCCGGAGCCGCGCTGGGCCTGTACAAGCAGGGCGATGCCGCCGGTTGGATTGCTTCCGTTGTGGGCGCCATCGTGCTGCTGTTCATCTACGGGATGATCACGAAAAAGTCGGCCTGAAGCCCCCAACGGCCGGAAAGCCCAAGCCCCGCCATGCCCACCGCCCTGCAACTGGCTGAAGGCGACGTTGCCCTGAGCGCCGCCGTCCGGCGCAGCCGCCAGCTGCTGCACCGCCGCGCGCTGGTGGCCGCGGCGGCGGCCACGGTGCCGGTTCCGGGCCTCGACTGGGTGGTGGATGCCGCCCTGCTCTCGCGCCTGCTGCCGCAGATCAACGCCGAGTTTGGCCTGACGCCGGCCCAATTGGACCGGCTGGACCCGGCCAAGCGGGCGCAGGTGCAAAAAGCCGTGGCCATGGTCGGGTCGGTGCTGATCGGCAAGTTCATCACGCGCGACCTGGTGATCAAGGCCGCCCAGACCGTAGGCCTGCGCATGACCACCAAACAGGCCGTCAAGTACGTGCCGCTGGCGGGCCAGGCGGTGTCCGCGCTGCTGGGCTACTCGGCGGTACGCTTTCTGGGTGAAGAGCACCTGAAAGACTGCGTGCGTGTGGCCCGCACTCTGGCGCTGCTGCCGGCGCCCGAGCCGACCACCATTGTCTTGTAGCCATTTGCGGGCTGCCCCCAAGAAAAAAGGGCCTGATCAACCGATCAGGCCCTTTTGAGGATTGGTAGGACGTACAAGATTCGAACTTGTGACCAACGGATTAAAAGTCCGCTGCTCTACCAACTGAGCTAACGTCCCATCAGGCATTGCGAGGCATCGCTGACCCACATCTTTCTGGTTTTTGCCCCAATTTTTACTGGTTTTGCATGCAGCAAAGCCTCAGATTATAGCGTGGTTTTCAGGCCGTTTTCAACGGCTTGCGGCTCAATCCATCCAGCACCCAGCCCGCCGCGCACTGGCCAAACGTGGCGGTCACGCTGACCACCGATCCATAGCCGTGACAGTTGAGGCTGCCGTCTGCGACTTCGACGCCATCCGGGTCACCCGGCACGCCGCCAATGGTGCATGACGGATCGGGCGGCGCCACGGCCTCCCGGCTAAACACCGCCGAAACACCCAGCGGACGCCCTTCGCGCGGCGCGCCGTGCGCCTTGCGCAATTGGTAGCGCACCTGCGCCAGCAGCGGGTCGTGCGTCACTTTGGCGAGATCGTCGATGTCCACACAGTGGGCAAGCCGCTTGCCGCCCGCTGCGCCCACCGCGATGAAGAGCGCGCCGGTTTCGCGCGCCCAGGCTGCCATCGCGACCTTGGCCTTGACCTGGTCGCAGGCGTCGATGACAGCGTCCACGGGCTCGTCCGCCACGGTGTGCAGCACAGCGGGCCAGTTGCCCGGCTCCACAAACTCCTCAATGCCGTGCACGGTGCAGGTCGGGTTGATCTGGGCAATCCGCTCGCGCATGGCCTGCACCTTGGCCTGGCCCAGCGTGCTGTCCAGCGCGTGCACCTGGCGGTTGATGTTGGATTCGGACACATGGTCCAGATCGATCAGGGTCAACCGCCCCGCCCCGCTGCGGGCCAGCGCCTCGGCCGCCCACGACCCCACGCCCCCCACGCCGACGACCGCGACGTGCGCACCCCGAATCCGCTGTGCGCCCGCCACGCCATACAGGCGCTGCAACCCGCCAAAACGGCGCTCCAGGTCAGCAACAATGGCGCTCAAGCCATGCGCTCCAGCCGCCAGATCTGGTACTTGAAGGCCGCAACGGCGCCTGCAACGATGGCCGCGACAGCCACAAAACTGGTCAGGTTGAGGGTGGAAATGCCACTCAAGCCCTGGCCGACCGTGCAACCCATGGCCGTGACGCCGCCCACGCCCATGAGCGTAGCGCCAGCCAGGTGGTTGGCCACGTCTTCGGTGCCGCCAAAGCCTTCCCAGCGGAAAGTCCGCGAGACCAGCGCGTAAAGGGCTGAACCCGTCACCACGCCCACCACCGACACCACGCCAAACGTCAACACCTTGCTTTTGTCGCTGAAGAACATCAGCCAGTCCAGCGTGTGGGCCACCGGCGCGACAAAGCTCATTGCCTCGGCGCGGCCCGAACTCGTGCCCAGGAAGGCTTCCTGCAGCGTTTCGGGGTGCTCTGGTACGTAGCCGAGCCTGCCGCTCACCCACCACATGGCCACCACCACGCCGCCAATGCCCAGGCCCGCCAACAGGTTGTTGAAAACATCATCACTGCGCAAAAACCCGGCCAGCGCCCAGGCCAGCAGACCGCCACCGATCAACAACCCCCAGATCAGCGCCATTAGCCCCGGTTTAGTGCCAAATAGGCCTGAGGTCAACGTCGCCAGGTCATTGTTTGCTATCATATTAATAGTAACCTGATCGACTGTGGAGACCCGCAGCACGGCCGTCACACCCTTGAGCGTGGCAAACGCGGCGACGCCCATCACCACAAACACCACCAGCGACTTGAGGCTGCCGCCGCCGATGCGCACCAGCGTCTTGCTGCCGCAGCCCGAGGCCAGCACCATCCCAAAGCCAAACAGGCTGCCCCCCACAGCGGCTGACAGCCAGAGCCAGCGGGTCGATGCGTACAGTGTCTTGGCCGGGTCCAAGGTGCCGGTGAAGACCAGCACCGCGAAGCCGATGATGGCCACCCCAATGGCCATGCCCCACTGCCGCATGCGCGACCAGTCGCCCATGTTGACGACGTCGCTGACCGCGCCCATGGTGCAGAAGTGCGTGCGTTGCGCAATCGCACCAAACACAGCCGAAAGAATGAAAGCGGCCCACAGCACTTGGGCGGTGAGCGCGGAAAGATCAGAAGCTTGCATCGCCCGATTTTACGGGCCGCGGGCTTACCGGAGCCGCGCCAGACGCTCTTTCCCGGCCTGGGCCGCTTCGGACTGCGGATAAGTCTTGCTCAGGTTGTCCAGCGTCAGGCGTGCGGCGCGCGTGTCTTTCAGCTCGATCTGGCAGTTGGCGATGGACAGCAGCGCCTCGGGCGCACGCGGGTGCTCGGGCGCCTGCGCCAGCAGGTTGCGGAAATTCGTTATGGCTTCCTGGTAGTTGCGGGTGGCGTACTGGGCATTGCCCAGCCAGAACAGGGCCGACGGGTTGTAGCCGCTCTGCGGGTAACGCCGCATGAAATCAACGAGTGCGGTCTGCGCGGCGACGAACTCGCCCTTGCGGAAGATCGCCAGAGCCGCCTCGAAATCGCGCTTTTCGGCCGGGTCAGCCGAGAACTCGCGTCCATCCAGCGACACCTTGGCGGGCTCGAACTTGCGGAACCGCTCATCCAGCCCCTGGGCCAGGTCTTTCTGGCGCCGCTGCACGTCGGCGACGTCGCGTGTGAGCTGCTCGTCCTGGCCACGCAGTCGCGCCAGTTCGGCTTTCAGGGTTTCGATCTGGGCCTGCAAGTCCAGCAGGCTGCGCCGCAACTGGGTGTTCTCTTCGGCCAGACGCCCGTTCTGCGCATCGGCGGATTGTCGGGTGGCGTCGATTTTCTGGCGCAAGTCCAGAATCGCCTTGCGCGCCTCGTCGTCGTCAAACAGCCCTGCGCTGGCGTTGAGACTTGCCAGGCAGGCCAATGCCAGCAACACCCTGCGCAACCGGCCGGCTGATCGGATCCGAGACGAGGTATCGAGCAACATGGCGTTACCACCTTTCATCGGTAGACGATCTCCGCGCGGCGGTTCTTCGCCATGGCGGCTTCGTC
>JANOBJ010000303.1:0-3113 GCA_031411575.1 Betaproteobacteria bacterium | reverse complement strand
CAAGGCGAATCAGCCCCCTCGGGGGGCAGCGAACCACGCGTAGCGGGGAGCGTGGGGGCCTGGGTTCCGCCGCCGGGCCGCCCCAAGGCGGAACGCTCCCCCTCGGGGGGCAGCGAACCACCCGCAGCGGGGAGCGTGGGGGCCTGCAGGTACCCAGCAAAGTAATACACCACCTGCGCCAGCAGCCGTGCCCAGTTGATCGAGTTGACGGTACCGATCTTGTAGCGGCGCTTGAAACCCAGGTCGTTCGACACCGCCTTGACGATGTCCTGGCAGTCGTCAAACACGCCGTCCACCGCGAGGTTGTGGATGTTTTTGTCCTGCAGGCTGAACATCTGCGCCTGCTGGAACGGGCTCATGCGGACGTTCGGGCTGAGCATGAAGACGCGCACACCCTGCTTGCCGCGCATCGCGTACTCGGCCGCGCTGCCGGTGTCGCCGCTGGTGGCGCCGAGGATGTTGAGCTGTTCGCCACGGCGCGCCAGCTGGTACTCGAACAGGTTGCCCAGCAGCTGCATCGCCATGTCCTTGAACGCCAGCGTGGGGCCGTTGGACAAGGCTTCGAGGTAGAAGCCGTCGCCGAGCGGCTTGAGCGGAACAATCGCCTCGGTACCGAACACCGCCGGGGTGTAGGTCTTGCGGCAGATCGCCTTCAGATCGGCGGCGGGAATGTCGTCGATATACAGCGACAGAATCTCGAAAGCGAGGTCGGCATACGGCAGACCGCGCCACTTTTCCAGCGTCGCGGCGTCCACCTGCGGGTAGTGCTCTGGCAGGTACAGGCCACCATCCGGCGCCAGCCCCTCGAGCAGGATTTCGCAAAAGTGCTTGCGGTCCGCGTGGCCGCGCGTGCTCAGGTACTTCAAGCGAGCTCTTCTTTTCGGATGCGGGTGATGGGTGCGAGCACGGTGGGCAGCGCCTGCATCTCGGCCAGCGCATCGTCCATCGTGCCTTCGCGCGTGTCGTGCGTGAGGATGATGAGGTCGGTGGAGGTCGATCCCTCGCCGCCCACCTCGTCGGCCTCGCGCTGCAGCACCGCGTCGATGCTGATGCCGGCAGCGGCCAGGATGCCCGTGACCTTGGCCAGCACGCCGGCCTCATCAGCCACGCGCAGGCGCAGGTAGTAGCTGGTCACCACCTCGCTCATGGTCAGCACCGGCAGGTCGCTCATGGCGTCAGGCTGGAACGCCAGATGCGGCACGCGCTGCGCGGCGTCGGCCGTGTGCAGACGGGTGATGTCCACCAGGTCGGCAATCACGGCGCTGGCGGTGGGCTCGCTGCCCGCGCCCTTGCCGTAGTACAGCGTGGTGCCCACGGCGTCGCCCTGCACCATCACGGCGTTCATCGCGCCTTCGACGTTGGCGATCAGCCGCCGCGCGGGCACCAGGCTCGGGTGGACGCGCAGCTCGATGCCGTCGGTGGGGTTGGTTGCGGTGGCGCGCCGGCGCTTGGCAATGCCGAGCAGCTTGATGCGGTAACCCAGTTGCTCGGCATACTTCAGGTCCACCGCGCCCAGCTTCGTGATGCCTTCCACATAGGCTTTGTCAAACTGCACCGGAATGCCGAACGCAATCGCGCTCATGATGGTGGCCTTGTGCGCCGCGTCCACGCCTTCGATGTCAAAGGTCGGGTCGGCCTCGGCGTAGCCCAGCCGCTGGGCTTCCTTCAGCACCACGTCAAAGTCGAGCCGCTTGTCGCGCATCTCCGACAGGATGAAATTGGTGGTGCCGTTGATGATGCCGGCCACCCACTGGATGCTGTTGGCGGTTAGGCCTTCGCGCAGCGCCTTGATGATGGGGATGCCGCCGGCCACCGCCGCCTCGAACGCCACCATCACGCCCCGGGCCTGCGCGGCCTTGAAGATCTCGGTACCGTGCACGGCCAGCAGCGCCTTGTTGGCGGTAACGACGTGCTTGCCGGCGGCAACGGCTTCCATCACCAGCTGGCGGGCGATGCCGTAGCCGCCGATCAACTCGATCACGATGTCGATCTCGGGGTTGGCGATCACCGCGCGCGCGTCGTTGACCACCGCCACGCCGTCGCCGACGATGGCCTGCGCCCGCGCGGTGTCCAGATCGGCCACCATCGTGATCTCGATGCCACGGCCCGCGCGGCGCTTGATCTCTTCCTGGTTGCGGCGCAGCACATTGAAGGTGCCGCTGCCCACGGTGCCTATGCCCAGCAGGCCCACTTGTATCGGTTTCATGGTGTTTTCAGGTTAAATCGGCTTGAGGTCCGCACGGGGTGGTCATAGTTAGCTATAATTATGATAGCATTCAAAAATCGGCTGCGGTGCGCACGATCAGATGAGATGGGGCCTGTTCAGGCCGCACCACTCAGCTCGTGTGCCGCTTGCGCCAGGATTCCAGGAACTTCGCGATGCGCCCGATCGCCTCCCGCAAATCATCTTCGTGCGGCAGGAACACGATGCGGAAGTGATCCGGCTGCGGCCAGTTGAAGCCGCTGCCCTGCACCAGCATCACCCGTGTCTCGCGCAACAGCTCCAGGAAGAACTGCCGGTCATCGTCGATCGGATAGACCTTGGGGTCGAGCTTGGGAAACATGTACAGCGCGGCCTGTGGCTTGACGCAGCTGACGCCCGGAATCGCGGTGATCAGCTCGTAGGCCAGGTCGCGCTGGCGGCGCAGCCGCCCCCCCTCGCACACCAGGTCGTTGATGCTCTGATAGCCGCCCAAAGCCGTCTGGATCGCCCACTGGCCCGGCACGTTGGAGCACAGCTTCATGTTGGAGAGCATGGTCAGGCCCTCGATGTAGTCGCTGGCGTTTTTCTTGTCGCCCGACACCACCATCCAGCCTGCGCGGTAGCCGCAGGAGCGGTAGCTTTTGGACAGCGAATTAAAGGTGAGCGTGAGCACATCGGTGGACAGGCTGGCGATGGCGGTGTGCTTCACGCCGTCATACAGCACCTTGTCGTACACCTCGTCGGCCATGACCACCAGGCCATGTTGGCGCGCAATGTCGACAATGCCCTTGAGCAACTCGGTCGAATACAGCACGCCCGTCGGGTTGTTGGGGTTGATGACCACGATGCCCTTGGTGCGCGGCGTGATCTTGGCGCGGATGTCGTCCAGGTTGGGCATCCAGTCATTGGC
>JANOBJ010000302.1:0-9715 GCA_031411575.1 Betaproteobacteria bacterium | reverse complement strand
CTCACCGCCAAGGGCGACCCGATGGACCGCATCATCGGCCTGGAGCTCGGTGCCGACGATTACCTGCCCAAGCCGTTCGAGCCGCGCGAGCTGCTGGCGCGCATCCGCGCCGTGCTGCGCCGCCGTGGCGAAGGCGCCGCGCCCTCGGCCAAGGTGATGCGTTTTGGCTCGCTGGAAATCGACCGCGATGCGCGCAGCGTGATGGTGGACAACGCGCCCTGCGATCTCACCTCCTACCAGTTCGACCTGTTGATCGCGCTGGCCGAGCGCGCTGGCCGCGTGCTCACGCGCGACCAGATCATGGAAGCCGTGCGCGGCCGCGAACTGGAGGCGTTTGACCGCTCGATCGACGTGCACATGGGCCGTATCCGCGCCGCCATCGAGGTTGACGCCAAGAACCCCAAGCGCATCCTGACCGTTCGCGGGGTCGGGTACGTCTTCGCCAAGCAACAGGACTGAGCGTATGGCCCCCACGCTCCCCACTGCGTGTGGTTCGCTGGACGAGACGCTGCCAGAGGCATCGTCCCCTTGGACTGTCCCGCCCTGCGCAGGCAGGCCGGGAGCCGCAGCCCTCAGCCCCTCGGGGGCTGGCCTTGCTTGGGGCGGCCCGGAGCGGCGGCCGCTGGCGGCTGAGTAATTCCCTGCGTTCATGGCACTGTTCAGCGCGTTTTCCCGTCGGCTTTACCTGCGCATCTGGCTTGCCGTGGTGGGCGGCATGGCGGTGCTGACGCTGGTGGTGGGCTGGGCCTGGCGCGTGGCGGCCGAGCACAATCTGCCGCAGCCGTCGCCGCGCGAACTGTTGGTGCGCAACGCGGCGGGCGAGCTGATTGGCCAGGCGCAGACCCCGCCCGGCCGGCTGCAGGGTCAGCCCATTGAATTCGACGTAACGCTGAAAGACGGCCAGACGCTGCAGATCACGCTGCCGCCACGCGCCAACCGGCGCCCGCCCGGCCCGCCGCCGCCACCCTGGACGCGCCCGCCCTACGGCTTTCTCTGGATGCTGGCGCTGGTGGGCACGGCCGTGGCGCTGGGCGTGTACCCGATCGTGCGCCGGCTCACCCAGCGGCTGGAGGCGCTGCAGCGTGGCGTGCAACGCTGGGGTGATGGCGATTTGTCGGTGCGGGTACCGGTGCGCGGCCAGGACGAGGTGGCTGATCTGTCGAGCCGCTTCAACGACGCGGCCGAACGCATTGAAAACCTGATGGCCACGCAGCAATCGCTGCTGGTTTCGCAAAAATCACTGTTGGCGAACGCCTCGCACGAGCTGCGCTCGCCGCTGGCGCGCATTCGCATGGGGCTGGAGCTGATGGGCACCAACCCCTCGCCGAACGCGCGCGACGAAATCTCGCGCAACATCGCCGAACTCGACCAGCTGATCGACGAAATCCTGCTGGCCAGCCGGCTGGACGCGCGCGAGGCCGACATGGGCACGGTGGAAGCGGTGGATCTGACCGGTCTGGCCGCCGAGGAATGCGCGCGTGTCGGCGCCGAACTCCACACCGCGCCGTCCCCGCAGGGCACGCTGGTGGTGTACGGTGTCTCCAAACTGCTGCGGCGGCTGCTTCGCAACCTGCTGGAAAATGCCCGTCGCTACAGCAATGGGCCGGTCACGGTGCAGGTGGCGCAGGACGGGCCGCGAGCCATCCTGCGCGTGAGCGACCAGGGGCCGGGCGTACCGCCGGACCTGCGCGAGCGCATTTTTGAGCCGTTTTACCGGCTGCCAGGGGCCAGCGAGCGGCACGGTGGCGTCGGGCTGGGCCTGTCATTGGTGAAATCCATCACGCAGCGGCATGCCGGAAGCGTGAGCTGTGAAGAGACGTCGGGCGGCGGTGCCACTTTTGTCGTAAATTTACCCGCCATACGGCCCTGATTCGTGCAATACGCCATTGGCATGTTGGCAAAAAATCACGAAAATAAGGTCAATTCACCAGATTTATCCCCCAAATGCGGGATGCGCGGGACAGCAACATTAGCTACAGTTAATCCAGTTGCTGTCACAACCACAAAAGGCGAACGCTTTCGGGCCGGCCCGTAGAAAAGATACAGAATAGATTGGAAGAGATTCAGGAATCCCAACGACGTCCTTTCGAGGACTTTACAAGGCCACCGCAAGGTGGCCTTTTTTTGCGTGCTTGAAAGGTGGGTGCGAAGATACAACTGCTGATCGCCAGCAGCGCTTCGTTACACCCGCGCGTGCCACAGCCCGCTGATGCGCCCGGCCAGCCGCGCCACCTGACCCGGCGCCGGTGCCAGCAGGCGCAGGGGCAACGTGAGCAGCGCCAACGCCAGCACCCGCCAGCGCTGGGCCCGGGCGCGCGCGGCGCTTTCGTGCTTGGCCGTGAACAGCAGCTTGGACTGCGCATGGTGGTAGCCGCGCAGGTATTCCGCGCGCCACGGTTGGGTGCCGCGCACCGAGCCGCGTGACGCGTGCACCAGCGTCACTGAGGGCACCAGCAGGATCGCGCGGCGCGCGTCGAACACGCGCTTGCACAGGTCGTCGTCTTCGTAGTACAGAAAGAACGCCTCATCAAAGAAGCCGACCTCGCGCATCACGCGCAGGTTGAGCAGCAGCGCGGCGCCACACGCAAACCCCACACAGCAGAGCGCATCCGCACCCGGGCCGCGCGAGCGCCAGCGCGTGGAAGGCCAGCGGTAGTTGATCTCGGCCGCGCCCGATTCGCGCAGCAACTGCGGCGCCACCAGGGCCGCATCGGGGTGCTGGTGAGCCACCGCCAGCAGTTCCAGCACTTTCGCCGCGCTGACTTCACAGTCGGGGTTGAGCAGCAGGGCGTACGGCGTCGTGGCCTCGCGCAGGCCCAGGTTGTTGGCGGCGCCAAAGCCGAGGTTGCGCGGGTTCTCGATCACGCGCGCCTGCGGGATCAGGCGGCGCGTTTGCGCGGCGGCGCCGTCATTGCTGGCGTTGTCCACCACCGTCACGTGGGGAAAGTCGGCCAGCGGGCCGGCCAGATCAGGCAGGCAATGCGCGCTGTTGAAGGTGACGACGATGACGCTGACCTGCGCAAGCGCAGGCCGCGCGGCGTCATCCGACACGCGGCGCTCCGTCGGGCTTGAGCGCTTCGAACTCCCACACCAGGTGCGCGCGCTTGCCCGCCAGCGCGTCGAGCAGGCGCAGCACTCGCCGCCCCAGCCCCGGCTGGCGTGGCTCGTAGTCACCTCGGATATAGACGCGCTGCTGGCGCATCAGCCTGAAATCACCGGTGAAGCCATACATGCGCGCGATCAACTCGGGCCGCGTGAAGTAGCGCTGCGTCTTGGCCGCAATGATGTTGACATGGGTGGGGTCGCGAAACGCCTTCTCGTGCGGGTAGGCCGGCGTGACGGCGTACAGCACGCCGCCCGGCTTGAGCACGCGCCAGATCTCGTTCATGAGTTGCACAAACGGGAAGTGCGTGGTGCCACTGGCGTAGTCCAGTGCCACGCGCGGCACATGCTCGAAGAAATCGTAGGCCGAGAGCGAATCGAAATGGTTGTCGGGAAACGGAATGGGCTGAACGCTCAGGTTGGCCGCCACGATCTCGACCACACCGGGCGCCTGCAGCCCGGCCCGTATGTCCACACCGTAGAGCCGCTCGCAGCCATACGGGTTGCGGGGCTTGGTGCCGCAGCCCAGGTCAAGGTGCGCGCGGCCTGCGGCGCTCAATGGTGGTGCCCGGCCGATTCGCCTTCCTTCAGGCGGTAGACGGTGCCGCAGTAGGGGCACTTGGCTTCGCCGCTGCTCGCCACATCAAGGAACACGCGCGGGTGAGAGTTCCACAGCGCCATGCCAGCGAGCTTGTTGGGGCAGAACACGCCGCCCTGCGGGTTCAGGTCCTTGGCCAGGATGTCGACGGTCGATTTGCTCATGCTGCGACTTTGGCAAGCCAGTGCCCGTACTTCGGGTTGCGGCCGTTGACGATGTCAAAGAACGCCGTCTGGATTTTCTCGGTGATCGGGCCGCGCGAACCGGAGCCGATTTCAACGCGATCCAGCTCGCGGATCGGCGTGACCTCCGCAGCCGTGCCGCTGAAAAACGCCTCGTCGGCGATGTAGATTTCGTCGCGCGTGATGGGCTTCTCGCGCAGCGGGATGCCCAGGTCCTCACAGATCGAGAAGATGGTGTTGCGGGTGATGCCGTTGAGTGCGCCGGCGCTGGCGTCAGGGGTATAGACCACGCCCTTGCGCACCACAAATACGTTCTCGCCCGCGCCCTCGGACACGAAGCCCTGCGGGTCGAGCAGCAGCGCTTCGTCGTAGCCCTCGTCGGTGGCTTCCATATTGGCCAGGATCGAATTGGTGTAGTTGCTCACGGCCTTGGCGTGAATCATGGTGATGTTGACGTGGTGCCGGGTGAAGCTGGAGGTCTTGACGCGGATGCCGCGTTTCAGACCCTCGTCGCCCAGGTAGGCGCCCCAGGGCCAAGCCGCCACCATCAGGTGAATGCGGTTGCCTTTGGGCGACACGCCCAGCTTCTCCGACCCGATCCAGGTCAGCGGGCGGATGTAGCAGCTGGGCAGCTTGTTGACGCGCACCACATCCAGCGTGGCCTGCATGACTTGCTCCTGCGTAAACGGAATTTTCATGCGCAGGATCTTGGCGCTGTTGAACAGCCGCTCGGTGTGCTCCTCCAGGCGGAAGATCGCGGTGCCGCCCACGGTGTTGTAGGCGCGCACGCCTTCAAACGCGCCGCAGCCGTAGTGCAGGGTGTGGGTCAGCACATGGATCTTGGCGTCGCGCCAGTCGACCATCTGGCCGTCCATCCAGATCTTGCCGTCGCGGTCGTCCATGGAGGGCGGGGCTGCAGGGGTGGCGGGGCTCATGGAAAATTCCTTTGAATGCGGTTCAGGGGGGCGAAACCGCTGATTTTAAGGGGCCGGGAGCGCGGGCGGCTCATCGGGCACCGACGGGCGGAACAAGGTCCAGCCGGTGAGCTTGCCGCCCGCGAAGGTGCAGGTCACGTGCGACTCCGAACCATCGGTCCAGCGATAAACCTCGGGCTGCTCGTCGCGGGGCGATTGCAGGGCACCCAGCGAGCGCGTCATGGCCACCACATGCAGCAGCGTCACGCCGGGCTTGAGGCGGGCGTTGAGCATGACCGCGCTGCCCACATAGCCGACCGGGTGGTCCGCGGCGCGGCGCAGCACGGTCATCATGCGCGTGAAGTGCAGCAGCACCCACATCACGATGGCGCCCGCCACCACCGCCACACCCGGCCAGGCGTAGGCACGGTAAGCGGCAGCGACCAGCACGGCGCCAGCCACCGGAAACACGATCTTCTGAAAATTCATGCCGTGATTGTCTACGAGTGGCGAGCCCGATGAACCCGCAGCCTGAAAACCGGTGAAAAGCCGGATTTTCAAGCCGAAGCAGGCTGTTGTCCTTGCCCTGTGGTCATTGTTTGCTATATATATTATAGCACACGGGCCTGAAGAGGCTGCGCTGCCCAGTCTCAGCCGAGGCCGCGCACCACGTCCATCGCCTGCTCGATGCGCTCCACCGCGTGGATCGTCAAGCCCTCGATCTCCCTGGAGCCCTTTTTCGGCGCGTTGGCCTTGGGCACCACGGCCACGCTGAAGCCCAGCTTGGCGGCTTCGCGCAGGCGCTCCTGGCCTCTGGGCGCGGGCCGCACTTCGCCGGCCAGGCCCACTTCGCCAAACGCAATGAACCCCTTGGGCAGCGCCTTGCCGCGCAAGGACGAGGTGATGGCCAGCATCACCGCCAGATCGGCCGCCGGCTCGGTGATGCGCACGCCGCCCACGGCGTTCACAAACACATCCTGGTCCATGCAGGCCACGCCCGCATGGCGGTGCAGCACAGCCAGCAGCATCGCCAGCCGGTCACGGTCCAGGCCCACCGAGAGGCGCCGGGGCGATGGCCCGCCCGAGTCCACCAGCGCCTGGATTTCCACCAGCATCGGCCGGGTGCCTTCGAGCGTCACCATCACGCAGCTGCCAGGCACGGGCTGGGGGTGCTGGCTCAGGAAAATCGCGCTCGGGTTACTCACGCCCTTCAGGCCCTTCTCGGTCATGGCAAACACGCCAATCTCGTTCACCGCGCCGAACCGGTTCTTGATGGCGCGCACCAGCCGGAAGCTGGAATGCGTGTCGCCTTCGAAGTACAGCACCGTGTCCACCATGTGCTCCAGCACGCGCGGTCCGGCCAGCGCGCCCTCTTTGGTCACATGGCCGACCAGCACGATGCACACGCCGCTGGCCTTGGCCGCGCGGGTGAGGTGCGCGGCGCACTCGCGCACCTGCGCCACCGAACCGGGCGCCGAGGTCAGCTGGTCGGAATACACCGTCTGGATCGAGTCGATCACCGCGATGCCGGGTTGCATCGCGTCCAGCGTGGCGAGGATTTTCTCCAGCTGGATCTCGGCCAGCACCTTGACCTGCGAGCGGTCCAACCCGAGCCGGCGCGAGCGCAGCGCCACCTGCGCGCCGCTTTCCTCGCCGGTGACGTAGAGCGTGCGCAGGCCGCCGCGCTCGATCGAATCCAGCGCCTGCAGCAGCAGCGTGGACTTGCCGATGCCGGGGTCGCCGCCGATCAGCACCACGCCGCCTTCCACAATGCCGCCCCCCAGCACCCGATCCAGCTCTTCCTGCCCGGTGGGTGTGCGCTGAATGTCGGTGGCCTCGATGTCGGCCAGCACCGCCACTTCGGCGGTCTTGGCCAGGCTGGCAAAGCGGTTCTTGACGGGGCTGGCCGAATCGGCGACCGACTCGACCAGCGTGTTCCACGCGTTGCAGGCGGGGCACTTGCCCAGCCACTTGGGGCTGGTGCCGCCGCATTCGTTGCAGGTATAGACGGTTTTTTCCTTGGCCATGCTCGAATGGTACTGTACAAACAACCAGTTATGGGTGTTTCAACGATCACCGACCGGGAAACCGCTCATGTCGCGGCGGCAGCGGCCGCTTGCAGCCCCGGAGACATTCATTTAATATATTAAGTAAATGGAAGCAATCACCAGATAGAGACCGCAGCAGCATGCCCGCCTTGACGACCCCGTTTGTCCACCGCAACCTGCCCCGCCTGTTGCTGCAGGCGCGCGAGTCCGTGATGGCGCACACGCGCCCCAGCCTGCGCGAGCACGGGCTGTCCGACCAGCAGTGGCGCGTGCTGCGGGTATTGGGCGAACACGGCACGGTGGAAACCGGACGGGTCGCGCGCGAGGCATTCATCCTCGGCCCCAGCCTCACGGGCGTGCTGGCGCGCATGGAGCGCGACGGCCTGATCCGGCGCGCCAGTGACCCCAACGACCAGCGCCGTACGGTCGTCAAGGCCACCGCCAAGGGCTTGAAACTGGTCGAAAAACTCTCGCTCACCATCGAGGCGCACTACGGCTGGATGGAAAAATCACTGGGCAAGCCGAAGCTCACGCAGCTCTACGCCCTGCTCGATGAGGTGATTGAACTGGAGCAGCCGTGAGCAGTGATTCGGGTTACCTGCCATCAGGCACGGTTTACGGCACGCTGCTGAATTTTCGCGCCGAGGTCGAGGCGCTCGCGCCGCACATGAATCTGCCGCCGTACAAGGCGCCACCCCAGGCGCCCGTGCTCTACGTCAAGCCGGCCAACACCTGGAGCGCGCACGGCGCCAGCATCCCCGTGCCTGCGCGGGTGCCGCAGGTCGAGGTGGGCGCGACGATTGCGATGGTGATCGGTGAAGCCGGCGCGGTGGCGGGCTATGTGCTGATGAACGACCTGTCGATCCCGCATGCGAGCTTCTTCCGGCCGCCCGTCAAGTTCAAGTGCCTGGATGGATTCTTGGGCATCGGTTCGGCGATGGTTCCCGCTGGCGAGGCGGGCGATCCGGCCACCTTCACGCTCGAGGTTCGCATCAACGGCACGCTGCACCAGTCGATGCGCTTCGTTGATCTGGTGCGCAACGCGGCGCAGCTGCTGGCTGATGTCAACGCGTTCATGACCCTGCGAGCAGGCGATGTGCTGATGCTCGGCTGCGATGCAGGCCGCCCACTGGCCCAGGTGGGTGACCGCATCGACATCAGCGCACCCGGATTCGGCACGCTGAGCAATGCTCTGACAGAGGACGCGTCATGAAGCACGCACGCGTGATCCACCACGGCGTGGTGCACGACGCGACGGAGCGCGACGGCCAGTTGCTGCTGACTGACGGCACGGTGGTGGCGCCCGAGGCGGTGACCTGGTTGCCCCCGCTCGCACCCACACGCCGCCCGCGCACCATCCTCGCGCTGGGCTTGAACTACGCCGACCACGCCAAAGAACTCGAATTCAAGGCACCAGAAGAGCCACTGGTGTTCATCAAGGGCGAGGGCACGCTGACGGGGCATCGCCAGCACACGATCCGGCCCGCTGGGGTGCAGTTCATGCACTACGAGTGCGAACTCACAGTGGTGATCGACAAGACCGCCCGCAAGGTCAGGCGCGACGACGCTTATGACTTCATCGCTGGCTACACCGTAGCCAATGACTACGCGATCCGCGACTACCTGGAGAACTGGTACCGGCCCAACCTGCGCGTGAAGAACCGCGACACCTGCACGCCGCTCGGTCCGTGGCTCGTGGATGCGAAAGACATCCCCGATTCGATGGCCCTGGCACTGACAACAACCGTGAATGGAGCGGTCACACAATCAGGCAACACGCGCGGCATGATCTTTGATGTTCCGTTCCTGATCGAGTACTTTTCCAGTTTCATGACGCTGCAGCCGGGGGACCTGATCCTCACCGGTACACCCGACGGTGTGGTCGATTGTCAGCCGGGCGATGTCGTCATCACCGAGATTGAGCGGCTGGGCGCGCTGTACAACACGATCAAAGGAGCCGTATGAGAGTCGATCACCTGATCAACGGCAAGCCGGTTTCCAGCAGCGCCTACTTCGAGACTGTGAACCCGGCCACGCAGGAAGTGCTGGCCGAGGTCGCTGCGGGCGGTGAGGCGGAGGTCAACGCCGCCGTCGCCGCAGCCAAGGCAGCGTTTCCGGCGTGGGCCGCCACGCCAGCCCCGCAACGCGCCAAACTCATCCGAAAACTCGGCGACCTGATCGCCGCACATGTGCCGGAGATCGCAAAGACCGAGACCAACGACAGCGGCCAGGTGATTGCACAAACCGGAAGCAGCTGATCCCGCGCGCGGCTGATAATTTCTATTACTTTGCCGAAATGTGCACGCGCGTCGATGGCCACACCTACCCGACCGAAACGCACCTGAACTACACGCTGTTCCACCCGGTCGGCGTGTGCTCGCTGATCTCGCCCTGGAACGTGCCCTTCATGACCGCCACCTGGAAAGTGGCGCCCTGCCTGGCCTTCGGCAATACCGCCGTGCTCAAGATGAGCGAGCTGTCACCATTGACCGCTGCGCGGCTGGGTGAACTGGCACTCGAGGCGGGCATTCCACCCGGTGTACTGAACCTCGTGCACGGCTACGGCAAGGATGCCGGCGAGCCGCTGTGCGCCCACCCGGACGTGCGCGCGATCTCGTTCACCGGCTCCACCGCCACTGGCAACCGCATCGTCAAGAGCGCTGGTCTCAAGAAGTTCAGCATGGAGTTGGGCGGCAAGAGCCCGTTCGTGATCTTTGACGATGCGAACCTGGAGCGAGCATTGGACGCCGCCGTGTTCATGATCTTCTCGAACAACGGCGAGCGCTGCACCGCCGGCTCGCGCATCCTGGTGCAGAAGAGCATCTACGCCGAGTTCGCGAAACGCTTCGCCGAGCGCGCTGCCCGCATCAG
>JANOBJ010000301.1:0-6328 GCA_031411575.1 Betaproteobacteria bacterium | reverse complement strand
GCGTGTTGTCGTCAAACAGCAGCTGGCCGGTCGGCGCCGAGACGGGAATACCGTCCATCGCCACCACGCGCAGCACCTGCGGCGTGGTCGTGCCGTTCACCGTGAAGCGCACCTGCAGCCGCACATAGCTGTCGGCCGACGCATTGGCCACGCGCCAGAACTCGCTGGCCGCCTCCATGCGCACCACGCCGGGCGGCGTATAGCCGGCAATGCCGCCGGCACTCGGCGCGAACTTCACCTGGACCTTGTTGACCGAGAGGTCTTTCCACGGTGGCACCACGCTGGGCAGGGCCGCGGTGTCGGGGGCTTCGGCGCTGCGCGTCAGCACCGTGCCGCCGGCCAGCAGGGTGTTGAGAAGGGCATTGGAGGCGGGCAGGCCGTTGGCGTCCAGAATCTCGCGCTGCTGGCGCGGCACGCCCAGCGCTTCGATCACGTCGGGCCGGTCGATGAAGCGCACGCCGGGCGGCGCCGGGTCCGGGTCCTGGTCGCGCACCATCAGGATGCGCTCGCGCAAGCCCCCCACCACGTTGGGCATCTGGTTGGGCGAATCGATCACCAGCGCGCCCGTCATGCCGCCCAGGATTTGTTCCTGCGCGATGCCATGCACGTGCGGGTGGTACCAGTCCAGACCCGGCGCGACGTTGTCGGGGATCGCGAAGTTGTACTGCCAGGCCGCCCCCTGGGGCGCCGCCAGCGTGGTGATGGCCTCGTCCGACCCGCACACCGGCTTGACGTTGGTACCGTGGAAATGCAGGTTGGCGCTGAACTGCTGCATCACGGCCTGCGGGCTGCACGGCGAGGTGTTGCTGCCGGGCGGATTGAGCGCCGGGTTCCAGCCGTGCACCGCGGTCGGCGCGGTGTTGGGCATGCGGTTGACCAGGCTGAAGCCGATGCGCTCGCCCGGTGCCAGCCGGAACACCGGGGCCTCCAGGGGCGGCTTGGTCGGGTCGCCGGAGTACATCAGGCAATACCGGCCTTCGCGGCCGACAGTCGGGTCGCCGTCAAAGTGCGCCACCAGCGTGCCGCCGATCACGCCGTTGCTGGCCCTGACCATCGGTGGGTCCGGTATCACGCTGCCCGGTGCCAGACGCGCCGGGCACATCATCTGGGCTTGCGCCGACAATGCGCCAGCCAAGCCCAGGGCCAGAACGAGCCTTGCAGGTACTGTGAATGTGTTCATATCGCCTCCCCTGGCGCTTCCGGCTGGGTCACAACGACCACAAAGGATCGGCTGCGCTGGATACATTCCAATACGTTTGCAATGATTTTTCGTTACGTCGAGTCCCTCTAATGGCATGGGTAGTCACCCTACTTTTTGCATGGGGTGACTACCCATCCACGGGCGGGCGGCGGCGCTGCACGTGCCAGAAGCGGACGTTGGCGTGCTGTCTTGATTGCTATTATTTATATAGCAAACTATGACCATATGGTGAGGACAACGGGGCTAAATCATCGAAAAAACCGGTTCTGACGGGTAGCAGGCGGGCAGGTATCCCCCGCTGGTACAGGGCCATCAAAGGAAGGCCGGTGCAGACGCCCGGGCGAGGGCCTGGTTGTATCCACATGTGCAGACGCTGACTCGGCGCCGGTGGCCCTGCCGGTTCGGCAAACGGGATCGGCAAGAAGCGCCCGTGTTGGGTCGCTCCATCGGTCACCCGCCTATAATCCGCCCTCTCGCGGGTGTAGTTCAATGGCAGAACGGCAGCTTCCCAAGCTTCATACGAGGGTTCGATTCCCTTCACCCGCTCCAGCGTCTCCCACGCATCTCATCCCCCTGTAAACACGCGCCCGCGCTGCCGTCACCACGGTCAGCTTGCCTTGGCATGCGCCTTGCTCCACATCTTGGATACAAGATTGAATGCCTCCAAATGGTGCAACCTTCGCAACTGTCGGCCTCCACCGCCAAGCCATCGCAAGCCGTGCTGGACAGCGCCGCGCCGCAGGCGAGATCGTGCTGGACAAGCCGGGCAAAGGCGCGTTCTACGCCACGCCCTTGCACAATCTGCTTCAGCAGGCGCAGACCACGCATTTGGTGTTCATGGGCGTCACCACCGAGGTGTGCGTGCAGACCTCGATGCGCGAAGCCAATGACCGGGGCTACGACAGCCTGCTGCTAGAAGACTGCACCGAGAGCTATTTTCCGCATTTCAAGGCAGCCGCCGTGGAGATGATGCGCGCGCAAGGCGCCATCGTCGGCTGGACCGCCACCAGCGCGCAGCTGCTGCCTGCATTGGCAGCGCTGCCGGCGCGGCAGGGCTGATAGAGCTTCTCCGTGCACACCACCGCCCGACGCCACGCCGCCTTCGTACAGGCGCCGGCCCACCGCTCGCGAGCCGACGAGGTTTACGCCCAGCTCAAGCGCGATATCGCCGACTTCAAGCTGGTGCCGGGAGACCGGTTCACCGAGAACGAGCTCAGCGAGCGGCTCGGCGTGTCGCGCACACCGGTGCGCCAGGCGCTGTTCCGCCTGCAGCAGGAGGGCTATGTCGAGGTGCTGTTTCGCAGTGGCTGGCGGGTGCTGCCATTTGACTTTGACCAGTTTGAGCAGCTCTACGACCTGCGGATGGTGCTGGAAACGACGGCTGCGCAACGCCTGTGTGCCGACAACGAGCGGATCAACGGTGCAGTGCTGGACGAGTTGGCCGCGATCTGGCTGGTGCCGCTGCCCGAACGCAGCGCTGACGGAGCGCAGGTCGCGAAGTGGGACGAGGCTTTCCACTGTGCGCTGGTGGGCGCGGCGGGCAACGCCGAGATGGCGCGCGTGCACCGCGACGTGACGGACCGCATCCGCATCATCCGCCGGCTTGACTTCACCCAGCAGGCGCGCATCGACGCCACCTACGACGAGCACGCCAAGATTCTCAAGGCCATCCAGCGCAAACGCGGCGACCAGGCCGCCATGCTGCTGCGCGCCCATATTGAAACCAGCGAGGCCGAGGTGCGCAAGATTACGCTGCACCAGGTGCACCTGGCGCGTCAGGGCGGGCCCAGCGCGGCGCTGTAGGCCCTCACCGTCACCCGGTAGGGGTGGTC
Organism: Betaproteobacteria bacterium; assembly: GCA_031411575.1. Lineage (GTDB taxonomy): Bacteria > Pseudomonadota > Gammaproteobacteria > Burkholderiales > Burkholderiaceae_C > JANOBJ01. Next base: position 3,295 of record JANOBJ010000301.1, on the reverse strand, counting down.
ACACGTAATTGTTCGTGAGCGTCGCCCTCCGGTCCAGACTGCACCAGACTAGTGCAAATATTGATGACGACCCCCGAACTTGGGGATCTTTTGTTGGGTTACTTCCCCCAAGTCCTTGGCTTTTAGTGCTTATTTTGTTACCTGAGCACGTAATCAGAATCTTTATTAAGTCCTATTCAGATTGATATGTGCTTTTAACCCATTTATGGTGACTCTGCGCGGCGTGTTGAGGGCCGCACCGCTAGCGCTGCGGTCAGCGCTGAATGAGGAGTCCAACATGAATGAACGTCGCTTGGAAATCATCAGCCCCGCCAGATGGGGCACACGCGGGCTGGCGCTCGCTGGCCTGCTGGTCGCGGGCGCTTTGGCCCTGCCCCACGCGCGGGCGGCATCGTCGAACGGTTGCGAAGGCGGAGGCTTCACAGTGTCGTTTTCGGGCGGGGCGCCCGCAGCGTCGGGGGCGTTCAATGCCAACGTACCTGCCGGTTCGGTCGGGCCCACGATCACCATCCGGGGGCGCTACGTCGAATTCGATATCAACGCCGCCACATTCGGCGTGACCAACTGGACGCTCACCGGCGCGCCCAACGCGCTCGACATCACCGGCGGCGCACGCACGTCCGTGTTTGCGTCGAAACTGCCGGACCATCGCAACCTCGTGCTGAACGGGAACGTGGCGCTTCAACTGGACGCCGAGGACATGGTGATCACACGCACCGGCGCTGGCCTGGCGATGAAAGTCCAGGCCAAGGACTGCGCCCAGGGGGGAATCTTCCAGATGGAAGTCGAGCGCGACGACAACACCGAAACCCAGTTCACCCACACCCTGGGCGCTGGTGCGGTGTATTTCGACAACCAGAACTTCCGCGACCGCGAAGGCGACGTGCTGCCGTACAAGAACATCACCACAACCGTCACCAACCGCATCAATTTCGGCAACCCGCTGTCAAGCCAATTTGTCGGTCGCGACAGCCCCCAGGTGGCAAGACGCGTCAACCACCCGACCTGCAGCAATGTGTTCCCGAATCGCCCGACCATCGGCGGAAACGATACGGTGCAGCATTGCGGCGGTGTCTCGGTCTGGATGGTGACCAGCGGCGGCCGCATGGGCCAGGTGATGGGTGAAGACTCGACCGAGGTGGCGCCCCCGGCTACGAACTGCACGCAGAACTGCCAGGCACAGAACCGCGTACGCGGCCGTGCCGTGGTGCTGGGGTTCCCGTTCCCGCTGCGCAACGTGCTGGTGCCGCGCACGCCCTGAACCAGCGTTGGGCGCATACACGCGTGTCGTACGCCTGCACGAGGCCTCCTGCTGCCCCTCTGCCGGGCGCAGCGGGAGCTATCGGGGGCTTCAGTGCAGCTTCACGCCGGTTTTGGTCTGCAATTGCTCCATCGTCACGCCAGGCGCAAGCTCCACCACTTTCAGGCCCTGTGGCGTCACATCCATCACCGCGAGGTCGGTGATGATGCGGTCCACAACGCCTACGCCGGTGAGCGGCAGGGTGCATTGGGGCAGGATTTTCAGGTCTTCGGTGCCGTCTTTTTTCTTCGCGACATGCTCCATCAAAATGATGACGCGCTTGACACCGGCCACCAGGTCCATCGCGCCGCCCATGCCCTTGACCATCTTGCCGGGAATCATCCAGTTGGCCAGATCACCCTTCTCGCTGACCTGCATGGCGCCCAGGATCGACAGGTTGATCTTGCCGCCGCGAATCATCGCAAAGCTTTGCTCCGAGCCGAAGATCGATGAGCCCTTGATGGTGGTGACGGTCTGCTTGCCGGCATTGATCAGGTCGGCATCCACCTCGTCCTCGTTTGGAAACGGTCCGATGCCCAGCATGCCGTTCTCGCTCTGCAGCCAAACCTCTTTGTCGGCGGGCACGAAGTTGGCTACCAGCGTGGGGATGCCGATCCCCAGGTTCACGTAAAAACCGTCTTCGAGTTCGTGGGCCGCGCGTGCGGCCATCTGGTCTTGGCTCCAGGGCATGGTCAGACTCCTGCTTTCTCTGTGATGGTGCGCTTCTCGATGCGCTTTTCCGGATGCGGGTTGTGCACGATGCGGTGCACATAGATGCCCGGCAGGTGCACGTGGTCGGGGGCGATCTCGCCGGTCTCGACTACTTCTTCCACCTCGACGATGCACAGCTTGCCGGCCATGGCGGTAGCCGGATTGAAGTTGCGCGCGGTCAGGCGAAACTGCAGGTTGCCGGACTTGTCAGCGCGGTGCGCCTTGACCAGTGAAATATCGGGCACCAGCGAGCGCTCCATCACATAGGTCTCACCGTCAAACTCGCGCAGCTCCTTGCCCTCGGCCACGAGAGTGCCGACGCCGGTCTTGGTGAAGAACGCCGGGATGCCGGCTCCGCCGGCGCGCAGCTTCTCAGCCAGCGTGCCCTGCGGCGTGAATTCCAACTCCAGTTCGCCAGCCAGGTACTGCCGCTCGAACTCCTTGTTTTCGCCCACATAGCTGGAGATCATGCGCTTGATCTGCCGAGATTCCAGCAGCTTGCCGAGGCCGAAACCGTCCACGCCCGCGTTGTTGGAAATCACCGTGAGGTTCTTCACGCCGCTGTCGCGCAGCGCATCGATCAGCGCCTCGGGAATGCCGCACAGTCCGAAGCCGCCAACCGCCATCAGCTGGCCGTCAGCAACCACGCCTTTGAGCGCCGCTGCCGCACTGGGGAAGAGTTTGTTCACGCCGGTCTCCTTGAATGAAGTCTTCAACGATACTACGTATAAGACTACGTAGTATTTCGTAATGGTGATTCCTGATGGCAACGCCCGATATTGACTACCGCCTCGCGTTTGATCTGGCCCCGGTGGGCCTGGTTCTTTCGCGCAACCGCGCCATTGTGGACTGCAATCGGCGGCTGTGCGAGATGTTCGGTGCCGCGCGCGAACAGCTGGTAGGCCAGAGCTTCCAGGTGCTCTACCCCAGCGCCGACGAGTACGAGCGCACTGGCGCGCGCATCACGCCGATCATGAACGCCAAGGGCGTGTACGCCGACAACCGTGTGATGAAGCGCGTGGACGGACCGTTCAAGGGCGAAACCTTCTGGTGCCATGTGACCGGCCGCGCGCTGAACCGTGAAGCCCCGCATGAAGCCGGTATCTGGACCTTTGAAGACTTGAGCGCGCGCCGCCCCGTGAAGGCCGAACTAACCCCCCGCGAACGTGAGGTGGCGGCGCATGTGATGGACGGCCTGACCGCCAAGGAAACTGGCAAGGCGTTGGCCATCAGCCACCGCACCGTGGAGATCTACCGCGCGCGCCTGATGCGCAAATACAAGGC
>JANOBJ010000300.1:0-2799 GCA_031411575.1 Betaproteobacteria bacterium | reverse complement strand
GGGCGCACCTGGCTGATCTGGCTGATCACGGCAGCGGTGCTGTCGCTGGCGGGCGCGGCGGTCATTGCGCGGCTGATCAACCGGCCACTGAAACAGTTGTCGTTTGCCGCGAGCCGGGTGCGCGACGGTGATTTTGACGCCAGCCGGCTGGATGAAAAGGCCGTCACCAGCGAGATCCGCGAGGTCAACATCGGCTTCAACCGCATGGCCGAGCAGTTGGCCAAGATCGAGCAGGACCGCGCCGTCATGCTGGCGGGCATCTCGCACGACCTGCGCACGCCACTGGCGCGGTTGCGGCTGGAAACCGAGATGAGCGTGGCCGACATCGACGCACGCGAACACATGTCGGCCGACATTGCTCAGCTCGACGCCATCATCGACAAGTTCCTGGATTACGCGCGACCCGACCATGTGGTGCTGCGGGCCGTGCAGGTGAGCGACGTGGTCGAGGCCTGCACCTACGCGGTCAAGGACCACGACGACATCCGCATCAAGGTGGACGTGCCGCCCAACCTGAAGGTGCTGGCCGACGAGGTGGAGCTGGCCCGCGTGATCTCCAACCTGCTGGAGAACGCACGCCGCTACGGCAAGTCGCCCGACACCGGTATTGCCCGCGTGGACATCGTGGCGCGCGAGCGCGACCCCTGGGTGCTGATGAAGGTTCGCGACCATGGCATGGGCGTGGCGCCGACAACCCTGGCCAACCTCACCAAGCCATTCTTTCGGGGCGATGCCGCCCGAACTGCCGCCACCGGCGCCGGCCTCGGGCTGTCGATTGTGGACAAGACCATCCAGCGCATGGGCGGCTCGTTCCTGCTCGCCAACACGGCCTCCGGTGGCCTGGCGGCGCACTTCAAGCTGAAAAAAGCCAAGTAAGGCGAAGTCAAGAGCGCGACATAAAGCCAGGCGGGCCGGAATGCCGCCGTCAGGCTATTTTAGGCATCAAATATGCCTGTCGTCCTCATCAGATGGTAATTGTTTGCTATATAAATAATAGCACTACCGCGCGACTCTCGATGCTCAGGCCCTCGCCCACCGGGCCGAGCTTTTCGGCCGTTTTGGCCTTCACGTTGACCTGCGCCACGTCCAGGCCCAGCGCTGCGGCGATCCGTTCACGCATCGGCTGGATGTAGGGCGCCAGTTTGGGCGCCTGCGCGATCACGGTGCTGTCGATGTTGCCGATCTGCCAGCCCTTTTCGCGCACGCGGCGCGCGGCCTCGGCCAGCAGCACCGCCGAATCGGCCCCGCGAAACTGCGCGTCGGTATCGGGAAAGTGGAGGCCGATGTCACCCAGCGCCGCCGCCCCCAGCAGCGCGTCGGTGATGGCGTGCAGCAGCACATCGGCGTCCGAATGGCCGAGCAGCCCGCGGTCAAATGGAATCTCGACGCCACCAATGATGAGCTTGCGGCCCGCCACCAGCGCGTGAACGTCCCAACCCTCGCCAATCCTGATCGTCGGGCTCATGCAGCTCCTTGTGCGCGCCGGTGCATCAGCACGGCTTCAGCCAGCGCAAAGTCCGGCGCGTAGGTGATCTTGAAGTTCTGGGCGGTGCCCGGCACCAGCCGGGGCCGGTAGCCCGCTGCCTCGATGGCGCTGGCTTCATCGGTCACGGCATCGCCGGCCCGCTCCAGCGCCGCCGCCAGCAGGCCGATGCGAAACATCTGCGGCGTCTGGGCCAGCCATTTGCCTGCGCGCGGCAGTGTGGCCGTGGCGCGGTCGCCGACAGCCTCTTTCAGCGTATCGGCCAGCGGCAGCGCCAGCAGCCCGCCCACGGCGTCAGGCAGGCAGGCGTCGATCAGGGCGTCGATCTGCGCGGGCGTCACCAGACAGCGCGCCGCGTCGTGCACCAGCACCCAGTCTTCCGCGCGGGCGTCTGCCGCCAGCAGCGCCTGCAGCCCGTTCAGCACGCTGTCGGCGCGGGTCGCCCCGCCGCATGGGGCTACGGAGCAGCCGGGGATCGTCAGTTCCTCAAAGAAGCGGTCGCCCGCCGCCACAACCACCCACGTGCGGGTGATGCGTGCCACCGCCGTCAGGGCGTCCAGCGTGTGCAGGACCATCGCGCGCCCGGCAATCGGCTCGTACTGCTTGGGGGCGCGGGTGCCGGCGCGGCTTCCGCTGCCGGCGCAGGGAATCAGGGCGAAAAGGCGGGGTATGGCGGTGGAATCGGTCATGCGTGCTGGCCCCATTCTAAAATCACCGTTGGAACAGCCTCGCACCCCCCGCCTTTTTGTGGCGGGGGGTGCTTTCTATTTGAAGGTGCGATGGACCTCCCTCAACTGACCCGCGGCAAGCGCTTCACGCTGCCGCGCCCACCCGGCTCGGCCGACGCGTTGCTGCTGGCACGGCTGGCCGAGCGCGAAAAGGCGCGCGGCCAGCTGCTCGCCATCGTCACCGCCGACGCCTCCGACGCGCAGCGGCTGATGGATGAGCTGGCCTTCTTCGCGCCCGAGTTGCGCTGCGCCCTGTTCCCCGACTGGGAAACCCTGCCCTACGACACGTTTTCGCCGCACCAGGACCTGATCAGCGAACGGCTGGCGACCCTGTGGCGCCTGCATTCCGCGAGTGGACAGCGCGGCGAGCAAGCTGGCGCCGACGTGGTCGTTGTGCCGGCCACCACCGCGCTGTACCGGCTGGCGCCACCAGCGTTCCTGGCGGGCTACACCTTTCACTTCAAGGTCAAGCAGAAGCTGGAAGAAGCGCGACTGAAGGCACAGCTCACGCTGGCCGGCTACAGCCATGTCACCCAGGTGGTGAGCCCCGGCGAATACGCGGTGCGCGGCGGGCTGATCGATCTGTTC
>JANOBJ010000299.1:0-6514 GCA_031411575.1 Betaproteobacteria bacterium | reverse complement strand
TTGGTATCGGTGTAACGACCGTAGCTTTGCAGCCGGTCGTAGCGGCGGTCCAGCAGTTCCTTGACCTTCAGGTCGCTGACCTGGCGGTACGCATCATTCAGCGCGCGCTTCAAAAACGCCGCCATCTGCTTGTGGTCGCGGGGCGCACCGCCCACCGGCTCGTTGACGATCTTGTCGAGCAGGCCCAGCGCCTTCAGGCGGTGCGCGGTGATGCCCAAGGCATCAGCGGCTTCCTGCGCCTTGTCGCTGGTTTTCCAGAGGATCGAGGCGCAGCCCTCGGGGCTGATCACCGAATAGATCGAGTACTGCAGCATCACCACCTGGTCGCCCACGCTGATCGCCAGCGCGCCGCCCGAGCCGCCCTCACCGATGATGGTGACGATGATCGGTACCTCGAGCTGGGCCATCTCGAAAATGTTGCGGCCAATCGCCTCGGACTGGCCGCGCTCCTCGGCGTCAATGCCCGGAAACGCGCCCGGCGTATCGACAAAGGTGAACACCGGAAGCTTGAATTTCTCGGCCGTCTTCATCAGCCGCAGCGCCTTGCGGTAGCCCTCGGGCCGGCTCATGCCGAAGTTGCGCAGCGCGCGCTCCTTGGTGTCGCGGCCCTTCTGGTGCCCGAGCACCATGCAGGCGGTGCCATTGAAGCGCGCCAGCCCGCCCACGATGCTCTGGTCGTCCGAGAAATGCCGGTCGCCGTGCAGCTCGACAAAATCGGTGAAGCACTCGTTCACGTAATCGAGCGTGTAGGGCCGCTCGGGATGGCGCGCGATCTTGGTGATCTGCCAGGGCGACAGATCGCTGTAGATATCCTTGGTGAGCTGCTGGCTCTTGCGCGAGAGCTGGTCGATCTCTTCGGAAATATCGACCGCGGATTCGGTCTGCACATAGCGCAACTCTTCGATCTTGGTCTCGAGCTCCGCAATCGGTTGCTCGAAGTCGAGAAAGGTTCTCTTGGCCAAGCTTATCTCCTTGTCGTCGATGCACTGCAATTGTCAGGGCCACCGCAGAACCGGCTTTGCCGGGCCTCTGGCGGCGCCCCCTTGGCCACCGCAGGGCCCCTCTAGGTCCGGGGGAGGCGCCGCAGGCGCTTCGGGGGTGGGTCAATACGCCACCGGCAGCGGGTCCAGCGAACGCCAAATATACCAAGTTGCGACGCTGCAAAACGGTGCCCAGGCTGCGGCCACCTCGCGCGCGTCGCTGCGGCTCACCGCCTCGCCCGAAAAATAGTTCTTGCTGATGCCGTTGATCAGGCCCACATCATCCAGCGGCAGCACGTTGGGTCGCATCAGGTGGAAGATCAGGAACATTTCGGCCGTCCAGCGGCCGATGCCGCGAATACCGACCAGCTCGGTGATGACCGCCTCGTCGTCCATCGACAGCCAGTTGTCGGCGCTGATGGCGCCACTGTCAAAGTGCAGCGAAAGGTCCACCAGATACTCGATCTTGCGCGCCGACAACCCAGCCGCGCGCATGTCATCCACCTTGAGTTTGAGCACGTTGGCCGGGCTCAGGTGTTGGGCCCTCGCGCCCGGCAGCGCAACGAACCGGTCCCACACCGTCTGCGCGGCCTTGACCGAGATCTGCTGCCCCACGATGCTGCGCGCCAACGTGGTGAAGGCGTCGCCGCGCGACTGCAGGCAGCCGTCGCCGAACTGCGGAATCAACCGCTTCATGACACGGTCCTTGCGCGCCAGGTGGCGACAGGCGTCGCTCCAGTAGTCGGGCGTGGCCAATTCACTTGCTATAATTTTAGTAGCAGACATTGACCATCCCATGCGGACCAGAGGCCGAAAACACCTCAAAAACACTCATGGCGCGGCTTCCCAGGTGGTTCCGGTTGCCGAGTCCTTCAACACGACGCCCTGGGCCAGCAGCTCAGTGCGGATGCGGTCAGCCTCGGCAAAATTCCTGGCTTTCTTGGCGGCGGCGCGGGCCTCGATCTGCTGCTGGATCGCCGCTTCGTCCATGGCGCTGCCGCCCTTCAGGAAAGCTTGCGGGTCGCCCTGCAGCAGCCCCAGGCAACCGCCCAGCGCCTGGAGCAGCCCCGCCATCGCGGGTGACCGCGTGCGGTTCACCTCGCCCGCCAGATCAAACAGCACCGCCACGGCTTCGGGCGTGCCAAAGTCTTCGTTCATCGCGGCCTGGAAGCGCGCGGCAAACGGGTTGGCCCAGTCGATGGCGCCTTGCGCGGGCGCCACGAGATCGAGCGCGGTGTACAGCCGCTTGAGCGCGCCGCGCGCATCGGCCAGGTGCGCATCGCTGTAGTTCAGCGGGCTGCGGTAGTGGCTGCGCACCACGAAGAAGCGGATGGTTTCAGCGTCAAACGTCTTCAGCAATTCGCGGATGGTGAAGAAGTTGCCCAGGCTCTTGGACATCTTTTCGTTGTCCACATTCACGAAACCGTTGTGCACCCAGTAACGCGCCAGCGGCCGGCCGTTGGCGCCCTCGCTCTGCGCGATCTCGTTCTCGTGGTGCGGAAACTGCAGGTCGGCGCCCCCGCCGTGGATGTCCACCGTCTGACCCAGCAGCTCGCCGCACATGGCCGAGCACTCGATGTGCCAGCCGGGGCGGCCCGGGCCGTGGTCGCTGGGCCATTTGGCGTCGTCGGGCTCGCTGGCCTTGGCTGCTTTCCAGAGTACGAAATCGAGCGGGTCTTCCTTGCCGTCGAGCACGGCCACGCGTTCGCCCGCGTGCAGTTCGTCAATCGATTTGCCCGACAGCTTGCCGTAGCCCTCAAACTTGCGCACCGCGTAGTTGACGTCGCCCGCCGGGGTGCGGTAGGCCAGCCCCTTGTCCTGCAGCGTGCGGATCATGCCGAGCATCTGCGGCACGTAGTCGGTGGCGCGCGGGTCGTGGTCGGGGCGCTCCAGCCCCAGGGCGTCGAAATCGCGGTACATCTCGACCACCATGCGGTCGGTCAGGCTTTTGATGGTCTCGCCGTTTTCCACCGCGCGGCGAATGATCTTGTCGTCGATGTCGGTGATGTTGCGCACAAACGTGACCCGGTAGCCACTGGTCTTGAGCCAGCGCTGGATCACGTCAAACGCCACCATCGAGCGCGCGTGGCCCGCATGGCACAGGTCATAGACCGTAATGCCGCAGACGTACAGGCGCACATGGCCAGGTTCCAGCGGCGAAAACTCCTCCAGGGCACGCGACAGCGTGTTGTAGATGCGCAAACTCATGGGCGTTGTGGACGAAGGGCCGGCGGACGAAGGCCCGGATGGTTCTCGAATCGGTTCCGGGATTGTCTTCTACCCAGTATGCCCTCACCGTCATTCGGGGGCGCCAAGCTTGATTTGAAACGTTTTGTACAGCGGTGCGGCGGGGGTCGGGAGCCGACCCCTCAGCTACAATGTCGGGCAGTATAAGGCCCCTGCTTGGGGGTGGCCTGTGCGCCCGATTCATGAGGTTCTATGACGCTAGCCGGTTCTTCACACACTGCCGTTTTCACCGCTGTTTCCCGCTCCCTGCGCCTGGTGGCGCTGGCCGCGCTGTTCACGCTCTCGGCTGCGCATGCCGATGAATACGGCGACGTGAGCAGCCTGATGCGTTCGGGCAAGCTGCCCGAAGCGCTGGCCAAGGCCGACCAGTACCTCGCCGGCAAACCGCGCGATCCGCAGATGAGGTTCCTCAAGGGCGTGATCCTGACCGAGTCGGGCAAGCCGGCCGACGCCATCACCACCTTCACCAAGCTCACCGAAGACTACCCCGAGCTGCCTGAGCCCTACAACAACCTGGCCGTGCTGTACGCCGGCCAGAGCCAGTTTGACAAGGCCCGCGCCGCGCTCGAAATGGCGATCCGCACCAACCCGAGCTACGCCACCGCCCACGAAAACCTGGGCGACGTGTACGCCAAGCTGGCCAGCCAAGCCTACAGCAAGGCGCTGCAGCTCGATGCCACCAACACCGGCGTGCAGCCCAAGCTCGCGCTGATCCGCGATCTGTTCTCGCCAGCCGGCAAGCAGGTGCGCGCCGCCAGCACCACGGCGGTTGCCGCTGCGCCCGCTGCCGCGGCCGCTGCCGCAGTCAAACCCGCGTCGGCCGTGGCGGCTGCGCCGGCAGCCAAGCCGCCAACGCCCGCTGCGACGCCTGCGGTGGTGGCAGCCGCGCCGGCCACTGCACCCGCTCCGGTGGCCCCGGCCGCACCCTCAGCCGGCGGCGGCGACAAGGATGTCGAAGCTGCCGTACGCGCCTGGGCCGCCGCCTGGGCCGCCAAGGACGTGAGCCGCTACCTCGGCGCCTATGGCTCCGAGTTCGATCCGCCCGGCAGCCAGAGCCGCAAGGCCTGGGAAGACGAGCGCCGCGCCCGCATCGTCGGCAAGCGCAGCATCAAGGTGGACATCAGCGACCTCACGCTCAGCGTGAACGGCAACAAGGCCACCGCCAAGTTCCGCCAGGAGTACAGTGCCGACGCGTTGAACATTTCGAGCCGCAAGACGCTCGAACTGGTGAAGGCGGGCGACCGATGGGCAATCGTGCGCGAGTCCACCGGCGGTTGAACCAGGCGGGTGCCGCGCGCGCGGCCGGCAAAAGCACGCCTTGGCGTGCTTTTTAAACTTTTTGGGGCGATAGTCCACGTGACACGGACGTTTCTAGCTACTGTTTTCATAGCGACCGGCCTGCTCTGGCCGGCCGCTTTTGCGCACGCGACCGGCGCGGTCAAGGCCACCAGCCAGCCCGCGCGCAAGGCGGTGCGCGCGCCGCGTGACGGCGAGGCCGAGGCGCGGCTGATCGAGGTGTACCGCCTGATCGGCCAGGCCAAAAGCCGCGAGGCCCTGCAAAAGGCGCAAAAGCTCGTCACCGACCATCCGAATTTCCAGCTGGCTCAACTGATCTATGGCGACCTGCTGAGCAGCCAGACGCGCCCGCTGCGCATGCTGGGCGATGTGCCCGACACCGCGGCGCTGGCTGGCGCGCCGGTGCTGGCCGAGCTGCGCGAAGAGTCGCAGATGCGCCTGAAGGCCCTGCGCGAGCGGCCGCCGGCGGGCTTCATCCCCTCGCAGTTCATGGCGCTGTCGCCGCAAAACCGGCATGCGATCGCGGTGGATGCGTCGCGCGCGCGGCTGTACCTGTTTGAAAACGGCCCCACTGGCCTGAAGCTGGTGGCCGACTACTACATCTCGGTCGGCAAATCCGGCATCGAGAAGGCGGTGGAAGGCGATCTGCGCACGCCGCTGGGCATCTACTACATCACCAGCAACCTTGATCCGCGCTCGCTGAAAGATCTGTACGGCTCGGGCGCGCTGCCGATCAACTACCCCAACGCGCTGGATATCCAGCGCGGAAAGACCGGCAGCGGCATCTGGCTGCACGGCACGCCGCGCGACCAGTTTGCGCGCGCGCCCAAGGCCACCGATGGCTGCGTGGCCATGGCCAACCCCGACCTGGAGCGCCTGGTCCGCACCGTGAGCGTGCGCACCACGCCGGTGGTAATCGCGCAGCAGCTCAAGTGGGTGCCGCCGCAAAGCGTGGCCGCCGACGGCCGCAGCTTTGAGAGCGCGCTGGACGCCTGGCGCACCGCCAAGACCAGCGGCGACCTGACCCGGGTGCTGGGCTTCTACACGCCCGATTTCAAGAGCTACACCAAGACGCTGGCCGAATGGACGCCGGCGCTCAGGGGCGAGATCGAACGCGCGCGCGGCCGCCCGATCCAGCTCAAGGACCTGTCCTACCTGCGCTGGACCGACAGCGCCGACACGATGGTGGTAACCTTTGGCGAGGTGGCCGGCGGCATGCGCACCGGGCCCGTCAAACGCCAGTACTGGATGCGCCAGGGCGGGCAATGGAAGATCTTTTTTGAAGGAGTGATTGGCTGATGCACCCCCCGTTTTTCATGACCCGTCGGGTGGCCACCGCCTGTGCCCTGGCCACCGCTGCACTGTTCGGCGCGGCCCTGCCGGCCGCCGCGCAGGACGCGCCCAAGGTCAAGTTCGCCACCACCGCCGGCGATTTCGTGGTCGAGGTTTATCCCGACAAGGCGCCCAAGACGGTCGAGAATTTCCTGCAGTACGTGAAGGACAAGCACTACGACGGCACGGTGTTTCACCGCGTGATCGACAACTTCATGGTGCAGGGCGGCGGCTTTGACGCCAAGTACGCGCAAAAACCCACGCGCCCACCGGTGCAGCACGAAGGCCGCGAGGCGCTGGCCAAGGGCGGCTCGAAAAACGTGGTGGGCACGCTGGCCATGGCGCGCACCGCCGACCCGCACTCGGCCTCGGCCCAGTTCTTCATCAACGTCAAGGACAACGCCTTCCTCGACCCCACCGTGATCCCGCCGGGCGACCCGGTCGTCAAATTTGAGTACGGTGGCCGCGTGTACGAAAACGTGGCGCGCAGCCAGCTGGTCAACTCACCGCAGCTGTTTGGCTACACCGTGTTCGGCAAGGTGGTGAGCGGCATGGACGTGGTCAACAAGATCAAGGCCATGCCCACCGGCCCCGGCGGCCCGTTCCCGACCGACGTGCCCAAGACGCCGGTGCTGGTCACCAGCGCCACCCTCGTCAAG
>JANOBJ010000298.1:0-5722 GCA_031411575.1 Betaproteobacteria bacterium | reverse complement strand
TTCACAAACTGGTGCACCAGCGGATCGATGCTGTGGCGCACCTCGTCCGGTGTGCCCTGGGCGGCAATTTTTCCGTTGGCCAGCACCACCACCTGGTCGGCGATGCGGAAGGTTTCTTCCAGATCGTGCGACACCACGATGCTGGTGATGCCCAGCGTGTCGTTGAGTTGCCGGATCAGGCGCGCCGCGGTGCCCAGGGAGATCGGGTCAAGCCCGGCGAAGGGTTCGTCGTACATCACCAGATCGGGGTCCAGCGCGATCGCGCGCGCCAGCGCCACGCGGCGCGCCATGCCGCCGGAAATCTCACTCGGCATCAGGTCGCGCGCGCCGCGCAGGCCCACCGCATTGAGTTTCATCAGCACCACATCACGGATCAGGGCGTCGGCCAGATCGGTGTGCTCGCGCAGCGGAAACGCCACGTTGTCGAACACGCTGAGATCGGTGAACAACGCACCAAACTGGAACAGCATGCCCATGCGCCGGCGAGCCTGGTACAGCGCCTGCGGGTTGAATGCCGCGAGGTTTTGGCCGTCAAACAGCAGTTCACCCTTTTGGGGCCTGGCTTGGCCCCCGATCAGCCGTAGAACCGTTGTTTTCCCGCCACCGGAAGCGCCCATCAACGCCGTGACCTTGCCGCGCGGCACCGTCAACGAGATGTTGTCGAGAATCCGGCGCTCGCCGTAGCCGAAGCTCAAGCCACGCAGTTCAACCAGGGCGTCGGGGTTGGGTTGGTCCATAAAACACAAAAGCCGGAGGCAGTCCGGCTTTTGCATGATAAGGGATGCAGGCCAGGCCCGCGTCCCCTTATCGGGGGAGGTCGCTGTAGCCCATCAGGAATTCGTCAACCGCGCGCGCGGCCTGGCGGCCCTCGCGGATGGCCCAAACCACCAGCGACTGGCCGCGGCGCATATCGCCTGCGGCAAACACTTTGGCCACATTGGTGGCATACCCGCCTGCGAAGTCAGTGCTTGCTTTGGCATTGCCGCGCGCATCGCGGTCTACACCAAACGCCTCCAGGATTGAACCCACCGGTGCCGTGAAGCCCATAGCCAGCAGCACCAGATCGGCCTTGAGCGTCTGCTCGCTGCCCGGCACCTCGACCATCTTGCCGTCTTTCCACTCGACCCGGACCGTCGTCAGGCCCGTCACCTTGCCTTTTTCACCGATGAATTGCTTGGTGGAGATGGCGAATTCGCGCTCGCAGCCCTCTTCGTGGCTGGAACTGGTGCGCAGCTTGACCGGCCAGTAGGGCCAGGTCATGGGCCGGTTTTCTTCAACCGGCGGCTGCGGCATCAACTCGAACTGCGTGACGCTGGCGGCGCCGTGCCGGTTGCTGGTGCCCACACAGTCCGACCCGGTGTCACCCCCGCCGATCACGATCACGTGCTTGCCGTCGGCACGGATCTGGCCTTTGACCTTGTCGCCCGCGTTGATCTTGTTTTGCTGCGGCAGGAACTCCATCGCGAAGTAGATGCCGTCCAGATCACGCCCGGGAACGGGCAGATCGCGCGACTGTTCGGCGCCACCGGTCAGGACAACGGCGTCGAAATCCTTTTGGAGTTGATCGGGCGACAGCGTTTCCTTGGCCCAATTGGTGACCTTGCTGTCCTTGGGCAGGTCGGCCACCATCACGCCAGTGCGAAAGGTGACGCCTTCGACCTGCATCTGTGCCACGCGCCGGTCGATATGGGTCTTCTCCATCTTGAAATCAGGGATGCCGTAGCGCAGCAGGCCGCCGATGCGGTCGTTCTTCTCGAACAGCGTGACGTCATGCCCGACCCGGGCCAGTTGCTGCGCCGCCGCCATGCCGGCGGGGCCGGAACCAACCACCGCCACCTTTTTGCCGGTCTTGTGCTTGGGCGGTTGCGGCAGCACCCAGCCTTCGGCCCAGGCGCGGTCGATGATCGCGTGCTCGATGCTCTTGATGCCCACGGGGTCATCGTTCACGTTGAGCGTACAGGCGGCTTCGCACGGTGCCGGGCAGATGCGGCCGGTGAACTCGGGGAAGTTGTTGGTGCTGTGCAGCACCGTGATCGCGTTCTTCCAGTCGCCCTGGTACACCAGGTCGTTGAAATCCGGAATGATGTTGTTGACCGGGCAGCCGCTGTTGCAGAACGGCGTGCCGCAGTCCATGCAGCGCGCGCTCTGCTTCCTGGCGGCCGTGTCGTCGAGCCCGATCACGAACTCCTTGTAGTTCTTGAGGCGCTGCTCGACCGGTTCGTAGCCTTCTTCAATTCGCTCGAACTCGAGGAAGCCGGTGACTTTTCCCATGGTGCTGTGTTCCTGTGCTGTGAATGGCAATGGCGGCGCCTACTTGGCGGCCACGGCTTCGCGGGTAGGCGCCTTGGCCGGAGCGGCCGCGGCCGCCGCCTTGGCCTTGCGGGCGTGAATTTCGCCCAGCGCGCGCTTGTATTCGTTGGGGAACACCTTCACGAACTTGGCCCGCGATACGTCCCACTGATCAAGCAGTTCACGCGCGCGTTTGCTGCCGGTCCAGCGGTTGTGGTCGTCCAGCAGCTTCTTCAACTGGGCCTCGTCGCTCAGGCCGCGGTGCCAGACGGCCTTGTCGACCGTGGCTTCCTGCTCGGCGACAGGCAGCACTTTTTCCAGGCTCACCATAGCGGTGTTGCACCGCTTGGCAAACTGGCCATCTTCGTCGTACACGTAGGCCACGCCGCCGCTCATGCCGGCGGCAAAGTTGCGGCCGGTCTTGCCCAGCACGGCGACGGTGCCGCCCGTCATGTACTCGCAACCGTGGTCACCCGTGCCTTCGACCACCGTGGTGGCGCCCGACAGGCGCACCGCGAAACGCTCGCCGGCCACGCCGCTGAAGAACGCTTCACCGGTGGTGGCGCCATAGAGCGCGGTGTTGCCGATGATGATGTTGCTGGTGGCCGCACCGCGAAAATCGATGCTCGGGCGCACCACCACGCGGCCGCCCGACAGGCCCTTGCCGGTGTAGTCGTTGGCGTCGCCGATCAGGTACAGCGTGATGCCGCGCGCCAGGAAGGCGCCGAAGCTCTGGCCGCCGGTGCCTTCCAGCTGGATGCGGATCGAATCGTCGGGCAGGCCTTCGGGCACGTGCTTGGTGAGCTCGCCTGAGAGCATGGCGCCGACCGAGCGGTTGACGTTGCGCGCCACCTCGATGAACTGCACCTTCTCGCCTTTTTCCCACGCGGCTTTTGATTTTTCGATGAGCACGCGGTCCAGCGTCCGGGCGAGGCCGTGGTCCTGCTGCTCGACGTGGAAACGCGGCACATCGGCCGGCACCGCGGGCTGGGCCAGCAGGCGGCTGAAATCCAGGCCGCGCGCTTTCCAGTGTTCGATGCCCTGCTTCATGTCGAGCAGGTCGGCGCGACCGATCAGGTCGTCAAACTTGCGGATACCCAGCTGCGCCATGATCTGGCGCACTTCTTCAGCCACGAAGAAGAAATAGTTGACCACGTGCTCGGGGCGGCCCTGGAATTTCTTGCGCAGAACCGGGTCTTGCGTGGCCACACCCACCGGGCAGGTGTTCAGGTGGCACTTGCGCATCATGATGCAGCCCTCAACCACCAGCGGCGCGGTGGCAAAGCCGAACTCATCGGCGCCCAGCAGCGCGCCGATGGCGACGTCACGGCCAGTCTTCATCTGACCGTCGGCCTGCACGCGGATGCGGCTGCGCAGGCGGTTGAGCACCAGCGTCTGTTGCGTTTCGGCCAGGCCGATTTCCCACGGGCTGCCCGCGTGCTTGATCGAGGACCACGGCGACGCGCCCGTGCCGCCGTCGTGTCCGGCGATTACCACGTGGGCGCTCTTTCACTTGGCCACGCCGGCGGCGATGGTGCCCACGCCCACCTCGGACACCAGCTTGACGCTGATGCTGGCATGCGGCGCCACGTTCTTCAGGTCGTGGATCAGTTGGGCCAGGTCTTCAATCGAGTAAATGTCGTGGTGCGGCGGCGGCGAGATCAGCCCCACGCCCGGCACCGAGTGGCGCAGCATGCCGATGTATTCCGACACCTTGCCGCCGGGCAGCTGGCCGCCCTCACCGGGCTTGGCGCCCTGGGCCATCTTGATCTGGATCTGGTCGGCGCTCTGCAGGTATTCCGCCGTTACGCCAAACCGGCCCGACGCCACCTGCTTGATGCGCGAGCGCAGCGAATCACCGGTATTGAGCGCGTAGTCCGACTCCACCACGCCGGGGCCCACGATGTCGGTCAGGGTCTGACCCTGCTTGATCGGGATGCCTTTGAGTTCCTGGCGGTAACGCGCCGGGTCTTCGCCGCCTTCGCCGGTGTTGCTCTTGCCGCCGATGCGGTTCATGGCAACCGCCAGCGTGGCGTGGGCTTCGGTGCTGATGGAGCCAAGCGACATGGCGCCAGTGGCGAAGCGCTTGACGATCTCCTTGGCCGACTCAACCTCGTCCACGGGGATGGCCTTGGCCGGATCGATCCTGAACTCGAACAGGCCGCGCAGCGTCATGTGACGGCGGCTCTGGTCGTTGATGAGCTGGGCGTATTCCTTGTAGGTGCTCCAGTTGTTGGCGCGCGCGCTGTGCTGCAGCTTGGCAATCGCGTCAGGTGTCCACATGTGCTCTTCGCCGCGCACGCGCCAGGCGTATTCGCCGCCGGCGTCCAGCATGCTGGCCAGCACCGGGTCGTCGCTGAACGCGGCCTTGTGCATGCGGATGGCTTCCTCGGCAATCTCGAACACGCCAATGCCCTCGACGCGGCTTGCGGTGCCGGTGAAATACTTGGCGATGGTGTCGCTGTTCAGGCCAATCGCCTCGAACAGTTGCGCGCCGCAGTAGCTCATGTAGGTGGAGACGCCCATCTTCGACATGATCTTGGACAGGCCCTTGCCGATCGCCTTGACGTAGTTGTAGACGGCCTTTTCGGCACTCAGGTCGCCGCTCAGGTCCTTGTGCATCGACGCCAGCGTTTCCATCGCCAGGTAGGGGTGAACGGCTTCCGCGCCGTAGCCGGCGAGCACGCCAAAGTGGTGGACCTCGCGCGCGGTGCCGGTTTCGACCACCAGGCCGGCGGTGGTGCGCAGGCCCTCGCGCACCAGGTGCTGGTGAACCGCCGACAGCGCCAGCAGCGCAGGGATGGCCAGCTGGGTCGGGTTGACGGCCCGGTCACTGATGATCAGGATGTTCTTGCCGCTCTTGATGGCGTCCACGCTCTCGGCGCACAGCGACGCGAGCTTGGCCTCAACGCCCTCGTGGCCCCAGGCCAGCGGGTAGGTGATGTCGAGCGTGTAGCTCTTGAACTTGCCCTGCGTGTGCTTGTCGATGTCGCGCAGCTTGGCCATGTCGGCAAAGTCGAGGATCGGCTGGCTCACTTCAAGCCGCATCGGCGGGTTGACCTGGTTGATATCGAGAAGGTTCGGCTTGGGGCCGATGAAGCTCACCAGGCTCATCACAATCGCCTCGCGGATCGGGTCGATCGGCGGGTTGGTCACTTGCGCGAACAGTTGCTTGAAGTAGTTGTACAGAGGCTTGTTCTTGTCGGACAGCACGGCCAGCGGGCTGTCGTTGCCCATCGAGCCAATGCCTTCCTCGCCGGCCTGTGCCATGGGGCTCATCAGGAACTTGATGTCTTCCTGCGTGTAGCCAAAGGCCTGCTGGCGGTCGAGCAGAGGCGTTTCCTCCGTTCGTACAGGGCCTGACGAAGGACTTGCGGGGGCTTCGACAAGCTCAGCCCGGACGGTGGAAGTCTGCACGTCGTCGATCCGGATG
>JANOBJ010000297.1:0-5222 GCA_031411575.1 Betaproteobacteria bacterium | reverse complement strand
GCAGCGGGCGCGGGCGGTTCAGCCGGCCCGCTGTCAAACAGGTCGAGGGTGAACTGGAGCAGCCGGTGCATGGAACCGCAGTTTAACCAGCTGGCGTTTCGCCGTCGGGCCGCCCCAAGGCGAAACAGCCCGCCTGGGGGGGCAGCGACCCGCGCAGCGGCGGAGCGTGGGGGCTACCGATAAGCCTCGGGGTCGAGCCGCCGCATCTCGGCCTCGATCCAGTTATGCACCTCGCGCATCAGCTAGTCGGGCTGGCGGCCGGCACTGGGAATGGGTTTGCCAATCGAGATATCCACAATGCCCGGCGTCTTGATGAAGGCCTTGCGCGGCCAGCACTTGGCCGATGTCACGGCAATCGGGATCACCGGCGCACCGGTTTCGATGGCCAGCCGCGTGCCGCCCGATTTGTAGGTACCGGCCTGGCCACGCGGGATGCGCGTGCCCTCGGGAAACATGATCACCCAAGTGCCCTGCGCCAGCAGCCGTTTGCCCTGCGCCACCACCTTGTTGAAGGCCTGCGCGCGCTGGCTGCGGTCGATGTGGATCATGTCCATGCGGGCCATCGCCCAGCCGAAGAACGGCACGTACAGCAGCTCGCGCTTGAACACAAACGCCAGCGGGTGCGGCATGATCGCCGGCATCACAAAGGTCTCCCAGGTGGACTGGTGCTTGACCAGCAGGATGGCCGGGTCTTGCTTGCCCAGCGGCAGGTTGTCCCAGCCAGTGATGCGGTTCTGGATGCCCAGGATGGCAATGCCACCGTTGACCGCCAGCCGCAGCCAGCCGATGCACATCCAGTAAACGCGGTCGCTGCTCAGGAACAGCGAGGCCACCAGCACGGCCAGCGCCCACGGCACCACGGTGACGGCCATGAACAGCATGTGCGCGAGCGAGCGTAGAAATGGCATGTGGAGGGCTTTTTTTAAGTGTTTCAGGCCTCTGGTCCTCACCAGCAGGTCATAGTTTGCTACTTAATTAATAGCGTTTGGTGGCGGCGCCTGGCGCGCCTTGATGTCGCGCGCGATCACAAAGTCGGCAAACGCGCCGAGGTCGGCATGCACCGTGGTGGTGGGCGGAAAGGTGGCCGGCAGCCGCTCGCCGCGCGCCAGCAGGTCGCGGAACTGCGCGCCCTTGCCGGTCAGCACGAAGTGCGGCTCGCAGCCCGCGCCAACACCCGCCTGCAAGTCGCGCAGCCGGTCGCCCGCCGTCGGCACGCCCTTGAGCTCGACACCATAGCGCTCGCCGATCTGCTCGAACAGGCCGGAGCGCGGCTTGGCGCAATGGCAGGGCTCGTCCGGGCTGTGCGGGCAGTAAAACACCGCGTCCACCCGCCCGCCCACCGCCGCCAGCGCCTTGTGCATCTTGCCGTGGATCAGGTTCATGGTAGCCACGTCAAACAGCCCGCGCCCCAGCCCCGGCTGGTTGGACGCCACCACCACATGCCAGCCCGCATGGTTGAGCCGCGCAATCGCCTCCAGCGCGCCGGGCAGCGGCTGCCACTCGTCCGGCGTCTTGATGAAGTCGTCGTTGTCGACATTGATCGTGCCGTCGCGGTCGAGGATGGCGAGTTTCATGGTGTGAGTCCCAGGCTGCGGCGTCGTGCCCAAGCTTGAATGTCAGCAATTGGATACTTCTCATCGATCTGTCCGATACGCTCCAGCAAAACGGGCAGTTCCAGCAGATGGTGCACCAGCAGGGCGCGCACGAAATCGGCATCCTTGTCGCGCGCAGCCACACACTTTGACACCGCCAGATCGTGAATCTCAGGGCAAATGACCGTGATGTCACCAATGTAGTGCAACGAGGCCCGCTGCATCCAGTCGGCTGGCATGACCGCGGTTTCCGGGCCCACGCCGTCGGCGTGATAGCCGAAGGTTTCGTGAAAGCTGGACAGCGCACCAATGGCGCCATCAATCAGGTCCGCTTTCTCGGGGTGCAACGCCGGGTACAGGTCGATCTCCCGCGAGACCAGCAGTTCGGCTGGCGCATCGGGAAACGGCAGCAACACGGCCTGACTGCCGACGACCACGAAAGACTGTTCCTGAGAAATCGCCGCAGCCGCGCGCAGCACGTGCTCGAGTTCGGCGCGCTTCATGCCAACCGACGCACATTGCGAAGCATCGCGGCGCGCTCGTGCTGCGTGATCAGAACGGAGATGGGCGACACGCTTCGCAAGGCCGCCGCGTGGTCGGTGGCCATGCCTACAGACTCTGCGACGGCCTCGACGCCATCGCGAAGCAGGGCATCCCACTCGTCCCAGTACGGGTCAGACCGGTTCACACCCGCCGCCGCGCGCCAGCGCTGCAACTGCGCGGCCACATCCGCCAGGCGCTCCGGGTGTGCGCGAAGGCGCGCAAGCGCCAGCTCATGCGCGTCCATGAGGAACTGGTCAATTTGCTGCTGGCGGTTCATGGCGGGATTATCCGGCTCGCCCGCTCACGCCGCCAGTCGCGACAGGTCGGCCACGCGGTTCATCGCATCGTGCAGCATTTTGAGCAGGCCCTGACGGTTCAGGCGCAGGTCCATCTGCTCGGCATTGACCATCACGCCGTCAAAGAACGCGTCTACGGGTGCCCGCAGCGCGGCCAGGGTTTGCAGCGAGGCGGTGTAGTCGCCGGCGTCGAACTGGGCGTTGGCCCTGGGCAGCACGTCTTGCATGGCGGAGTGCAGCGCCTGTTCGGCCGGTTCCTGCAGCAGCAGTTCACTCACATGCGCGTCGACTTCGGGGGCTTTTTTGAGGATATTGGCGATGCGCTTGTTGGCGGCGGCCAGGGCCAGGGCTTCGGGCAGCGCGGCGAAGGCGCGGACGGCGGAGAGGCGCAGCTCCACTTCACCAAAAAATTGCGGATGTTGCGCGAGAACCGCTTCAATTTCGTTGGCTGAATAGCCCCGCTCCCGAAGGGTCCCCGCCAAACGGTCGTAAAAAAACACGATCAGTTCATCGTGTGGGTCGTTGATCAGCGATTCGCCAAACTCCCTGATCGCAAGGTAGATCACATCGTTCAAACCGAGCGGCAGCGAGCGCTCCACCAGCATCCGCACCACGCCCAGCGCATGCCGCCGCAACGCGAACGGGTCCTTGTCGCCAGTAGGCACATTGCCAATCCCGAACATGCCCACCAGCGTTTCCAGCTTGTCCGCCAGCGCCACCACCACCCCCACGGTGTCGCGCGGTAACTCATCCCCCGCAAAGCGCGGCTTGTAGTGGTCTTCGATGGCGAAGGCGATCTCTTCGCTCAGGCCGTCGTGGCGCGCGTAGTAGCCGCCCATGATGCCTTGCAGCTCGGGGAACTCGCCCACCATGTCCGTGAGCAGGTCGGTCTTGGCGAGGCGGGCCGCGGTGTCGGCGGCCTGGGCCAGCACGTCGCCGCCGAGTTGCTGCCCAATGGCCCGGGCAATGGCGCGCACGCGCTCGGTGCGCTCGCCCTGCGTGCCCAGCTTGTTGTGGTAGACCACCTTGGCCAAGCCCTCGACGCGCGACTCGAGCGTCTTCTTGCGGTCCTGGTCGAAGAAAAACTTGGCGTCGGCCAGGCGCGGGCGCACCACGCGCTCGTTGCCGCCCACCACGGCGCTCGCGTCGGCCGGGCTGATGTTGCTGACCACGAGGAACTTGTTCGTCAGTTTGCCAGCCGTGTCGAGCAGCGGAAAGTACTTCTGGTTGGCCTTCATCGTGAGGATCAGGCATTCCTGCGGCACGTCGAGGAACTGCTTCTCGAACTCGCAGACCAGCACGTTCGGGCGTTCGACCAATGCGGTTACTTCGTCGAGCAACGCGTCGTCGTCGATGGGTCGGACATCGCCACCGACTTTCGCCGCCGCGGCCGCCAACTGCCGCGCAATCTCGGCCTTGCGTTCGGCAAAACTGGCGATCACCGCGCCGTCTGTCGCCAACGTGGCGGCGTAGCTGTCGGCGTCTGTCAGCACCACCGGGTCCACGGCCGCCTCAAATCGGTGGCCGTGCGTGGTGTTGCCGGCCTTCAGGCCCAGCGCCTCGACCGCCACCACGTCGGCGCCGTGCAGCGCCACCAGCCCGTGCGCCGGCCGCACAAAGCTCACGCTGCTCCAGCCGGGCAACTCGCAACCGCTTTCGAGCTGGTACGTCATCACTTTCGGAATGGGCAGCTTGGCGATGCTCTCGGCCAGCGCCTTCTGCAGGCCTTCGGGGAGCGTCGCGCCTTTGACGGTGCTGTCGTAGAACAGCGCTTCAGCCTTGCCGTCCATCGCGCGCTTGAGACGCGGCACAGCCGATGCATCGGCGCCCAGCGACTGCAGCTTTTTCAGCAGCGCCGGCGTGGCGTTACCTGATGCGTCCAGCCCCACCGTCACCGGCATCAGTTTTTGCGACACGGCCTTGTCGGCGGCGAACGCGGCCACACCCGTGATGTGCGCGGCCAGGCGGCGCGGCGAGGCGAAGGCGGTCAGCACCGAGTCTGCCGAAGCGAGACCCTGCGCTTTGAGTTGCTCCAGCAGCACGCCGGCAAAGGCATCCCCCAACTTGCGCAGCGCCTTGGGCGGCAGCTCTTCCACAAACAGTTCAACGAGAAGGTTTTTCATGCCGCTTTTTTAGTCATCTGCTCGACCCACTCGCGCGGTGCCATCGGGAAGCCCAGGCGTTCGCGGCTGTCGTAGTAGCTCTGCGCCACGGCGCGCGCCAGGTTGCGGATGCGGCCGATGTAGGCGGCGCGCTCGGTCACGCTGATGGCGCCGCGCGCGTCCAGCAGGTTGAAGCTGTGTGCGCATTTCAGCACCTGCTCGTACGCCGGCAGCGCCAGTTGCGCCTCAATCAAGTGTTTGGCCTGCTTCTCGTGCGCGGTGAACGCGGTGAACAGAAAGTCGGCGTCTGAGTGCTCGAAGTTGTAGGCCGACTGCTCTTTCTCGTTCTGCAAGTAGACGTCGCCATAACTCATGCTCTCCGTCCACTGCAGGTTGTAGACGTTGTCCACGCCCTGCAAATACATGGCCAGGCGCTCGAGGCCGTAAGTGATCTCGCCGGTGATGGGCCTGCAGTCGATGCCACCCACCTGCTGGAAGTAGGTGAACTGCGTCACTTCCATGCCGTTCAGCCACACCTCCCAGCCCAGGCCCCAGGCGCCCAGCGTGGGTTTTTCCCAGTCGTCCTCGACAAAACGGATGTCGTTTTTCTTCAAATCGAACCCCAGCGCCTCGAGCGAGCCGAGGTACAACTCCAGAATATTGCTGGGCGCCGGTTTCAGCACCACCTG
>JANOBJ010000296.1:0-2119 GCA_031411575.1 Betaproteobacteria bacterium | reverse complement strand
CGTAGGCGTGGCCCGCGTGCTGACCATGGACCTGCACGCCGACCAGATCCAGGGCTTCTTTGACATCCCGGTGGACAACATCTACGCCTCACCGGTGCTGCTGGGCGACCTGCGCCTGCAGAAGTACGAAGACCTGATCGTCGTTTCGCCCGACGTAGGCGGCGTGGTGCGCGCCCGGGCCCTCGCCAAGCAGCTCGATTGCGACCTGGCCATCATCGACAAGCGTCGCCCGAAAGCCAATGTGTCGGAAGTGATGCACGTGATCGGCGAGATCGACGGCCGCAACTGCGTCATCATGGACGACATGATCGACACCGCCGGCACCCTGGTCAAAGCCGCCGAAGTGCTCAAGGAACGCGGCGCCAAGAAGGTGTACGCCTACTGCACGCACCCGATTTTCTCCGGCCCCGCGATCGAGCGCATCGCCAAGGGCTCGGCACTGGACGAAGTGGTGATCACCAACACCATTCCGCT
The DNA here is from genome assembly GCA_031411575.1 of Betaproteobacteria bacterium. Taxonomy (GTDB): domain Bacteria; phylum Pseudomonadota; class Gammaproteobacteria; order Burkholderiales; family Burkholderiaceae_C; genus JANOBJ01. The sequence goes on along the minus strand of JANOBJ010000296.1, from coordinate 1,645 downwards.
GAGCATGGCCGCGCAGCAGTGCACCAAGATTCGCCAGCTTTCCGTGGCACCGCTGATCGCCGAGACGATCCAGCGCATCGCCCGCGGTGAGTCGGTCATGAGTTTGTTTTCAGACCAGGAGAACCTGTTCTGAGCCAGAGAGCGGGCCCCTTAGCCGGGGCTCATTGTTGAAACCGGAGTCACACTGGTCGCGGTGGATTCCCACAGGAGTAGTTTATGAAATTCGTCGCTTTTGAGCGCGCCAAGCAGGGAACGGGTGCGAGCCGCCGTCTGCGCATCTCGGGCAAGACGCCCGGCATCGTTTACGGTGGCACTGGCCAGCCGCAGCTGATCGAACTCGATCACAACGCGCTGTGGCACGCCCTGAAAAAGGAAACCTTCCACTCCACGATCCTGGAAATGGAACTGGGTGGCACGGTCAACAAGGTGCTGCTGCGCGACGTGCAGATGCACCCGTACAAGCAGCTGGTCCAGCACATCGACTTCCAGCGCGTGGACGCCAACACCAAGCTGCACATGAAGGTCCCGGTTCACTACACCGGCTCCGAAGAATCGCAAGCGGTCAAGTTCGAGCACTGCGTGGTGAACCACGTGATCTCCGAACTTGAAGTGTCCTGCCTGCCGGCCGATCTGCCCGAGTTCATCGAGGTTGATCTGAGCGGCCTGAAAAAGGGCGTTTCCCTGCACCTGAACGACGTCAAGCTGCCCAAGGGCGTGACGGCCGTGACCCACGGCAAGGAAAACCCGGTTCTGGTGTCCGTGGTGGTGGTGGCCGGTACCGACGAGCCTGTTGCCGACGCAGCCGCTGGCGCCGCAGCCCCGGCTGCAGCTGCACCCGCCGCTGGCAAGGCGCCTGCCGCCAAGGCCCCGGCCGCCAAGGCACCCGCTGCCAAAGCGCCTGCCGCCAAGAAGTAAGCGAGTCATCGCGTCAGGGCGCATCGCCGTCTTGCGACGCTACCCGCGATCAACGGCCCACTTCGGTGGGCCGTTTTTTTGTAAGGCCGAACCCTGCGGTTGAGCGCGGCCGCCCGGCCCGCGCCCGGGCCCGCTCACCCCGGATAATCTCCCGCCATGATCAAACTGTTTGTCGGCCTGGGCAATCCTGGCCCCGACTATGAAGCCACCCGCCACAACGCGGGTTTCTGGTGGGTAGAAGCGCTGGCGCGTGAGTTCAAGCTGTCACTGCTGCCGGAGAAGGGTTACTTCGGCCTGGTTGCGCGCGCCACTGTCAACGGCCAGACCGTCTGGCTGCTGGAGCCGCAGACGTTCATGAACGCGTCAGGCAAGTCAGTGGCGGCGCTCGCTCGCTTCTTCAAGATCCAGCCGGATGAGATTCTGGTCGCGCATGACGAACTCGACGTCGTTCCGGGCCAGGTCAAGCTGAAGTTCGGCGGCAGCCATGCCGGGCATAACGGTCTGCGTGACATCCATGCCCAACTGGGCACCGGCAATTATTGGCGCCTGCGTCTTGGAATCGGCCACCCCGGCATCAAAGCCGAAGTGCTCAATTGGGTGCTTAAGAAACCCTCCGGCGAACATCACGATGCGATTGAAGACTGCATCACGCGATGCCTTACGGCAGTGCCTGAACTCCTTGCCGGAGATATGGATAAAGCCACGATGCTGATTCACACCAGCCAGCCAC
>JANOBJ010000295.1:0-1536 GCA_031411575.1 Betaproteobacteria bacterium | reverse complement strand
AGGATGACGGCCTTCGCCGGTCTTGCCCTCGCCACCGCCGTGCGGGTGGTCCACCGGGTTCATCACCACACCGCGAACGGTCGGGCGAATACCCATCCAGCGCTTGACACCGGCCTTGCCGAGCTGGCGCAGGCTGTGTTCCTCGTTGGCGACTTCACCGATGGTGGCGCGGCACTCGATGTGGATCTTGCGAACCTCACCCGAGCGCATGCGCACCTGGGCGTAAGTGCCTTCGCGGGCCAGCAGCGTAGCCGAGGTGCCGGCCGAGCGTGCAATCTGCGCGCCCTTGCCGGGCTGCAACTCGATGCAATGCACCGTGGAGCCCACCGGGATGTTGCGGATCGGCAGCGTGTTGCCGGCGCGGATCGGGGCTTCTGCACCACTCAGGAGCGATGCGCCAACCTCTAGTCCACGCGGGGCGATGATGTAGCGACGCTCGCCGTCGGCGTAGCACACCAGTGCGATGTGCGCCGTGCGGTTCGGGTCGTACTCGACGCGCTCGACCTTGGCCGGAATCCCGTCCTTGTCGCGACGGAAATCCACCACGCGGTAGTGGTGCTTGTGACCACCGCCCTTGTGACGGGTGGTGATGTGGCCATTGTTGTTGCGGCCGGCTTTCTGGAACTGCGGCTCCAGCAGCGGCGCGTGGGGCTCACCCTTGTACAGGTGGTCACGCGAAATCTTCACCACGCCACGACGGCCTGGTGAGGTGGGTTTCATCTTGATGACAGCCATGATTACGCAGCCTCCCCGGACAGGTTCAGCTCTTGACCGGGCTTCAGCATCACGTAGGCCTTGCGCACGTTATCGCGGCGGCCAGTGGACTTGCCAAAACGCTTGGTCTTGCCTTTGGTGTTCACCACAGACACGCCCTTGACCTCAACCTTGAACATCAATTCCACAGCGGCCTTGATCTCGGGTTTGGTGGCGTCCTGCAACACCTTGAATGTGACGGCATTGCTCTTGTCGGCAACCATCGTGGCCTTTTCGGACACGATCGGTGCGACCAGAACCTGCATCAACCTGCCTTCGTCGAACTTGAGGGCGGCAGGTGTAGGATTTACGCGGCTCATGCGAACATCTCCTTGAGCTTGTCGATGGCGCCCTTGGTGACGAGCACCTTCTTGTAGTGCACCAGCGACAGCGGATCGGCGTAGCGCGGCTCGACGATGAGCACGTTCGGCAGGTTCCGCGAAGCCAGATACAGGTTCTCGTCGACCTCGTCGGCGATCACCATCACCGAGGCCAGGTTCATCTTCTTGAACTTGTCGGCCAGCTGCTTGGTCTTGGGGCTGTCGACGGTCAGGGACTCGACGACGGCCAGGCGACCGTCGCGGGCCAGCTGGGAGAAGATGGACGCCATGCCGGCGCGGTACATCTTCTTGTTGATCTTCGGCGTGAAGTTCTCGTCCGGGCTGTTCGGGAAGATCCGGCCGCCGCCGCGCCACAGCGGGGAGGAGGTCATGCCGGCGCGGGCGCGGCCGGTGCCCTTCTGGCGGAACGGCTTCTTGGTCGAGTGCTTGACCTGCTCGCGGT
>JANOBJ010000294.1:0-10638 GCA_031411575.1 Betaproteobacteria bacterium | reverse complement strand
TTCGACGCGTCGCAGGGTGTGTACTTGCGCTCGGGTGCGTAAGGAAACTCGGCGCCGGGACCAAACACGTGGCAGTGGGCGTCAACCGCGCCCGCAGGAAGCGTGAAGCTGGGCTTGGCGGGCCCGCTGTACCAGTCGAGCCAGCCGGGGGTTTTGGTGAAGTCACCGGTGGTGGGTTTGCTCATGGTTCGGCGCTCAGTCGATGTACTTGAGGCCGGCCTTGGCCAGCGGCTCACGCATGTTGTACATGTCCAGGCCCAGCACGCCGGCGGCGAGCTTGGCGCGCTTGTCGCCTTCATTGGCCTCGCGTGCGGCGGCGGCATCAGCCACTTTCTGGGCGTCGGCAGCGGCCACCACCACCACACCGTCATCGTCAGCGATCACCACGTCACCGGGGTTCACGCTGACGCCCGCGCAGACCACCGGAATGTTGACCGAGCCGAGTGTGGACTTGATGGTGCCTTTGGCGTGAATGGCGCGTGAGAACACCGGGAACTTCATCGAGGTGAGGTCTTTCACGTCGCGCACGCCGGTGTCGCTGATGAGGCCCGCACAGCCGCGCGCCTGGAACGAGGTGGCCAGCAGGTCGCCGAACATGCCATCGTTGTTCTCGGACGTGCAGGCCAGCACCACCACATCGCCGGGCTGGATTTGCTCGGCCACGACGTGCAGCATCCAGTTGTCACCGGGGTGCGTGAGCACGGTCACGGCCGTGCCGCAGACTTGCGCGCCAGCCCAGGCCGGGCGCATGTAGGGCCGCATGAGGCCGACGCGGCCCTGTGCTTCGTGGATGGTGGCAACGCCGAACCGGGCGAGCTGGGCAACGGCGGCCTTGTCGGCGCGAACAATGTTGCGCTTCACAACACCGAGTTGGTTGGCGAGGTTGGTCATGTCATTTTCCTTTCTGCTTGAGCTGCGCATCCAGGCGCGGGAACACACGGCGCGCGTTGGCTTCGTAGATCTGGTGGCGGTCATCGCCAACGACGATGGTCGAGGCTTCGATGTAGCGCTTGGTGTCGTCGTAGTAGTGCCCGGTCTCGGGGTCGATGCCGCGCACCGCGCCGATCATTTCGCTGGCGAACAGGATGTTTTCGACCGGGATCACCTTCGTCAGCACATCGATGCCGGGCTGGTGGTAATCGCAGGTGTCAAAGAAGATGTTCTTGAGCAGGTGGTCTTTGAGCAGCGGTTTTTTCAGCTCCTGCGCCAGACCCCGAAAGCGGCCCCAGTGGTAGGGCACCGCGCCGCCACCGTGCGGAATGATGAAGCGCAGGCTCGGGAAATCCTTGAACAGGTCGCCGGTCAGGCACTGCATGAACGCGGTGGTGTCAGCGTTGAGGTAGTGCGCGCCCGTGGTGTGGAAGCACGCATTGCAACTGGTGGAGACGTGGATCATCGCGGGGATGTCGTACTCCACCATCTTTTCGTAGATCGGGTACCAGTGCCGATCGGTCAGCGGCGGGCTGGTCCAGTGGCCGCCAGAAGGGTCGGGGTTGAGGTTGATGCCGACGTTGCCGTATTCCCTGACGCACTTTTCCAGTTCGGGGATGCAGGTCTTCGGGTCCACGCCCGGGCTCTGCGGCAGCATGGCGGCGGGGATGAAGTTGTCGGGGAACAGCTGGCCCACCCGGTAGCACAGCTCGTTGCAGATGGCCGCCCACGTGGATGAAACCTGGAAGTCGCCGATGTGGTGTGCCATGAAGCTGGCGCGCGGCGAGAAGATGGTGAGGTCAGAGCCGCGCTCCTTCATCAGGCGCAACTGGTTGGCCTCGATGGACTCGCGCAGTTCGTCGTCGCTGATCTTGAGATCGGCCACCTTCGGCATCATGGCCGGGTCCTTGATGCCGGCGATCTGCTGGTTGCGCCAGGCTTCCAGCGCCTTCGGGGCGGTGGTGTAGTGACCGTGGCAGTCAATGATGAGGCTCATGGTGTCTCCTGTTGTTCCGAATGTTCGTGGGTGTTCAGGCCGGCTCCATGCCCTGGCGCTGTTTGGCGTCGGCAGCCTGCGGCGAGGCCATGTAGCGCAGCATCGCCTGCACCCGCGCGGCTTCGGGTGTACCGGCAACCACGCGCGCCGTCACGCCCGCAGAAAAGGTGGTGGTGATCTGGATGGGGGGTGGCAACGGCCCGACCACGGTGATGCCTTCCACGTGGAGCAACTCGCTCAGTTGCTGAAAGCCCAGCTCAACTTCGCCGCGGGCCACCAGCGTGCCGACTGGAACGCCCGGCGGTGCCTGAACCATGCGGGCCTTGATGTCGTCGGCGATGCCCCAGCGCTCAAACAGTTTTGCGAGCGCCACGCCGCTCGGCCCTGTAGAGGTGCTGATGCTGCGCGCGGCCAGCACGGCCTGCTTTACGGCGTCTTCCGAGCCGATGTCGGGCCTCGGCGCACCGGCGCGCACCGCCACCGCCACCCCCGAGTGCACCAGATCGACCCGGCTGCCGGCCTGCAGGTGCCCGCCGGCGATCAGCTTGTCGATGGCGTCGGCGGCCAGCACCACCACGTCAAACGGCTCGCCAGCCTGCACTCTTTTGGCCGCATCGACCCCGCCGACCGATTCGATGGCCACCTTGCAGTCCGATTGCTGCTCGAACCCGGTTGCCAGGTCGGCCAGCAGCTGCCGGGTGGCCATGGAGGAAATGCCCGAAATCACGTTTTGCATGGGCTGGATTCTGGTCGGTGCGCCGCAAAGTGCAAACCGCCTCTCCCCACTAGCAGCTATTGCAAATTGGCATAATAGCTATCAAGTTATTCCCCAAAATTGAATTTCACCCCCCGCCATGGACCTCAAGCAGCTGGAGTATTTTGTCCGCGTGGCCGAGCTGGGCAGCTTCACCCGGGCGTCGATCGCGCTGGACGTGGCCCAGCCGGCGCTGAGCCGCCAGGTGCGGCTGCTCGAGGTGGAACTTCGCCAGACCCTGCTGACGCGCAACGGCCGGGGCGCCATACCCACCGAGGCCGGGCAGCTGCTGCTGGCTCACGGCCGCGGCATCCTGCACCAGGTCGAGCGCGCGCGTGAAGAACTGGGCCGGGTGCGCGGTGCGCTGGCCGGGCGCGTGGCCATCGGCCTGCCCACCAGCCTGGCGCGCGTGCTGACGGTGCCGCTCACCCGCGCCTTCCGCCTGCAGATGCCCGAGGCACAGCTGTCGATCAGCGAGGGACTGACGGTGACGCTGCAGGACAGTCTGGTGAATGGCCGGCTGGATATCGCGGTGCTCTACAACGCCCAGCCCGCCAGCGACATCGAGATCGCGCCGCTGTTCGACGAAGACCTGTTGCTGGTGCAGGCGCGCCCGCCCGGCCTGCCCGAGGAGCCGCCACCGCGGGCCATCGCGCTGAGGGACGTGGCGCAGCTGCCGCTGGTGATTCCAAGCCGACCCAACGCGATCCGCATGCATGTCGAGTCCGAGATGGCCAACATCGGCTGCCGCCCGACGATTGCGCTGGAGATCGATGGCGTGTCGGCCATCCTGGACCTGGTGGCCGACGGCGCGGGCTGCGCCATCCTGTCGCGCAACGCGGTGCAAAGCTCGATCCGGCCGTCGGCCTTTTCGGTGCGCGCCATTGACCAGCCACCGCTGCGCACGCGGTTGTCGCTGGCCACCAGTTCGCGTCGACCGGCCACGCTGACGCAGCAAGCCACGCTGGCGCTGATCACGCGTACCGCGCAGCAGGTGGTACACCACAACTGACCCGCACGGCCCTGCAACGAGTTCCATGATTACTATTAAATTAATAGCAAACTATCATCATGCGAAGAGCACCAGCGGCCAATTTGGCTTGAAAAACGTGCTGCGAGGGCAGTTGACGCTTGCTGCCGTTTTCCTGTGCGTTGCCACCCCGCTGACAGCCCAGCCAGCGCCCTGGCCGACCAAACCCATCCGCATGGTGGTGCCGTTCACGCCGGGCGGCTCCACCGATATCCTGGCGCGCGCCATCGGCCAGAAACTCAGCGAAGCCTGGGGCCAGCCGGTGCTGATCGACAACGTGCCGGGTGCGGGCGGCAGCATCGGCGCCGACAAGGTGGCCAAGGCCGCGCCCGATGGCTACACCCTGCTCATGGGACACATCGGCACGCTGGCCGTAACGCCCTCGATCTACCCCAACCTGCCCTATGACCCAGTCAAGAGCTTTGCACCGGTGGCCTGGGTGGCGCGCGTGCCCAACGTGCTGGCGGTGCATCCGTCGGTCAAGGCCGCGTCGGTGAAGGAACTGGTGGCCCTGGCCAAATCGAAACCCGGTCAGCTCAACTTTGGCTCGGGCGGCAACGGCAGCGCAGCCCATATCGCGATGGAGTATCTCAAGCTGCAGAGCCAGACCTTCATGGTGCATGTGCCCTACCGCGGCACCGCACCGGCCGTGACCGACCTGGTGGCGGGCCAGACGCAACTGATCTTCACCGGCGCGCCGGCCGTGATGCCGTTCGTCAAGGGCGGGCAGTTGCGGGCGCTGGCGGTCAGCAGTCCGCGCCGGCTGGCGGCCTTCCCCGACATCCCCACGGTGGCCGAAAGCGGCCTGAAGGAGCTGGCGGGCTTCGAAGCCGACCAGTGGTACGGCGTGGTCGCGCCTGCCGGCACGCCGCGCGAGGTGGTGATCAAGGTCAATGCCCAGATCAACGCCGCACTGGCCACACCGGAGTTGCGTGCGCGGCTGCAGGCCGAGGGCGCCGAGGCCACGCCCAACCCGCCCGAGGTGTTCGGCCAACTGATCGCCAGCGAGATCGCGCGCTGGCGGCCGGTGGTCAACGCCGCCAGGGTCAAGGCCGACTGACGGGTCGTCTTGCACTTTTCCGGAGACAACCATGAAATTGCTGTGGCGCTGCGCCCTCACCATCCTGGCCGTCGCGAGCCCTGTGGCCGCATGGGGCGCCGACATCCAGGTGCTGACCGCTGGCGCCTACAAGCCAGTCATCACCATCTTGCAAGCCGATTTCGAGAGGCAGACCGGCCATCGGCTGATCGTGCAGAACGACACCGCTGGCGCGCTGCAGCGGCGCATCGGCAGCGGCGAGGCGTTTGACGTGGTGGTAGCCACGCCGGCCGTGCTGGAACAACTGGCCACCGCAGGCAAGGTGTCGGGCAGCCCGACCCGGCTGGCGCGCGTGGCCATCGGCGTGGCCGTCAAGACCGGCAGCCCGGCGCCTGACATCGCGACCACGGCGTCGTTCCAGGCTGCGCTGCTGTCGGCGCGGGCCATTGCCACCATCGACCCCGTGGCCGGCGGCTCCAGCGGGATCTACCTGTGGCGGCTGTTTGAAAAAATGGGCATTGCCGACCGGCTCAAACCCACGGCGGTGTTGGTGCCGGGCGGTCTGGTGGCCGAGCGGGTGGTGAACGGCCAGGCCGACCTCGCCATCCACCAGATCAGCGAAATCCTGGCGGTGCCCGGTGCCACGCTGGTCGGGCCGATCCCGGCCGAGATCCAGAACTACACCTTGTACGCAGGCAGTGTGTCGGCGTCGGCCGCTAACCCAGGCGCCGCCCGCGCACTGCTGGACGCCCTGGCGGGCGCAGGCGCGCGCGCGGTGTTGCAGTCCAGAGGCATGGAAGCGCCCTGACGGGTGGCGCTGTGTCAGGGCTCGGGCCGCGCCGCCAGCAGCCGGTCGGCGTAATCCTGCCAGCGAGCGCCCTTGGGCAAGTCGGCAAACACACCCGCCGCGGCGAGGTCGGCCACCCGCTGCTGCTTGTCGGCGATTGACGCGGTCATGATGGCCTCGAAACCGGCCTCGCGCACCGTGTTGGCCGACTCGCGCATCTCCTCGGCGCGGCGTTGGCCGTGCTGCACCACGCGGCTGAAAAAGTAGGCGCCCTGCTGCTGCCAGTCGATGCTGGGGAAGGTTTCCTGCAGCGTCGGCAGCACATGGTCTTCGACGCCGTAGGCGCGGGCAGTGGCATAGCTCTCGATCACCAGCGCCTCCAGGCCCTTGATCATGATGCTGCGGCACATCTTGATGGCGCTGGCCACACCCAGCTTTTCGCTGATGGCCTTGGCGTCCATGCCCCAGCCATCGAGCACGACAGCCAGCTCCGCGGCCCGCGCGCCGCCCAGCAGCATCGGCACGCGGATGCCGTAGGGCGGCACCGATGTCATGACGCCAGCCTCGACATAGTGCGCGCCCTTCGCATCGATCAATGCCGCGCACTGCTGTTTGGTGCCGGGTGAAGCGGAATTCACGTCCAGGAAGATGCTGCCCGGGCGAATGACCGTTGCCGCCTCTTGCGCCACCGCCAGCGTGTTGGACGCGGTGACCGCCGAGATCACCAGATCACTCGCCTCGCACAGCGCGCGGGCAGACCTGTGCGCGGTGACGCCCGCCTGTGCCGCGTGCGCCAGCTCGGCGGCTTGGGTTGACGGCTGGGCAAACTTCAGGTCCCACGCGCCGACGCCCTGCACGCCGGGCCGGTTTTTCAGGCCCGCGCAGAAAATCTTGCCGACCTCGCCGTAGCCCACCAGGCCAATGTTCTGGATGTTCATGGATTCCCCACAACGATTTGATGAAGACGGCGTTGGCCCTGCGGCTCGCCGACCTACTGTTTCGCGATTTTTGCGCGTGCGATCACCTCGCCCCAACGCTTGATCTCAAAGCCCAGCAACTCGCCCAGCTGCTCGGGCGTGCTGCCCTGCGCCACCAGGCTTAAATCCAGCAGGCGCTTCTTGACCTCAGGCTGCGCCAGCACAGACTGCAGCTCGCGTCTCAGACGTTCGATGGCGGCTTTGGGCGTTCTGGCCGGCACGGCCAAGCCATTCCATGACGACACATTGAAATCCGCCAAACTACCGCCGGCTTCACGCACCGCGGGCACATCGGGCAGCACGGCCGCGCGCTTGTCGCCCAGCACAGCGAGCGGCCGCAGCGCCCTGGCACCGATCTGGGCCATCAGCGGCCCGAGGATATCGATCATCGCGTCGATCTCGCCACCGCGCACCGCGTTGATCACCGGCGGCGTGCCGTTGAACGGCACCACCTGCATCTCGATGCCCGCGCTGGCCTTGAACAGCTCGGCCGCCAGATTCTGCGTCGTGCCGATGTTGGGGGTGCCGACGTTGAGCTTGCCAGGGTTGGCGCGAGCGTAGGCCAGCAACTCGGCGAGCGTCTTGAGGCGGCTGGTCTCGCTGACCGCGATCACCAGGTCAAACGCCGCGAGCCTGGACACCGGCGCGAAGTCTTTCACGGTGTCAAACGGCAGCGCCTTGAACAGCGCCGCGCTCACCGCCGTGCCGCTGGACACCAGCAGCAGCGTGTGGCCATCCGGCTCCGCGCGGGCCACCTGCTCGCCCGCCACGATGCCACCCGCACTCGGCTTGTTGTCGATCACCACGCTCTGGCCGAGTGCCTCGCCGAGCTTCTGGCCCACAGTGCGCGCCGTGATGTCGGCCGCGCCGCCGGCCGCGTTGGGCACCACGATGCGCAGGGGCCGCGACGGGAACGTTTGCGCGCCGGACACGCCGGGCAGCAGGCCTGCGCCGAGTGCGAGGGTAGTCGCCAGCAGCTGGCGCCGGTCAGGCATGATTTTTTGCACTTTTTTGCTCCATATTGGCCTCTGGTGCTTTTCAGATGGTCATAGTCTGCTATTATTTATGTAGCTTACGATGATGGGCGCTCGTTGCGCACGAGGCTCAGAACGGAGCTCAGACCCGCGCCACGCCCAAGAGTTTATCGAGCAATTCGGGCTGCTCGCGCAGCGCCTGCGCGGTGCCGGCATGCACCACGGTGCCACGGTCCAGCACCACCGCGCGGTCCGAGATGGCCAGGATGGCCTGCGGGTGCTGCTCCACGATGATGGCCGAGAGCCCTTCCTCGCGCGTGATGCGGCGGATGGCGCGCAGCAGCTCTTCCACGATGATGGGCGCCAGCCCCTCCAGCGGCTCATCGAGCAAAAGCAGGCGCGGGTTCACCACCAGCGCGCGGCCCACTGCCAGCATTTGCTGCTCACCGCCCGACAGTTGCGTGCCCAGGTTGGTCTTGCGCTCGGCCAGGCGCGGAAACAGTTCATACACGCGCGCGGGCGTCCACGGCCGGTGCGCGCTGCCGGCGGGGCCAGCCCGTTCCACCGCCGTCAGGTTTTCATGCACCGTGAGCGACTTGAAGATATTGCGCTCTTGCGGCACCCAGCCGATGCCCACGGCTGCGCGCTCGTGCGAGGGCAGCGTGTGCAGTTCATGCGCACCCAGCCGAATGCGGCCACCGTGCTGGCGCGTGGCGCCGGCCAGCGTGTTGATCAGCGTGGTCTTGCCGGTGCCGTTGCGGCCCAGCAGCGCCAGCGTCTGCCCTTCGTCGAGCGAGAGGTTGATGCCGTGCAGCACCACCGCTTCGCCATAACCGGCGCTGAGGTTGTCGAGCTTTAGAAGTTCAGCCATGACTGACCTCATCCCCATGCCCGAGGTACACCGCCTTCACCTGCGGGTCATTCGCGATCACCTGCGGGTCGCCCTCTGTCAGCACCGCCCCGTTGACCAGCACCGTGATGCGTTTGGCGAAGTCAAATACCAGGTCCATGTCGTGTTCAATCAGCAGCACCGACACGTCCTCGGGCAAGGCGGCCACGGTCTGCAGCAGTTCTTCGCGTTCACCCGCCGGCACGCCGGCCACCGGCTCGTCCAGCAGCAGCACGCTGGGCTCGCAGGCCAGCGCCAGCGCAATCTCCAGCAACCGGCGCTTGCCGTAAGGCAGTTCGCTCACGAGGCGCTCCGACACATCGGCGAGGCGCAACTGGTCGAGCAGCTCCTGTGTCCGTAACGCTACATTATGAATAGCAAACAATGACCGCCAGACGAGCACACCAGCGCCTTTTTGCTGTGAAACCGCCAATGAAACGGCTTCGCGCGGCGTCATCGAATCGAACAGCTGGTTGATCTGGAAAGTCCGCACGAGGCCGCGCCGCACGCGCTGGTGCGGCGCCAGCCGCGTGATGTCATCGCCGTTCAACAGCACGCGGCCTTCGGACGGGTCGAGCACGCCGGTGAGCAGGTTGATCAGCGTGGTCTTGCCAGCGCCGTTGGGGCCGATCAGCGCGTGCCGGGCGCCACGCGCGAGGTTGAGGGTCACGTCGTGGGTGGCGGTGATGCCGCCGAAACGCTTGACCAGCCGTTCGGCCTGCAGCACAAAAGGCGCGGCGTTCATGACGACTCTCCTGCCTTGCGCGCCGGGTGCCACCAGGTCCACGGCCGCACCAGGCGGTCGCGCCCCACCAGCACCAGCACCACGAGGAACAGGCCGATCCAGAACGTCCAGTACTGCGGCGTGGCGGCCGAGATCAGGTCGTGCAGCAGCTTGAACACCACCGCACCGACGATGCCGCCATACAGCCAACCGGTGCCGCCGATCACCAGCATCAACAGCAAATCGGCCGATCGCTCGATCGAAAACACATCGAGCGAGGCAAAGCCCGTGGTCTGCGCCTGCAGCCCGCCCGCTGCCCCCGCCACCGCCGCCGCCAGCGTGTAGATCACCGCAATGCGCGCCTTGACGTTGATGCCGATCATGGTGGCACGCAGCGGGTTGTCGCGGATCGCCATCAGCCCGTAGCCGAACGGTGAATGCACCAGCCGCCGCGCGAGCACGAAGAAAATCAGCAGCGCGGCGAGCGAGTACCACGCGGCGGTGCGCCCCGACAGATCAAACTCGAATGTGCCGAGCAGCTTGCCCATGGCCACGCCCTGCAGGCCATCGGCACCACCCGTCAGCCAATCCAGCTTGTTGGCCAGTTCCAGCAGCAGCAGTGAGACGCCCAGCGTCACCATCAGCCGCGTCAGCGCTTCACCGCGCAGCACGGTCAGGCTGCAGACGGCGCCCAGCGCTGCCGACGCCGCAATCGCCACGGCCAGACCCACCAGTGGGTCGGGATGGATGTGCTTGGCAAACAGCGCGGCGGTGTAAGCCCCCATGCCGAAGAACGCCGCATGGCCCAGCGACACGATGCCGGTGTAGCCCAGCACCAGGTCCAGCGAGATGGCAAACAGCGCGGTGATCGCCACTTCGTTGATCATCGACGCGTGGCTCGGCGCGAACAGTGGCGTGGCCAGCAGCACCAGCCAGAACGCGTACTCCCAGGGTTTGGCGCGGGCTGTTGTCATCCGCCCCCCTTGCGCACAAACAGACCCTGCGGGCGCCACACCAGCAACGCGATCATCAGGATGTAGACCGTGAAAGCGCCCATCTTGGGGATGTAGTACTTGCCCGCGACGTCGGCAATGCCCAGCAGCAGCGCCGCCAGCAGCGGCCCCGAGATCGAACTGGTACCACCCACCGCGACCACGATCAGAAAGTACACCATGAACTTGAGCGGAAACTGCGGATCGAGCCCCAGCACCTCGGCCCCCATGGCGCCGCCCAGGCCGGCCAGGCCGGAGCCGACCGCAAACGTCAGCAGGAACACCCGGTTGACGTTGATACCCAGGCCCGCCGCCACGCGCGAATCATCCACAGCGGCGCGCAAGCGGCTGCCGAATCGGGTTTTCGACAGGATCAGTTGCAGGCCCAGCGCCAGGAGCGCACATACCGCAATGATGAACAGGCGGTAGTGGCCCATACCCAGGATCCAGTCGCCCGCACCCCATTCGGTACGGACGCGCAGGTGGTCGGGCAACTGGATGATTTGAGTGGTCGCGCCCAGGAAATAGTCGGTGGTGGCAATGGC
>JANOBJ010000293.1:0-2588 GCA_031411575.1 Betaproteobacteria bacterium | reverse complement strand
GAACACAGCCTGCGCCAGCTCGGCAAGGCCGGTGTCAAGCGCTGGATGGGTATTCGCCCGACCGTTCGCGGTGTGGTGATGAACCCGGTGGACCACCCGCACGGCGGTGGCGAGGGCAAGACCGGCGAAGGCCGTCATCCTGTCGACCCGTGGGGTAACCTGACCAAGGGCTACCGTACCCGTAACAACAAGCGCACACAGATCATGATCGTGTCGCGTCGCAAGAAGTAAGGGGTAACAAATGACTCGCTCTCTCAAAAAGGGTCCGTTTGTTGACCATCATTTGGTGGCCAAGGCTGACAAGGCCGTCACCACCAAGGACAAGAAACCGATCAAGACTTGGTCGCGCCGCTCCATGATCCTGCCCGAGTTCATCGGGCTGACCATCGCCGTGCACAACGGCAAGCAGCACGTGCCGGTCTACATCACCGACCAGATGGTGGGCCACAAGCTCGGCGAATTCGCCCTGACGCGCACCTTCAAAGGTCACCCCGCCGACAAAAAAGTCGTGAAGAAGTAAGGAGAAGACCATGTCCGAAACACGTGCAGTCCTCCGTGGCGTCCGCCTCTCGGTCGACAAGGGCCGTCTGGTCGCCGACCTGATTCGCGGCAAAAAGGTTGACCAGGCCCTGAACATCCTGACGTTTACGCAGAAAAAAGCTGCGGTGATCGTCAAGAAGGTGCTGGAGTCCGCGATTGCCAACGCCGAACATAACGACGGTGCCGATATCGACGAACTGAAGGTGAAAACCATCTACGTCGAGCAAGGCGCCACGCTCAAGCGCTTCACCGCGCGCGCCAAAGGCCGCGGCAACCGCATCAGCAAGCCCACGTGCCATGTGTACGTGACGGTCGGCAACTAAGGTCAGGTAAGCAATATGGGACAAAAAATCCATCCTACCGGCTTTCGCCTGTCGGTGAGCCGCAACTGGTCCAGCCGCTGGTACGCCAGCAACAAGGACTTTGCCGGCATGCTGGCCGAAGACATCAAGGTGCGCGAGTACCTGAAGGCCAAGCTGAAAAACGCCGCCGTGTCGCGCATTCTGATCGAGCGTCCTGCCAAGAACGCACGCATCACCATTTTCTCGGCGCGTCCGGGTGTGGTGATCGGCAAGAAGGGCGAAGACATTGAAGCGCTCAAGAAAGAGCTCGGCAAGCGTCTGGGCGTTCCGGTCGCCGTCAACATCGAAGAAGTGCGCAAGCCTGAAATCGATGCCAAGCTGATCGCCGACAGCATCACCCAGCAGCTCGAAAAACGCATCATGTTCCGCCGCGCCATGAAGCGCGCCATGCAGAACGCGATGCGCCTCGGCGCCCAGGGCATCAAGATCATGTCGTCGGGTCGCTTGAACGGCATCGAGATCGCACGTTGCGAGTGGTACCGCGAAGGTCGCGTGCCACTTCACACGCTGCGCGCCGACATCGACTACGGCACCTCGGAAGCCAAGACCACCTATGGTGTGATCGGCGTCAAGGTCTGGGTCTACAAGGGCGATACGCTGGGTCGCAACGATGCGCCGGCCTTGCAAGAGCCGCGTACCGAAGAAGAGCGTCGTCCGCGCGGACCGCGTCGTGATGCCCGCCCGGGCGATCGTCCGCCCGCACGTGGTCCGCGCCGTCCGGTGGGTGGCAATGCCGCTCCTGCCGACGGCAGTGACAAACCCGCAGAAGCAACAGGTGCTGATGCACCGAAAACTACCGTTAAGCGCGTCCGCAAGGTAGCCGCGCCGGGGGCCGTAACGCCCGCTGACGGTAAAGGAGAGTAACTATGCTGCAACCCGCTCGCCGCAAATACCGCAAAGAGCAAAAGGGCCGCAACACCGGCATCGCAACCCGTGGCAACACGGTGGCGTTCGGTGACTTCGGCCTGAAATGTACCGACCGTGGCCGTCTGACGGCCCGCCAGATCGAAGCCGCACGCCGTGCGATTTCCCGCCACGTCAAACGGGGTGGCCGCATCTGGATTCGTGTGTTCCCCGACAAGCCGATCTCCCACAAGCCCGCTGAAGTGCGGATGGGTAACGGCAAGGGCAACCCCGAGTACTACGTGGCTGAGATCCAGCCTGGCAAGGTGGTGTTCGAGATCGTCGGCGTGCCCGAAGAACTCGCGCGTGAGGCGTTTCGCCTGGCCGCTGCCAAGCTGCCGCTGCGCACCACGTTTGTCAGCCGCATGATCGGCGCTTGAATTCAGGACAACCAGAAATGAAAGCTGCTGAACTGCGCCAAAAAGACATTGCTGGCCTGCAAACCGAAGTCAAAGAGCTGCAAAAAGCCCACTTTGGCCTGCGCATGCAAAAAGCCACGCAACAGCTCAACAACACGACCACGCTGCGTTCTACGCGCCGTGACATCGCCCGAGCCAAGACCATTCTTGCCCAAAAGCAAGCCGCCAAGTAAAGGAGTGACCATGACGGAAGCCAAAAAATCCCTCAAGCGCACCTTGATAGGCAAGGTGGTCAGCGACAAGCGCGCCAAGACCGTGACGGTGCTGATCGAGCGCCGTGTCAAACACGAGCTCTACGGCAAGATCGTCGGCAAGTCGAGCAAGTACCACGCCCATGACGAATCGGGCGAGTTCCACATCGGCG
>JANOBJ010000292.1:0-2003 GCA_031411575.1 Betaproteobacteria bacterium | reverse complement strand
GGCCGTGCTTCTTTCTGGTACAGCGCCGAGACGGTTTGCAACGCCAGTTGGGAGGCCACTTCGCCTTCGGGGTGCCCGCCCATGCCGTCTGCCAGCACAAACAGACCCGATTCCCGGGTGTAGCAATAGCCCATGCGGTCTTCGTTTTTTTCGCGACCACCCCTGCGGCTGATCTGGAACACGGAGAATTTCATTTGGGTCGCGATCCGAATTTGGTGACCTGCTTCAGGTTCTTCTTGGTATCCGTCACCATGTTGTCAAATTGAAGCCTCATCTTTTCTCCCACCGAAAGCTTGGTGTAGCGGCGCTCGCTTTCGCGGCTCAGCTCCTTCTGCAGCGCAAACACCGACTGCGGCCGCGACAGCGGATCGAGCGACATGCACCATTCAACCACTTCGATCAGGTTGTCCGAGTACACGCCGCGCAGGCGCGACAGTGCCAGCGACAACCGGTCTTTCTCCAGTCGCTGCGGGGCGTCATTGGGCGGATAGCCCTGCATGCTGGCGTAGATGCAGGCTCCGATGGCATAAATGTCCGTCCACGGCCCCATGGACGAGTCACGCCGGTACATCTCGGGCGCGGCGAAACCGGGGGTGTACATCGGCCGGATGAAGTTGCCTTCCTTGGACAGCACTTCGCGCGCAGCGCCGAAGTCGATCATCACGGCCTTGTTGTCGTCGGTGATGAAGATGTTGGCCGGCTTGATGTCCAGGTGCAACATCTTGTGCTGGTGCACGATACGCAAGCCACGCAGGATTTCGTCGAACAACGAGCGGATGGTGGACTCGCGAAACACCTTCTGCTTCTTGAGTTCACGCGCGGTGATGATGAAATCCTGCAGGGTCGCGCCCTCCAGGTAGTTCATCACCATGTAGACGGTTTCGTTCTCGCGGAAGAAGTTCAGCACGCTTACGACTGACGGATGCGAGATCTGGGCAAGCGAGCGGCCTTCCTCAAAGAAGCTTTTCAGGCCCAGGCGGTACAGCGACAGCTTTTCGGGCTGTACCTGCGGCAGCAGTTCACCCGGTGCGCGCGTGGACAGCGACGACGGCAGATACTCCTTGACAGCAACCTGCTGGCCTTCGTTGTCCACCGCCAGGTAAACCAGCCCGAACCCGCCGGCAGATAGCTTGCGCACCACGCGGTAGCCACCAATGACGGTATCGGGGGGCAACGGCGCGGGTTTGACCTTTGACATAATTTGGGCGGTGGGCGACGGCGGACAACCATGAATCCGACGTGCAAATCAGGCTATTCTCAGCAATCCCGTTGCGTTGAGCAACTTTCTCAGAAAGCTTCATGGCAGTTTACAGCATGACCGGTTATGCGAGTGCCCAGCACAGCATGGCCCCTGGCAGCACCGAAGCCGACGCCAAAACCAGTGCCAGCGCCCGCCTCGGCCTGGAAATCCGCTCGGTCAACAGCCGTTTTCTGGATCTGAGCTTTCGCCTGCCCGATGAACTGCGCCAACACGAGCCCGCCCTGCGTGAACTGCTCACCGCACGGCTTAAACGCGGCAAGGTTGAAGTGCGCGCTGCCGTTGAAAACTCCACAGCTGGCGTTCTGCCCGAACCGTCGCCGCGGATGCTGCAACGGCTCAACGCCATCCAGGACACGGTCCGCGCCTGGCTTCCCACTGCGGCGCCACTGAGCGTTTCCGACGCCATCCGACTGTCGGCATCTGACAACACTTCCGGCATCGATTGGGGCAGCGCGGTGGCTAAACTGGCCGCCAGCACGCTCAAGGCACTGATGACGGCACGTGAACGCGAAGGCGCGCGGCTGGTCAAGATGTTGCTCGGCCATGTCCAGCAGCTGCGCGCGCTCGCCCAGCAGGCGGGGCCGCTGATACCGCAGTTGGTGGAGCAACAGCGCGCACGTTTTCTGGAGCGCTGGAAGGAGGCGATGGCCCTGGGCAATGGACCGGCGGGCACCGGCAGCGCCACGTTGCCCGAGGCGGCGCAAGACCGCGCGCTGACCGAGGCCACGGCCTTCGCCATTCG
>JANOBJ010000291.1:0-7663 GCA_031411575.1 Betaproteobacteria bacterium | reverse complement strand
CCACCACCACGCCACCAGCGCGCCAAACAGCGGCACCGTGGCGTTGAGGATGGCCGACAGGCCGGTGGTGATGTGCAGCAGCGCGTATGAGTACAGCGCGAACGGAATGCCCGAATTCAGCACGCCCACCAGAAACACCGGTTTCCAATGCTCGCGCAACACCGCGCCCTGGCGTTTCCACAGCAGGATGGGAACCAGGAAAGCCGCTACAATCGCCACCCGCACGGCTGCGGTCGGCAGCGCGCCGAACTCCACCGCCGCGACCCGCATGAACAGGAACGATGCGCCCCAGATGGCGGCCAGCACAACGAAATCAGTCACCCACGGCCGTGCGCGGGTGGCGCTGGTGGCCGCAACGCTCACGCCACCACCCGCAACGGGTCTGGTTTCTCGGCACCGACCCGTCGGCTGGCCGCGGTGGCGGCTTCGCGCTGGGCCGCCTCGCCCATGACCCGGACGATGTCCAGCATGCCCCGCGCGGCCTCGAACTGCAGCAGCGCCGTCTTGCGCTCGATTCCGCCCGCATAGCCGGTGAGCGAGCCATCGGCACCGATCACGCGGTGGCACGGCACGATCACGCTGACCGGGTTGCGCCCCACGGCCGTACCGACCGCGCGTGCGCCGGTGGGCCGGCCCAGGCGGCGCGCCAGATCGCCATAGCTCACCGTTTCGCCGTAGCCGATATCGAGCAGCGCCGACCAGACCTGCCGCTGGAAGTCAGAGCCCGCCTGCAGATCGAGCGGCACCGAAAAGCGGTGTCCGTCGCCCATGAAAAAGCTGCTGAGTTCATAGGCGGCCTGTGCCAGCAGCGGGTGCTCGCCGAGGTCATGCACCAGCGTCCAGCCGGTCATGTCGGGCATGTGTTGCTGGCCTTCAAACCAGGCGCCGGCCAGGCCGTGGGACGAGTTGGCCAGCACCATCCGGCCCATCGGGCTCAGGTAGCGCGCATAGCTCAGTGAAGTATCGTTTTTCATGTCAAATTGCCTCGTTGTCCTCATCGGGTGGTCATAGTGTGCTATCTATTTAATAGCAAACAGCGGTGTGTCCGTCGGCGTCATCGACTGCCAGGCGCGGATCACCGCGTAGCTGCGCCAGGGTCGCCAGGCCTGCGAGGCGGCTTCTGCCTCGCGCGCCGGCTGCTTGTGGCCCTGCACGCCCAGCGCCTTGTGCAACGCCACGTCGCCCGCCGGAAACGCGTCGGGCCAGCGCAGCGCTCGCATGGCGATGTACTGCGCCGTCCAGTCGCCGATGCCCGGCAGTTCCCTGAGCGCGGCGACGGTTGCGTTGACATCGGCGCCGCCATGCAGGTGCAGGCGCTTGTCGGTGACCGCCTGTGCGATGGCCACGATGGCGGCTTGCCGCTGCTTCACGATCCCCAATTGGCCCAGCGCATCGCCGCTGGCCTGCGCCAGCACAGCCGGCGCCGGGAACAACCGCTTCAGTTCCGGCCAGGGCGTCTCGATCGGCTCGCCAAAGCGGTCCAGCATGCGCTGCGCCAGCGTGCGCGCCGCCGCCACCGTGATTTGCTGGCCCAGCACTGCCCGCACCGCCAGCTCGTAGCCATCCAGAGCGCCCGGCACGCGCAGGCCGTCCCCCTCGGGGAACGCAGCGTGCAGCACGGCATTGATGGCGGCCGGGTCGGCGTCCAGGTCGAGCAGGGCGCGCAGCCGACGGATCACCAGTGGCAACACCTCGCGCAGCGAATCGCTCACGCGCAGCTGCACGTGGCAGCGGGCTTCGTCAAACTCGGCCACCATCCAGCCGGTGTGCACGCGCCCTGCCGACTCGACGCGCAGCGTGCGGCCCAGCCGCGTGCGGTCGACGAACTCGATGCCGTGGATCAGCCGCTTGGTGAAAAACCCGAGCATGGCGCCCACGTCATACGGCGGCCGGTAGCCGAGCTTGACGGCCGTGCCCAGCCCCGGCGCGCCCTTGCCATCGGCGGCGCCCTCGCGGCGCAGCGCGGTCGGGTTGAGGCCGTAGTGCCCCACAAACGCCGCGTTGAAGCGACGCACGCTGGCAAAGCCGCTGATCAGCGCGACCTGCGTGATCGGCAGCTGGGTGTCGGCCAGCAGCTGCTTGGCTGTCAACAGGCGCCGCGTCTGCAGGTACTGCAGCGGCGACACGCCAAATTGCGCCTCGAAGATCCGGCGCACATGGCGGTCGCTCACGCCCAGACGGGTGGCCAGCTGGTCCATTGACGCCGTACCGTCCAGCCACGATTCGGGCTCGTCCAGCAGGCGCGCGGCCTGGTGCGCCAGGATGTACGACGCGTCCTGGATCGACCACACGACCGAATGCGGCGCCAGCTCAGGCCGGCAGCGCAGGCAGGGGCGGAAACCCGCTTGCTCGGCTTGCGCCGCATGGCCAAAGAAGCGGCAATTTTCGCGCTTGGGCGTCTTGACTCTGCAGACCGGCCGACAGTAGATGCCGGTGGAGGTGACACCGGTGAAGAAGCTGCCGTCAAAGCGGGCATCGCGCGCCTTCAGCGCGAGGTAGCAGGTGTCGGGCTCGATGGTGGCGGTGTCGGCTGTCATGGCTTGATGATACGCGTCGGGTGGCGTGTGACTAGCCGTTTTCGGACATCTTGATAGCGCCCCCCGGCGCCTACAATCGGGCAGCTTTCACGAACCCCCAAGGAGACACGCCCATGCAAGTTGCTGCATCCATCTTCAAGGCTTACGACATCCGGGGCGTGGTGCCGGCTACGCTGGACGAAGCGCTGGCCGAGGCGCTGGGCCGTGCCTTCGGCTCGATTGCGCTGGCCGAGGGCGAAAAAGCCGTTGCGGTCGGCCGCGATGGTCGTCTGAGCGGCCCGTCGCTCAGCGCGGCGCTGGTGCGCGGGCTGGTGGCGGCCGGCGTCGAGGTGATCGATGTCGGCATGGTCACCACGCCGATGCTGTACTTCGCGGCCAACACGCTGTGCACCAGCGGCATCCAGGTTACCGGCAGCCACAACCCCAAGGACTACAACGGGTTCAAGATGGTGATGGCTGCCGCTCGATCTATGGCGAGGAAATCCAGGCGCTGCGCCGCATGATGGAGGCCGAGAGCTGGGCCTTGAAGCCGGGTGGCAAGGTTCGCAACATCAACGTGGGGGCGCCGTACCGCGACCGCATCGTGTCGGACGTCAAGCTGGCCCGGCCGATGAAGATCGTGGTCGATTCGGGCAACGGCATCGCGGGCGCCAGCGCACCGGCGATCTTCCGCGCGCTCGGCTGCGAGGTGATCGAACTCTTCAGCGAGGTGGATGGCAACTTCCCCAACCATCACCCCGACCCGAGCAAGCCCGAGAACCTGCGCGACCTGATGGCCGCGCTCACCGCCACCGGCGCCGAACTCGGCCTGGCGTTCGATGGCGATGGTGACCGGCTGGGCATCGTGACCCAGGGCGGCAACAACATCTACCCCGATCGGCAAATGATGCTGTTCGCGCAGGACGTGCTCGCGCGCGTGCCGGGCGGCACGATTCTGTTCGACGTGAAATGCACGCAGCGCCTGGCGCCCGCGATTGAGGCTGCCGGCGGCAAGCCGCTGATGTACAAGACCGGCCATTCGCTGATCAAGGCCAAGATGAAAGAGATTGAAGCGGCCGGCCAGCAGGCGCCGCTGGGTGGCGAGATGAGCGGCCACATCTTCTTCAAGGAGCGCTGGTTCGGCTTTGATGACGGTACCTACGCGGGCTGCCGCCTGCTGGAGATCGTGAGCCGTAGCCCCAACGCGAATGCGGTGCTGGACGCGCTACCGACAAGCTTTTCGACGCCCGAACTCAATGTGCCGTGCGCCGAGGGCGAGCCGCACCGGGTGACCGCGGCGCTGCAGGCCAAGGCGGCCGCCACCTTCAGTTCCCCAGCCAAGATCAACACGATCGATGGCCTGCGCGTCGACTGGCCCGATGGTTTTGGCCTGGTGCGCGCCTCCAACACCACGCCGGTGCTGGTGCTGCGGTTCGAAGGACAGACACAAGCGGCCATGCACCGCATTGAGGCCGAGATGCTGGCCTTGCTGCGCAGCGTCAAGCCCGACGCCGCCATCCAGGCCGCAGCGCATTGACCAGCCGCGCGCTGACCGCGTTGTGATCCGCGCGCTGTACTCGCTGGCCATGCTGCTGGCGCAGCCCCTGCTGCGCCGCAAGCTCGCCCGACGGGCCCGCGCCGAGCCCGGCTACGCGCTTGCCGTGGAAGAGCGCTTTGGCCTCTACACCGTGCCGCCGGGCGACGGCTATGTCTGGGTGCATGCCGTCTCGCTGGGCGAAACCCGTGCGGCGGCGATTCTAGTCGCGCGCCTGCGCGAACGCCTGCCAGGCATGCGCCTGTTGCTGACGCACGGCACCGCCACCGGCCGCGCTGAGGGCGAACGCCTGCTGCAAACGGGCGATGTGCAGGTCTGGCAGCCCTGGGACACGCCGGGCGCGGTGCGGCGGTTTCTGGCGCGTTTTCGGCCGCGCATCGGCGTGCTGATGGAAACCGAGGTATGGCCCAACCTGGTCGCCCACAGCCGTGCAGCGGGCGTGCCCCTGGTGCTGGCCAACGCAAGGCTGAATGAACGGTCGCTGGCCAAGGCGCTGCGCGTGACGTGGCTGGCGCGTCCGACCTACCGCGCCCTCACGGCGGTCTGGGCGCAGACGGCGGCCGACGCCGAGCGCCTGGCCCAGCTGGGCGCGCCGGTTCAAGGTGTTTTTGGCAACCTCAAATTTGACGCGACGCCGGATGCGGTGCAACTGGCGCAGGGCCGGCAATGGCGCCAAAGGCTTGATCGGCCGGTCGCGCTGCTGGCCAGTTCACGTGAGGGGGAGGAAGATCAGTTTTTGCAGATTTTGAAGCAAAATCGCCCGCCGGTCCGCATGGATAGGTCATTTACTGCTACAAATAATATAGCGAAAAGTGTGCAGTGGCTGGTGGTACCGCGCCACCCGCAGCGCTTTGACGCGGTGGCGGCGCTGATCGAGTCGCATGGATTTGCCGTGTCGCGCCGCAGCGCCTGGGCCAACGGGCCGCCGACCGATGACACTGACGGCATGACCAGCCACACCGTCTGGCTGGGTGACTCGCTCGGCGAGATGGCGCTGTACTACGGCCTGGCCGACGTGGCCCTGCTGGGCGGCAGCTTCGGGCCATTCGGCGGCCAGAACCTGATCGAGGCCGCAGCCTGCGGCTGCCCGGTCATCATGGGGCCGTCGACCTTCAATTTTGCGGCGGCGGCGGAACTGGCCGAAGGGGCGGGGGCCGCGCTGCGGGCGGATGCCATGCCGCAAGCTATCGACCAGGCGCAACGCCTGGCCACGGATGCTGACCGGCACGCTACCACCAGCGCCACCAGCGAGCAGTTTGCGCTGGCTCACCGGGGCGCAGCGGACAAAACCGCCACGGCCGTACTGCTGTTGCTGGCGCCAGCCGACAGCCGGCTTCAGGCCACCCTTACTTCGCCAGCAGCCCGTTGACGTTGGTCAGGTCTTCGGGCTTCAAGGTGCCGGCAGCGCGGCGCAGTGCGAGGCCACCGACCAGCACGTCGTAGCGCGCCTTGGCCAGGTCGCGCTTGGTCTGGAACAGCTGGCTCTGGGAGTTCAGCACGTCGATGTTGATGCGCACCCCCACCTGGTAGCCGAGCTTGTTGGCGTCCAGCGCGCTCTGGCTGGAGGCCTCTGCTGCTTCCAGCGCCTTGATCTGGCCCAGACCCGACTGCACGCCAAAGAATGCCGCGCGTGTGGCCTGCGCCACCGAGCGCCTGGCGTTGTCGAAATCAGCCTGCGCCTTTTCCTGCAGGGACAGCGTCTCGCGGATGCGGTTCTGGGTGGCAAAGCCGGCAAACAGCGGCAGGTTGAACGCCAGGCTCAGTGAGGTGTTGTTGCTGCGCGAAGCAGCGCCCGGGTTGGTCGTGGTGCCGTTGGGGTTGCGCGTGATGCCGTAGCTCGCGTTCAGGTCGAGAGTGGGCTTGTGGCCGGCTTCGGCGCGCGTGGTCTCAAGACGGGCCACTTCCAGTGCAATCTTGGTTTGCTGCACCGCCGGGTTGTTGTCTTCGGATTGCTGCACCCACGTCTCCACCGTGTTGGGCACCAGCGCGGGCATCGCGGGTGGCAGCGCCAACGGCTTCGGGGTGATGTTGGGCTTGCCCACCACCTGGTCGAGCGCGGTTTTCTTGACGCGCAAGTCATTCTCGGCGGCGATTTCCTGCGCGATCACCAGGTCGTAGCGGGCCTGCGCCTCGCGCGTGTCGGTGATGGTGGAGGTGCCGACCTCAAAGTTGCGCTTGGCTGACGCCAGCTGTTCGGCTACGGCCGCTTTCTGCGCCTGCACGAAGGTCAGACCGTCCTGCGCGGCCAGCACATCGAAGTAGGCCTGGCTCACCCGCACCAGCAGATCCTGCTCGGCCTGCAGCAGTTGAGACTGCGCCAGTTCAGCCTGTTTCTTGCCTTGCTCGTAGGTGATGCGGTTGGCCGGCCGGTACAGGGGCTGAGAGGCGTTCAGCGTGGCACTTTCGCTGCGAAAACTGCTGTTCACCGGGGGGTTGTTGTTGTCGATCTGCGACCGCGACATGTTGGCCGACAGACTGGCCGAGGGCAACAGGCCGGCGCGCGCCTGCTCGGCGCGAAACAGATTGGCGTCGTACTGGGCACGGGCCGACTGGTAGGTGGCGTCATACCCGCGCGCTGCGTCATACAGCTCAGCCAGGCTTTGCGCGTACGCCGGTCCCGACAGCGCTGCGGCCAGCGCGGCCGCAAGTGGGGCAAGGGTGAGGGGCCGGAACATCGTCATGGTTGTCCTTGTCGAAAATCTGGGGTTGATGCTTGGGTTCAGTAAACCGGGATTGCCGTATCGCGCTCGCGCGACCACGCATCGATGCCGCCGCTCACATTGGCGACCCGCGCAAAACCGTTCTGGGCCAGAAAGGCCGCCACCCGCAGGCTGCGGGTGCCGTGGTGGCACAGGCAGGCCAGCGGGCGCTCGGGGTCGAGCTCGCCGAGGCGGGCCATGAGCTGGCCCATGGGAATGGCGACCAGCTCAAAACCGTCGGGCTGGACCGAGGCGGTTTGCAGTTCCCACGGTTCGCGCACGTCGAGCATGACCGCAGCCGAAGCATCGGCGCCGCGGTGGCGCGCGAGCCAGTCGTCGAGTTCAGCGGGGCGGACGTGGTCAAGCATGGCGACGCGGGGCTGGGCGGTCAGAAGGTAAAGCGCGACGGCTCTGGGAAATTCAGCAGCCGGGGCGCCACCGTGTCCCAGGGCTGAACCGTGGCGAAACCGTTGTCGCCGGTGCGCGTGACCAGGGTGGCGCGCATCATCGGCTCCTGGCCCACGATGGCGGCCAGCCGGCCGCCGATTTTCAGCTGGGCCAGCAGCGCCTGTGGCACTTCGGCGACCGAACCACTGAGCAGAATCACGTCGAACGGGCCGTCGGCGGTGGCCTGGCCTGCGCCATCGGCCACGCGCACCTCGGCGTTGTAGACACCGGCGCGCTGCAGGTTGGTGCGCGCGGTGGCGGCCAGCTCAGGGTCGATCTCCAGCGTGATGACACGCTGGGCGCGGTGCGCCAGCAGCGCGGCCATGTAGCCGGAGCCGGCGCCGATCTCCAGCACTTTTTCGTGTTTCAGGACGTTGAGTTCCTGCAGCAGCCGCGCCTCGACCTTGGGCGCCAGCATGCACTGGCCGGGGTTGCGCTTGGGTGGC
>JANOBJ010000290.1:0-12025 GCA_031411575.1 Betaproteobacteria bacterium | reverse complement strand
CATCAAGCGCGTCATCAAGGCGATGAAGCTCGATGAAGAGCGCTTCGTGCCCAAGCAGGTCAGCTGGTTCATCGCCGGCTGCAAGGAAGAAGCCCAGCGCCCCGGCGACGTGGAGGCGCGTGACGAGCAGACCAAGACGCTCGTCGAGATCTACGCCAACTACGAGGACCAGTGCCAGCGCGAAGGCGTGGTGGACTTCGCCGAGCTGATGCTGCGCAGCTACGAGCTGCTGCGCGACAACGACCCCATCCGCGAGCACTACCAGCGGCGTTTTCGGCACATCCTGATCGACGAGTTCCAGGACACCAACAAGCTGCAGTACGCGTGGATCAAGATGCTGGCCGGGCCTGACAGTTCGGTGCTGGCCGTGGGTGACGATGACCAGAGCATCTATGCCTTTCGCGGCGCGCGGGTGGGCAACATGGCGGATTTCGTGCGCGAATTTCAGGTGCAGCACCAGATCAAGCTGGAGCAGAACTACCGCAGCGGCAGCAACATCCTGGATTCGGCCAACGAGCTCATCAGCCACAACAGCAAGCGCCTGGGCAAGAACCTGCGCACCGCCCAGGGCCCGGGCGAACCGGTGCGCGTGGTCGAGTCGCCGTCGGATCTGTCCGAGGCCCAATGGATGGTGGAAGAGATGCGCCAGCTGGTCAAAGGCGATGGTCTGGCGCGCAAGGAAATCGCCGTGCTCTACCGCAGCAATGCCCAGAGCCGCGTGATCGAAACCGCGCTGTTCAACGCGGCCGTGCCCTACCGTGTGTACGGCGGCCTGCGCTTCTTCGAGCGCGCCGAGATCAAGCATGCGCTGGCGTATCTGCGCCTGCTGGAGAACCCGCACGACGACACCAGCTTCCTGCGCGTGGTCAACTTTCCGCCACGCGGCATTGGCGCACGCAGCATCGAGCAGTTGCAAGACGCAGCGCGTGCGGCGGGCTGCTCGCTGCACGACGCCGTCAGCACCGTCTCCGGCAAGGCCGGCGCCAACCTGGGCGGCTTTGTCGCCAAGATCGATGTGCTGCGCGAACAGACCACCGGTCTCACCTTGCGCGAGATCATCGACCTGGTGCTGCAGCACAGCGGCCTGATGGAGCACTACAAGACCGAGAAAGAGGGCGCCGACCGCATCGAGAACCTGGAAGAACTGGTCAACGCGGCGGAGAGTTTTGTCTCGCAGGAAGGGTTTGGCCGCGATGCGGTAGCCTTGCCGGTGGATGAACTGGGCACGCCGCTCACGCAAAGCCCGGCAAGCCAGGGGCTTGACCTTGCCGCGCCGATGGTGCGTGAGCCCGCGCCCGAGTTTTTGCCGCCGGACGCCGAGACCGGCGAAACCCTGAGCCCCTTGGCTGCGTTTCTCACGCACGCGGCGCTGGAGTCGGGCGACAACCAGGCGCAGGCCGGGCAGGATGCCATCCAGCTCATGACGGTGCATTCCAGCAAGGGCCTGGAATTCGATTGCGTCTTCATCACCGGTCTGGAAGAGGGCCTGTTCCCGCACGAAAATTCGATGAGCGATTTCGACGGCCTGGAAGAAGAACGCCGGCTCATGTACGTGGCCATCACGCGCGCCCGCAAGCGCCTGTACCTGAGCCACTCGCAGACCCGCATGCTGCACGGGCAGACGCGCTATAACGTCAAGAGCCGCTTTTTTGAAGAGCTGCCCGAGGTCGCGCTGAAATGGATCACGCCGCGGCATCAGGGTTTCAGCGCGGGGCAGGGCTCGTTTGCGGGTGGCTACAGCGCGCGGCCCGCGTGGGGCCAGAGCAGCCTGGGCGGCAGCGCGCCCAGTTTCGCCAGCCCGCCGGTGCCCGAGCAGCGGGCAGCGCCCTCGCATGGCCTGAAATCGGGCATGGCGGTGTTTCACACCAAGTTTGGCGAAGGCAAGGTGCTGGCGATCGAAGGCACCGGGCCCGATGCCCGTGCGCAGGTGAATTTTCCGCGCCATGGCGTGAAATGGCTGGCCTTGTCCGTGGCCAAATTGACGCCGATTTGACGGGTTTGCAACCGGGCGTGAAACTTCCACCCGGTTTTGCCCACCAAGCAGGTTCTGGTACTTGTTTTTCATCGGGAAAGGTCTGTCATGAAGAAGTTGCTGTTGTGTCTGGTTGTGGCGGGGAGCTCAGCATTTGCGGCCGACACCACGCCGGTCAGCGTGCCGACCGTCAATGAGCGGTTGACGCTGGCGCGTGCCTCCATCCAGGCCAAGGAGTGGGGTAAGGCGCTGGGTGAACTGAACGCCGCCGCGCGCGCTGAGCCGCGCAACGCCGATGTGCACAACCTGCTGGGCTACAGCTACCGCAAGCAGGCCACGCCCAACCTGGGCAAGGCATTCGAGCACTACAACACCGCGCTCAAGCTCGACCCCAAGCACAAGGGCGCACACGAGTACATCGGCGAGGCCTACCTGATGGACAAGAAGCCAGCCGAGGCCGAGAAGCACCTGGCCGAGCTGGAAAAACTCTGCGGCAACAAGACCTGCGAGGAGTACGCCGACCTGGCCAAGGCGATCGCGGATTACAAGGCCAAGAACCCGGCCTGATGCAGCGTGAGGCTGGGCGCCTCAAGCGCTCGCGCAGGCACAAAAAAGCCCGGTCACGCCGGGCTTTTTGGTGTCTGCCCGGCTCTACCGAGTGGGCATCGCCGGGTGCGCCTGCGGCGGTTGTTCTTCCATGTAGCCGCGGCCGTCCTTCACGCCCTTCTTGCCCATCACTTGCCATGCGGTGCGCTGATCCACCAGGCGCGCCAGGTATTCCAGTTCTTCGTCGGTGTGGTTGATGGCGTTGGCGGGCGTCAGCAGCCGGCCCTCGCGTGGCGCCACCTCACCCCAGAACGCCTGGTGGTAGCTGGCCTCGCTCACCGTGCGGGTGCGGCCGACCACCACGTCCACGGTGCCATAGCAGTTGCACAGGTAGTTGCGGCCGCCTTGCGCCGCGAACACTTCGGCATAGACGCCGGTGCCGCGGATGCCGGCGGTCAGCGTTGGCATCACGATCTGGCGGCTGAGGCCTTTGCCCCAGACGCTGGCCACGGCGCCGGTGATCAGCCGCAGCACGCTCACGGTGCTCAGGGTGCGGCCGCGTTCGACCGTGAGGAACGAGTTCTGGCGCACCTGGAACGACGCGTTGCCGATCACGAAGACGAGGCTGGCGCCCGGCCCGGTCTGGATGGTGTCGCCGGTCTGGATGCTTTGCTGCGGCAGCAGCCGGCGCCCGTTGAGTAACGCATCGCCCATCAGTTCGATGATGTTGCTGCGCGACTGGGCCAGCGCGCCCGCCGCGCCGCCCATGGCCGTCCAGGCGGCGGCGCCCTGCAGGAAGCCGCGTCGCTGGAACCACAGCAGTTCGGTTTCGGTGCGGCCCTGCAGGGTGTGCTGCGTCATGAAGATCCTTCGGGTGGGGTGGCCTCATCGGCCGAAAAGCTGTCGCGAAAGGTGTAGTAGATCGACGTGAAGAACATCGCGGCCATGAGCAGCGCCGCCGGCACCATGGCGACGCCCACCACCTGCGGGCTGCCGATCAACGCGGCGAACACCGTGATGACCAGCCCGGCCGCCATGAAGACGCCCAGCCAGACCAGGCCAAACACAGTCAGCGCCCAGAAGTTGCGCATGCAGGCGACCATGCTGAAAAACAGGCTCTTGAGTGGCGGCACGCCGTGCCAGTGCACCAGTGCCGGCGCGTGCCAGAACAGCAGCGACAGCGGCACATACAGGCCCACAGCTACCCACATGGCCGTCTGAAAACCGGGCGTGGTGACCACCTCACGCGAGATCTTGCCGCCCACCAGGTACAGCTTGGCAAAGGTGCCGCCGTCAAACAGCGCCGAGATGCCCATCACCAGCAAAAACCCCACGGCGTACAGCGCGCCCAGCACCAGCATGGCCTGCACGCGCTGCTGCCCTGCGCGGAAGGCGCTGATGAGGATGGAAGGCATCGGGAACTTGCCCTTGCCGGCTTCACGCGTGGCCGCCATCAGGCCGAGCGTGGCGCCCGGCAGCAGGCCCAGCGCCAGCGCGGCGCCCACCAGCGGCACCAGCGTGGCGATCGACATGATGGCCATGAACATGAAGAACAGGCCCGACATGGCCAGCGGCTGGCGGAAGAAGGTCTGCACCCCCAGCTTGACCCACAGCATGCCGGTGCGGGCGGGGACGATATTGAGTTTCATGGCGGGATGGGTTGCGGCGGCTGGCTCAGCCCGCGGTGGGGATCGGGTGCATCACGCGGCTGCGCAGCACGCGTTCGAAATGGGTGGGGTCATGGGCCTTGAGCATCGATGCCTCGCGCGGCAGGTGGTAGTCCCACAGCCGCGAGATCCAGAAGCGCAGCGCACCGGCGCGCAGCATGGCGGGCAGCAGCTGCCGCTCCGCGGCGGCCAGCGGCCGCACCGCCGCATAGGCGTGGAGCAGGGCATCGGCGCGGGCCGTGTCGTGCGCGCCACTGGCCAGGTCGATGCACCAGTCGTTCAGGCACACCGCGAGGTCAAACGCCCAGGTGTCGATGCCGGCGAAATAGAAATCGAAGATGCCGGTCAGCGCGCCGTTCTCGAACATCGCGTTGTCGCGGAACAGGTCGGCGTGCACCGGTCCGCGCGGCAGCGCCGCGTAGGCCGACGAGGCAGCCACGTGGTTCTGGTAGGCCAGTTCGCTGGTCAGCAGCGCGGCCTGGGGCGCGTCCACATGGCGCAGCACCACGGGCACGGTCTCGTTCCACCAGGCCAGGCCGCGCAGGTTGGGCTGGTGGCGCGGGAAGTCACGCGCTGCCAGGTGCATGCGCGCGAGCATGGCACCCATGGCCGCGCAGTGCGCCGGGGTTGGCGCGAGTTCGCTGTGGCCGCGCAACCGGTTCACTACCGCCGCGGGCTTGCCGTTGACCTGCAACAGCAGCTTGCCCGCCGCGTCGGCGTGCGGCTCGGGTACCGGGATGCCGCGCTGGGCGAGGTGCTGCATCAGGTGCAGGTAGAAGGGCAGTTGCGCCGCGTCCAGCCGCTCGAACAGCGTCAGCACATAGTGCGCGGCCTGGTCGTCCTGGGTGGTGGTGGCAAAGTAGTTGGTGTTCTCGATGCCGCCCTCGATGCCGCGAAGGTCGGCAAGCTCGCCCAGCTGGAGGCGGTGCATGAGGTCTCTCGCCTCGTCAAAGGAGACTTGCGTGTAAACGGCCATCGCTCAGGCAGACAGGGAAAAAGGGCGCTGCATCAGAATCCGAGAACATTCCACACGCGCTGGCCCGCCAGACCGTTGCCTTCGCGACTGAACGGCCGGGCGCTGCGGGCGCCATCGGCCGGCACGATCTCATAGGGCGGCACATTGAGCTTGGGCTGAACGGTGATGCTTTCGGTCTGGCCGGCGTAGCGCACTTCGTCCACGCGGCTGCCCGCATCCTCGATCCGCATTCGCTGCACACGCTGGTTACCGCGCCCGGGTGTTGTGTCCGGTTGCTCTGAATTCAATAGCACCTCACGACCGCTGGACGCGGACGCGGCAGGTGTTTGAGCATTATTTTGAGCCAGCGCAGGTCCCCCGCACAGGGCGAGCAGTACCAGGAGAAAGTTCAGGCGCATGGCGCAATTGTAGAGCGCCGGGCAGGGGAGCGCCGCAGCGGCGGCAAGCCCGTGTGGCGGGGTGCACAATCCCGCCATGAGCGACCAAACCCCCGACCCTCGCGACGTCCCCGCACCCGATCCGTCCACCGACACGTCACCCGCCACAGCAACCGACAGGAAGACCCTGCTGCTGGTGGACGGCTCCAGCTACCTGTACCGCGCTTTCCACGCCATGCCCGACCTGCGCGCGGTGCCCGGCGACCCCACCAGCCCGGCCACCGGCGCCATCCGCGGCATGGTCAACATGATGCAGAGCCTGCGCAAGGAGGTGCGTGCCGACTACGCCGCCTGCGTTTTTGACGCCAAGGGCCCGACCTTCCGGGATGCCATCTACCCCGAATACAAGCAGCACCGCAGCCCCATGCCCGATGACCTGCGCGCGCAGATCGAGCCCATCCACGAGGTGGTGCGGCTACTCGGCTGGACCGTGCTGGACGTGCCCGGCGTGGAGGCTGACGACGTGATCGGCACGCTGGCGGTGACGGCGGCGCAGCAGGGCATTGAGGTGATCGTCTCCAGCGGCGACAAGGACCTGGCGCAGTTGGTGAATGAACACATCACCATCATCGACACCATGAACGGCAAGAAGCGCGATGTCGCGGGCGTGGAGGCCGAGTTTGGCGTGCCGGCGCGCCTCATGGTGGACTACCAGACGCTGGTGGGCGACGCCATCGACAACGTGCCCGGTGTCGAAAAAGTCGGCCCCAAGACCGCCGCCAAGTGGCTGCAGGAATACGGCTCGCTCGAGGGCGTGGTGGCCCACGCCGACCAGATCAAGGGCGTGGCTGGCGAGAACCTGCGCAAGGCGCTCGACTGGCTGCCCACCGGCCGCCAGTTGCTGACGATCAAGACCGACTGCGATTTGAACGGTTATATCGAGGGTCTGCCTGCTATGGATTCGATAGCTATCAACGACCCGCAGACGGGCACGTTGAAGGGTTTTTACGAGAAATATGGGTTCAAGGGGCTAGCGAAGGCGCTGGAAGGCAAGACCGCAGCGGCCGAGCCCGCCGACAGCAGCAAGGCCCCCACGACCGCGCGCAACAACGAGCCGGGCCTGTTTGACGAGCCGGTTGCAATGGTGCCCACGCGCGTCAGCACCGTCGCCTACGACACCATCCTCACCTGGGACGCGTTTGACGCCTGGCTCGCGAAGGTGCAGGCCGCCGAGCTGGTGGCGGTGGACACCGAAACCACCTCGCTCGACGAGATGCGCGCCGAGATTGTGGGCATCAGTTTCAGCGTGACGCCGGGCGAGGCGGCCTACATCCCGCTCCGGCACGCCGGGCCGGACGCGCCCGAGCAGCTGCCGTTCGACGCGGTGCTGGCCAGGCTCAAGCCCTGGCTTGAAAACCCCGCGAAGAAGAAGCTGGGCCAGCACGTCAAGTACGACCGCCACGTATTCGCCAACCACGGCATCGAGGTGCAGGGCTACGCGCACGACACCATGCTGCAAAGCTATGTGCTCGAGGTGCACAAGCCGCACGGCTTGAGCAGCCTGGCCGAGCGGCACCTGGGCCGCACCGGCATCAGCTACGAAGACCTGTGCGGCAAGGGCGCGCACCAGATTCCGTTTGCGCAGGTCGATGTGGCCAAGGCCGCCGAGTACTCGTGCGAAGACTCCGACCAGACGCTGGACGTGCACCGCGCGCTGTGGCCGCTGCTGGAAAAAGACGCCAAGCTGCGCTTTGTCTATGAGCTGGAAATGGCCAGCAGCGAGACGCTCTACCGCATTGAGCGCAACGGCGTGCTGATCGACGCGCCGACCCTGGCCGCGCAGAGCCATGAACTCGGCGGCCGCATCATGCAGCTGGAAAAGGAGGCGCATGAGCTGGCGGGTCAGCCGTTCAACCTCGGCAGCCCGAAGCAGATCGGCGAGATCTTTTTCACCAAGCTGGGCCTGCCCGTGGTGAAGAAGACCGCGACCGGCGCACCCAGCACCGACGAAGAAGTGCTGGAAAAACTGGCCGAAGACTACCCGCTGCCGGCCAAGATCCTGGAGCACCGCGGCCTGTCCAAGCTCAAGGGTACCTACACCGACAAACTCGCGCAGATGGCGCATCCGCGCACCGGCCGCGTGCACACGCACTACGCGCAGGCCGTGGCCGTGACTGGCCGCCTGTCGAGCAACGACCCCAACCTGCAGAACATCCCGATCCGCACCGCCGAAGGCCGGCGCGTGCGCGAGGCATTTGTGGCGCCCGCCGGCCACCTGATCGCCAGCGCCGACTACAGCCAGATCGAGCTGCGCATCATGGCGCATATCAGCGAGGACGAGGCCCTGCTGCGCGCCTTTCACGAGGGCCTGGACGTGCACCGCGCCACCGCCGCCGAGGTGTTTGGGGTGGCAGTGGATCAGGTCAGCAGCGAGCAGCGGCGCTACGCCAAGGTCATCAACTTCGGGCTGATCTACGGCATGAGCAGCTACGGCCTCGCGCGCGCGCTCACCATCGACAACACGGCGGCCAAGAACTACATCGAGCGGTATTTCCAACGCTTTGCGGGCGTGAAACGCTACATG
This sequence comes from Betaproteobacteria bacterium, assembly GCA_031411575.1. GTDB lineage: Bacteria > Pseudomonadota > Gammaproteobacteria > Burkholderiales > Burkholderiaceae_C > JANOBJ01. The sequence continues at coordinate 3,903 of JANOBJ010000290.1, read as the reverse complement.
GACGAGACCCGCCTGTCCGCCAAAAGCAAGGGCTACGTGGAGACTGTGTTCGGCCGGCGCCTGTACCTGCCCGAGATCAACTCGCCCAATGGCCCGCGCCGCAGCGGCGCCGAACGCGCCGCCATCAACGCCCCCATGCAGGGCACCGCGGCCGACCTCATCAAGCTCAGCATGAACGCGGTGCAACAGGTGCTCGACGCCGAAAAGCGTGGCACCAAAATGATCATGCAGGTGCACGACGAACTGGTGTTCGAGGTGCCCGAAGGCGAAGTGGACTGGCTCAAAACCGAGATTCCACGCCTGATGGCGGGCGTGGCGCAACTCAAGGTGCCGCTGCTGGCCGAGGTGGGCGTGGGGCCCAACTGGGATCAGGCGCACTGAGGGGTGTTGGGCCCTGCCACACGGAATGGGGCATTGGTATACTTCTACTCTTGTAATAACGTAATACCATGCTCCATACCTCCAAGCTCACATCGAAATTCCAGGCTACCGTGCCCACGCCGGTGCGCAAGGCCCTGCAGTTGAAGGCGGGCGATCTGGTGGGCTTCGAGATCGAAAACGGCGAGGTGAAGCTGCGCCGGACAAGCCCGCTCGACCTGGCGTTCGCGCAGGCGCTGGAGGGCACGCTGGAAGAGTGGTCGAGCGCCGCGGACGACGCAGCGTTCAAGGACCTGTGATGTCGGCGATCCAGATGGTCGAGTTCGACATTGCTGTGGTGCCGTTTCCTTTCACCGACCGCGCCACAACCAAGCGCCGGCCGGCATTGGTGCTCTCAAGTACCACTTTCAATCAAGGTACGGGCCATGCCGTCATGGCCATGATCACCAGCGCGGAGCAATCGACGTGGCCCGGCGATGTACCCATTGCTGATCTCGACGCCGCAGGTTTGCCCGGCGATTGCGTGATTCGCCTCAAGCTTTTCACCCTGGACCAGCGGCTGATTCTCAAGCGTGTCGGACGACTCGCCGCCGGGGACAGGGCACAGTTGGCGGATCGCTGGAAACCGCTGCTGTTCGGCTGACAAACGACAGCGTCCCGTTCGAAGTGCATGAGTAGGGGCGCATGCTTGGATGCGCGCATGTCGAGGGGCTCAAGCCCCCTGGTCTGAGCTTTTTCAGGCTAACGCTGCCTTGCTGCGCACGGATCCATACCGGCGCTTGATTGCTATAATATATATAGCAAACTATGACCAGATGATGCGCACCACAGGCCTGAAACACTCAAAATTTCTGTTCAAACCGCGCCAGCAGCGGCGCGTGGCGTTTGGGCCAGTCGGCGAAGGCTTCGGTACGGCCGTCGAACACGGCGCTGAAGAACGCCAGCGCCAGGTCGCGGGTGGCTGACTTGACCTGCGGGTTCAGCGCATCGCCACCGGTGCGCAGCCGGTCGGTGAACATGCTGTGCGAGCCGTCCTTGAACACCGCCAGCGCCTTCACCGCGCCGCCGGTGGCTTCGTAGACTTTGGTGCGGTCTTCGAGGCCTGAGTAGTAGCCGGGGATCTGGATGGCGTCGCCGGTGCTGGTGATGTGCAGCGTCGGGATGCGGATGCCCATCAGGATGGCCTCGGGGTCACCCTGGCCGTAGAACGGCGGCGCGCTGATGATGACCGCCGCCTTGATGCGCGGATCGCCAAAGGCCAGCGCGCCGCTGCTGCGCTCGACGCGGGCGCCCGCTGCCAGCAGCGAGGTGTTGGCGCCGTAGGAATGCCCGGCCGCGACGATGCGGCGCGCGTCCAGGCGCGGCGCCAGCTCGGGCGAGCCCAGCACTTGGTCGAGCGCAAAGCTCAGGTCGCGCACGCGGTCGATGGCCTCGGTTTCGGTGGCGGCCGACTGCAGTCGCGACACCATCGACAGCACATTGCCGCTCCACAGGCTGCGGTCGCTGCCCGCGTGCTGAAGGTGCAGGCTGGCGTAGCCGTTGGCGGCCCAGTACTTGCCCATGTACGAGTAGCCTTCGCGCGAGCCGCCAATGCCGTGCGAGAACACCACCAGCGGCACCGGCTGGCCGCCCGCGGCCGGCTTGGGCAGGTAGAGCTTGGCCAGCACCGGCCGGTTGCGCGCGGTGTCGTCCCAGTGCAGGTAACGGGTCTCGTAGGCGCTGGCGTCCGGCATCGCCAAGGCCGCGCTCAGGCTGGAGGTGCGCGTGGCCTCACGCTGCGCCAGCGCGGCGTTGGGGCTGTTGTCGGGCAGTGGCTGTGCGGCGCTGCCGCAGGCAGAAAGCCACCACACAGTGGCCAGCGCGGTGGCGGTCAGGGCGGCACGGCGGAGCAGGGGTAGGGACGTCATCGGCGCATGGTAGCGGCAGGCGCGGGCGGCGCGTAGAGCGTTGCCTCCAACCCCGGGGTTTTGGTCGGCTTATGGGGCGAACTTTGCCCAGGCTTTACGCGAACGTTACTTTTTCTCCGACCACAGCTCGCCGCCGGTGGCCCAGTCGGTCTTCTTGATGTCGTACAGGATGATGTCCACGCCCTCGGGCTTGCTGCCCAGCGTCTCCACCACGGCCTGGGTGAGGGCGTGAACCAGGTTTTTCTTCTGCTCGGGGGTGCGGCCCTCGAACATTTCGACACGAATGGTGGGCATGGTGCGCTCCTGGGTGGGGGTTCAACAAGGCGGTGGGCGTGTAGCGGGTCGCGTGGGCGGTGCAATCCCGCTGCCGCACACCGGATTTGAGCCGAGTCTAAACTCCGCCCGGCCCCGGTTTGATGGGCCGTTGTTGACGCAGCGGCGCCTTGCCCATTCACATTCCGATCCCCAACCCATCCGCAGGAGTACCCCCCATGTTGCGCGAAGACCTGAAAGCCGAATTCAACAGCCTGCTGCCCGGCCAGACCACCGAGGCCGGCGCTACCCGCCGCACCGCGCTCAAGACGGCGCTGGGCGTGGGCTACGCTGCCACGGCGCTGCCGATCATGGCGCAAACCGCCATCAAGACGCCGGCCGACGGCCTGACTGCCGGCGAGGTCACGATCGAGGTCAACGGCTTCAAGCTGCCGGCCTACCGCGCCGCGCCCGCGGGCAAGACCGGCCTGCCGGTGGTGCTGGTGATCCAGGAAATCTTCGGCGTGCACGAGTACATCGCCGACACCGCCCGCCGCTTCGCCAAAGCCGGCTACCTGGCCATTGCGCCCGAACTGTTTGCGCGCGAGGGCGACCCGTCCAGCTACGGCGAAGTGGCCAAGCTGATTGCAGAAGTCGTCTCCAAGGTGCCCGACCGGCAGGTCATGGCCGACCTGGACGCCACCGTCAAGTGGGCCGGCGCCAACGGCGGCGACGTCTCCAAAGTGGGCATCACCGGCTTTTGCTGGGGGGGCCGCCAGACCTGGCTGTATGCAGCCCACAGCAAGAACATCTTGGCCGGCGTGGCGTGGTACGGCCGACTCGTGGGTGCCCAAAACGACTTGACCCCCAGGAACCCGGTGGATGTGGCAGCTGGCCTCAACGGCCCGGTGCTCGGCCTGTATGGCGCCGCCGACACCGGCATACCCCTTGACACGGTTGATAAGATGAAAACTGTGCTGGCGACCGGCAATGCCGCCGCCAAGGCATCGCAGTTTGTGGTGTACCCCGATGCGCCGCATGCGTTTCACGCCGACTACCGGCCGAGCTTTCGCAAAGAGCCGGCCGAAGACGGCTGGAAGCGCGCGCTGGCCTGGTTCAAGCAGCACGGCGTGGCCTGAACACCGCCCGGGCTGGCCCCGACGGGCCGAAAGCCAGCTGTGCTGAAGAAGCCGCCTGCGGGCGGTTTTTTCATGGGTTTTGAGATGAAAATGGCGGGAGGTCCCCGTCAAATGGACACAGTTAGCTATGATTTTAGTAGCAATCCTGGTCGGCACGTTGATCGCCGGTATCGGCAGCGTGTGGATCGCCGCAGCCCTGAGCTTCGGCCTGCTGTCGCGCTACACGC
>JANOBJ010000289.1:0-2047 GCA_031411575.1 Betaproteobacteria bacterium | reverse complement strand
GGCGCAGGCGCAGGCGCAGGCGCAGGCGCAGGCGCAGGCGGCGGCTCGGGCTCGGGGATCGGTTGGGGCAGTGCAACCGATCCCCGAGCCCGAGCCGCCGCCTGCGCAGGCGCAGGCGCCTGCTCCTGCTCCTGCTCCTGCGCCCGCGCCGGCTCCTGCTCCTGCTCCGGCTCCGGCTCCGGCTCCGGCTCCAGCTCCAGCTCCAGCTCCAGCCCCGGCCCCGGCCCCGGCCCCGGCCCCAGCCCCAGCCCCGACTCCAGCGCCCGCACCTTCACCCGCGCCATCGCCCGCTCCCTCACCTGCTCCCGCTCCCTCACCTGCTCCCGCGCCGTCGCCCGCTCCGACGCCCGCACCCGCGCGGGGCACCGCGATCACACCAGGTCCTGCGCTGCCCGCAGCGCCGCCATCTGCGGCACCCGGCGCACCAGCGGCAACGCCGGGCGCAGCGGCACCGCTGCCGCCGGGCAACTACCCGTACCTGATGAAGCGCACGCCCGGCCAGCGCAGTCTGGCCGACATGGCCAATGAGCAACTCAACGGCAACAAGCGGCGTGACCGGCTGGCCGAAGGCGTTGAAGGCGCGGCCACGCCTGACTGCCTGCGTCCGGGTGCCTCCGGCACCAATGCCGTCACGGGCCTGCTGGCCGCGCCGATCATTGCGCAGCGTGCGCTGCAGGAAAAATGCAAATGACCACACCCTCCATCACGCCCCTCATCACGCCCGTGATCGCGCCCTCAGCGAGTTACGCGTTGCCCACACCGCGCCCCCTGCATTCACCCGCAACCCAGGACCTGACCATGCCTCAACCCCACCCCCGCCACACCACCGGCACGCTACCGTGGCTGGTGGCCGCCGTGTTCGCTGCGACGCTTGCGCTCGGCGTGGCAACCAGCCGTCCGGCACACGCGCAGGCGCCGGCCAGCCCACCCGCCGCCAGCGCGGCAGTGAACGCGACCCCCGCCACCCCGGTGCTGACGCCCACCCGCGACATCGCGCAGATCCGCCCGCCCGCGCCGTCCGAGTTCGCCGACAACCCCTACGGCCTGCGCGCGCTGTGGCGCCAGGGCGACTGGATTGCCAAGGTGACGTTGCTCATCCTGGCCGTGATGTCGCTGGGCAGCTGGTACGTGCTGGTGGCCAAGTTGATCGAGCAGTGGCGCATGGGGCAGCAGGCGCGCGCGGCGCAGCAGGTGTTTGCCAGCGCCACCACGCTGCGCCAGGGCGCGGGCGCGCTGCACAAGGAAAGCCCGTTCCGCTTCATCGTGGACAGTGCGATGGACGTGGCGCGCAAGCACGACAGCGTGGCGTCCGAGGTGGACCTGAACACCTGGGTGACGCAGGGCATCGAGCATGCCGTGGGCAGCGTGCAAAGCCGCGCCCAGGACGGGCTGGCGGTGCTGGCCACGGTGGGCGCCACGGCGCCGTTCGTCGGGCTGTTTGGCACCGTCTGGGGCATCTACAACGCGCTGGTGAAGATCGGCGTGTCGGGCCAGGCCTCGATCGACAAGGTGGCCGGGCCGGTGGGCGAGGCGCTGATCATGACGGCCATCGGCCTGGCGGTGGCGGTGCCGGCGGTGCTGGGCTACAACTGGCTGGTGCGGCGCAACCGGGTCGCGATGGACGCGGTGCGCAATTTCGGCTCGGACCTGCACACCCGGTTGCTGGCCTCCGTCAGCAAGAGCCGGCGCGCCGGCGGCGAGCGCGCCGGCGCCGACGCGAGCGAGGCCTGAGCCATGGCCATCCGCTACCGCAAGAGCCGCGCGCCCGATGACGCGCTGCTGGCCGGCATCAACACCACACCGCTGGTGGACGTGATGCTGGTGCTGCTGATCATCTTTCTGATCGCCATTCCCGCGGTCAACACCTCGGTGGCGGTGAGCCTGCCCAAGGAATCCAACCCGATGCGCGAATCACAGGCGCAGACCATCGTGGTCTCGGTCGACCGGGCCGGCGCGACCTACTGGTTTGACGCGCGACTGCCCGATGCGCTGGCGCTGCGCGAGCGGCTGGCCCAGGCGGCCCGCCAGCAACCGCAGCCCGAGGTGC
>JANOBJ010000288.1:0-6114 GCA_031411575.1 Betaproteobacteria bacterium | reverse complement strand
TCCACACACTCATTTTGTGGGGGGGGGGGGGGGGGGGCGCCCCCCGGCCGCGCCGCTCAACCCCGCTTGGCCCGGTCGTACAGCGCCTGCACCTTTGGCACGTTGGCCTCCAGCTGGCGGATGCGATCGGGCCCGCTCGGGTGGGTCGACAGGAAGCTGGTGCTGTTGCTGCCGCCACCGGCGCTGGCCATTTTTTTCCACAAGCTCACACTGGCGTTGGGCTGGAACGCGCCGCGCGCGGCAACTTCCAGGCCCACCAGATCGGCCTCGGTCTCGTCTTCGCGGCTGAACTTGAGCGACAGCAGCTGTGTGCCCAGATTGGCCGCCACATCGCCCAGCTGGCCCAGGCCGAACAGTTGCGCGGCGATCGACAGGCCGATGCCGGTGGCCTGGGTCTTGGCGAGCCGCTCGCGCGCGTGTTCGCGCAGCGCGTGCGCCATCTCGTGGCCCATGATCATGGCGCACTCGTCGTCGGTCAGCTGCAGCTGGTCCAGGATACCGGTGTAGAAGGCGATCTTGCCGCCGGGCATGCACCAGGCGTTGATCTGCTTGCTGCCGATCAGGTTGACCTCCCAGCGCCACTGCGGCACCCGGTTGTTCCACTGCGCGGTGAACGGGATCAGGCGGCCGGCAATGGCGCGCAGGCGCTGCAGCTGCGGGTGGTTCTCAGGCGCCAGCGCACCCTTGGCGCGGGCCTCGCCGATCACCTGCGCGTACTGCTGCGTGGCCGATTTTTCCAGCGTCTCGGCGGGCACCAGCTTGCGCACGCCCGACGAACTGCCCACGTTGACCTGCGCCAGCGCCGGCCCGGCCGCCGCAGCGCCAGCGGCCAGCAGGAAGCCGCGCCGGGGTGACCACGGGCCGTGCGCCGCCTCCGGAACCGGAGGGGCATCCGCCGTGGCGGGGGAGTTTTTGAAGTCGCAAATCCAGCACATGGTTCAATAATAGGGATAAATCACGAACACGGCCGGAAGATGTTCCGGTGCCTGGATGAGATAACGGCTGGCGGGCCTGTCACGGTGACAGGGCTCGGGCCACCATGGCCATTTTGGCGCTTTGGCCTGCGCGCCCCGATTTTTTTGCGACACCATGCCGGAACCGATTGTGCAGCCCTCCCCACTCGCTGGAAACGCCCCGCCGACACCCGCCACCACCGGCGCTGCTGACACAGCGACGCCGCTGTCGTGGCGCGCCGCGCTGCGCGTCTACCTCGAGCCGGCCAGCCTGCGCATGCTGGCGCTTGGCTTTTCAGCCGGGCTGCCGCTCTTGCTGGTGCTGGGCACGCTGAGTTTCCGGCTGCGCGAGGCGGGGATCGACCGCGCCACCATCGGTTATTTGAGCTGGGTCGGGCTGGCCTACGGCTTCAAGTGGTGCTGGGCGCCGCTGGTGGACCGCATGCCGATCCCGCTGCTGACGCGGACACTCGGCCGGCGGCGCAGCTGGCTGCTGCTGGCGCAGGCGGTCATCGTGGCGGGGCTAGTGGGCATGGCGCTAGTGGACCCGAAGCTGACGCTCGGCCCGGTGGTGTGGTTTGCGCTGATGGTGGCGTTTGGCTCGGCCACGCAGGACATTGCGCTGGACGCCTACCGCATTGAATCGGCCGACGTGCAGCGCCAGGCGGCACTCGCCGCCACTTACCAGACCGGTTACCGGCTGGCCATGATCTGGGCCGGCGCGGGCGTGCTGTGGATCGCGGCGCGGGCCGAGGTGGCGCCTGTCACGCAAGCGGTGGCGAGTGCTGCAGCAGTAGCGGGCGCCAACTACCAGCAGGCGGCGTGGCAAGTGGCCTACCTGGTGATGGCCGCGTCGATGGGGGTTGGCGTGCTCACGGTGCTGCTCTCACGGGAGCCGGTGCGGCGCGAGTTGCCGCCCGCCAAAAACGCCACCGAGTGGCTGCGCAGCGCGCTGGTGGAGCCGTTTGCCGACTTCCTGACGCGCTACCGCTGGCAGGCGGCGCTGATCCTGGCGTTGATCGCGGTGTACCGCATCAGCGACGTGGTGATGGGCATCATGGCCAACCCGTTCTACGTGGACATGGGCTACACCAAGGACGAGGTGGCCGCCGTCACGAAGATGTTTGGCGTGATCATGACGCTGGCCGGCGCCTTCATTGGCGGCGTGCTGTCGATGCGCTTTGGCGTGATGCGCATCCTGATGCTGGGCGCGGTGCTGAGCGCGGCCAGCAACCTGTTGTTCGCCTGGCTCGGCTCGCGCGGGCACGATCTGACGGCGCTGGTCTGGGTGATTTCGGCCGACAACCTGTCCAGCGGCATCGCCTCAGCCGCGTTCATCGCATACCTGTCTTCGCTCACCAACATCAACTACTCGGCCACGCAGTACGCGCTGTTCAGCTCGATGATGCTGCTGCTGCCCAAGTGGATCGCCGGCTTCTCCGGCAAGTACGTCGACGTGTACGGCTACGCCAACTTCTTCACCAGCACCGCGTTGCTGGGTGTGCCGGTGTTGGTGCTGGTTTGGCTTGCTTCAAGGGTCAAATTGGTCGATGGTGCACGCCAGTAGGTCATAGTTTGCTATATTTATAGTAGCATTTGACTGGGTTTACTGCGCCTGAACCTGCAAGGCTGGCACGCCCAGCAAACATGGATTGCATCTGTTCTGGAGGCGTTTTAGAATAATGGTTCCATTTTGGAGCCAATCATGCCCAATCTATCCGTCAAGGACGTGCCCGAAGCGCTGGCCGAGCGCCTGCGCCAGCGGGCCGCACGCAACCACCGCTCGCTACAGGGCGAGCTGATGGCCATCATCGAGCAGGCGGCCAACGAGGTGCCGGCGCCAGCGGCGAGCCTGGCCGCAGACTGGGCCGCTGCGCCCGGCACAGTCGGCAGCTGGGACCCGCTGCGCCGCGGGGTGGTGGTCGGGCACGATGCGCGGGGCGCGCCGGTGATCCGGCGCGGCAACAAGACGGTCGAGCAGATCGCCAGCGAGTTGCGCGCGCGCTTTCCGGACGCGCTGACGCAAGGCCCCAGTTCTGTGGACATGATTCGCGAAGACCGCGACTCACGATGAGCGCCGCCACCCTGACTGGCGAATTGCGCCCGCTCTACGTAGCCGAGCCACCACCGGCCTGGCGCGTTCTGCCGCCGCTGGTGGCGGACTGCTCGCTGGTCGCCGCCCTGCTGTTCCAGGAAAACGAGCGCGACGACGCGCTCGCCCGCATGCAGGACAAGCGGCTGCACGCGCCCGATCTGCTGACCTACGAAATCATGAGCGTGGCTGCCAAAAAGCATCGGTTGGGGTTAGCCACGTCTGCCGCCGAAGCACTGGCACAGTACGAGGGCATGCCGATCACCCTGCACGCCATCAACGCATCGGCCGTCCTTGCGCTGGCGTTGCGCTACCAGCTGTCCACTTACGACGCCGCTTACCTGTGGCTGGCCGACCAGCTCAAGGCCCCGCTCGGCACGTTTGACCGGCGCCTGGGTGCAGCCGCGCAGACGCACCTCGGCGGCACGGCGTAGGCAGCGCCGCAACTGGTGTTTTCAACGCATTTTTGCATCGAATAGCCGTGATGTCCGCTCCAGTTGGTCATTGTTTGCTATATATTTAATAGCATTCAACAGATTGCCCCATTGACTGACCAACGGCTCACCCAGTGATCTGACCGGCCAGTTGCCCCGCCAGCACCTGCTTCCGCACCTTGCCCAGCGCGGTTTTGGGCAGCGCGTCCAGCCGCACCACGCGGCGCGGCAGTTTGTAGCGGGCCAGTTGCGCGCCCAGGAACGCGGCGGCCTCGTCGTCGCTGAGCTCGCACCCGCTTTTCAGCACCACCACCGCCACCACCATCTCGCCCCACTTCGCGTCGGGCAGGCCCAGCACCGCGCAGTCGGCCACGGCCGGGTGCGTGGCCAGCAGGTTTTCAATCTCGGCGGGGTAGATGTTCTCGCCGCCCGAAATGATCATGTCCTTGGCGCGGCCCACGATGGTGTAACTGCCGTCGGCCACGCGCGAAGCCAGGTCGCCGGTGTGAAACCAGCCGTCGGCGTCCCGCGCGGGCCGATCCGGCCAGTAGTGCCGCACCACGTTAGGCGCGCGGATCAGCACCTCGCCCACGCCGGCTTTCTCATCGCCCAGCCGCACTTCCACACCGGGCGCCGGCCAGCCGCACGAGCCCGCATGGCTGCGGGCGTGGGCGGGCGGTAGCGCGATCGAGAACGGCCCGGTTTCGGTCGCGCCGTAGACGTTGCACAGCGGCACGCTGCGTGTGTGAAAAGCATCGATCAGCGCGCGCGGCAGCGTGCTGGAGCCGGCCCACACGGCGCGCAGACTGCTCAGGTCAGTGCCTGCCCAGTCGGGGTGTTCGACCAGCGCCTTCATGGTGGCCGGCACCTGCAGCGTCAGCGTGGGGCGCTCATGCGCGATGCCGGCCAGCGTGGCAGCCGCATCAAAGCGCGCGTGCAGCAGCACCGTGGCGCCGGCATACAGCGCGGGCAGCGTCTGGATGCACAGGCCCCCCACGTGGAACAGCGGCAGCACGGTGAGCACGCGGTCGGTCGCGTCGATGCCCTGCACGGCCTGCGCCATCGCCATGTTGGCCAGCAGGTTGGCCTGGGTGTGCAGCGCGCCTTTTGGCCGACCGGTAGTGCCCGAGGTGTAGACCAGCAGCGCCGGGGTTTGTGCATGCGCCAGCGCGGGCGCGTCGCCATCGGCATGGGTGGCGATCAGGCTGTCCACGGGGTGCGCGGCCAGCCCATGGCGCGCCGCCAGCGCCTGCGCGGCATCGGCCCAATGGGCGTCGTGCACCACGCAGCGCGGTGTGGCATCGGCCAGCACGGCGTCCCACTCGGGCGGCGCCAGCCGGAAATTGAGCGGCACCCACACTGCGCCCAGCCGCGCCAGCGCAAACAGCAGCGTGATCTGATCCACATGGTTCAACCCCAGCCAGGCCACCCGGTCGCCCGCACGCACGCCCCATTCATGCCACAGCCGGGCGGCCGCGCGGGTGCTGCGGCGCTGCAGTTGGGCGTAGCTGAACGAGCGCCCCTCAAAGCGCACCGCTTGTTTGTCCGGCGACTGGGCGGCATGGCGCGCCAGCACGTCGTCCAGGGTAGTGAGGGCTTGCATTTACCTAACTTTACAGGGCCTTCAACCGCACTTGATACGCGTGGAACACCCTTGAACCCTCGAGGACTACACTGACACAATGAGCGCTCAACTTCTGATGATCGAAGACGACACCCGCCTGGCCACCATGGTCGGCGAGTACCTCGGCCAGTCCGGCTTTGGCTTCAACCACGCGGCCGATGGCCTGAGCGGGCTGGCCCAGTTGCAGGCGGAAGGCGCGTCGCAGGCGCCCGACCTGGTGATCCTCGACCTGATGCTGCCCGACATCGATGGCCTGGAAGTGTGCCGCCGCATCCGCGCGCTGCCCGGCAGCCTGGCGCAAACCCCGGTGCTGATGCTCACCGCCAAGGGCGACCCGATGGACCGCATCATTGGCCTGGAGCTCGGCGCCGACGACTACCTGCCCAAGCCGTTCGAGCCGCGCGAGCTGCTGGCGCGCATCCGCGCCGTGCTGCGCCGCCGCGGCGAAGGCGCCGCCCCCTCGGCCAAGGTGATGCGTTTTGGCTCGCTGGAAATCGACCGCGATGCGCGCAGCGTCATGGTGGACAACGCGCCCTGCGAACTCACCTCCTACCAGTTTGATTTGCTGATCGCGATGGCCGAGCGCGCCGGCAGGGTGCTCACGCGCGACCAGATCATGGAAGCCGTGCGCGGCCGAGAGCTGGAGGCGTTTGACCGCTCGATCGACGAGCACATGGGCCGCATCCGCGCCGCCATTGAGGTTGACGCCAAGAACCCCAAGCGCATCCTGACCGTTCGCGGGGTCGGGTACGTCTTCGCCAAGCAACAGGACTGAGGGTAGGGCCCCCACGCTCCCCACCGCGTGTGGTTCGCTGGACGAGACGCTGCCAGAGGCATCGTCCCTTCGGACTGTCCCGCCCTGCGCAGGCAGGCCGGGAGCCGCAGCCCTCAGCCCCTCGGGGGCGGGCCTTGCTTGGGGCGGCCCGGCGCGGCGGCCGGTGACCTGACTATTGAAAGCTGTTGCGTGCTAACCCTGCCATTGCCATGACCAACTACCTCCTCAAGCGCCTG
>JANOBJ010000287.1:0-11410 GCA_031411575.1 Betaproteobacteria bacterium | reverse complement strand
GCCACCCACCACACCCCAGCCGATAGCCGCCACGGCAGCGACCGAGGCAAAACCGGCGACCAGCTTCCAGCTGAAGCGGTCAGCATTGGCGGCGGGCTTTTCAGCATCATTCTGGCCCAAGGTTCTCGTCGCCAGGTCATTGTTTGCTATTCTTTTTATAGCATCCGGGGTTTGGACCGACGCCGGCAAGCCCGGCCGCGCGGGCATCGGCTCGGCGGCGAGCCGGGCCTGCAGGCGAGCCAGAAAATCGGCATCGCCGGCGCAACTGCCCGGGCCGCTGCGCAACACCTCGCCCACCACATGGTAGGCGTGCCAGGTGGCGCGCGCCTCGCCGTCTGCGGCCAGCCGCTCGACGGTGCGGGCAAACGCGGCACCGCGCAACTGACCATCGGCCAGTGCCGAGATATGGTCCGCATCCAACGCGTTATCCTGCTGTTTGTCGTTCATCTTCACCACCTGTTGCGTGCCGGGCGCACCGCTGTTGTTGCCGGTTCACCCATTTGACTCCAAATGGGCGCCCTGTCCTTGAACACCTTCTGCATCGTGACTGTCACCACCGCTTGCCCATCTGGTTCTCCAGCATCGGCTTGACCCTGGCCGAAATCGCCTCGCGGGCCCGGAAAATCCGCGACCGCACGGTGCCTATCGGGCAATTCATCACTTCGGCGATCTCTTCGTAACTCAGACCCTCTATCTCGCGCAGCGTGACCGCCTGCCGCAGATCCTCGGGCAGCGCGTCCATCGCCGCGTTGACCGCCTGCGCAATTTCCTTGGCGGCCAGCACCGACTCAGGCGTTTCCGAGGTTGTTAGTTCGTTCTGCGGCCGGTAAGTTTCATCGTCTTCGTCATCGTTCGAGCGCAGCGCGCCTTCGGTCACGACCGGGTTGCGCTTGAGGTCGCCGAGCGCCTTCTTGGCGGTATTGACGGCAATCCGGTACAGCCAGGTGTAGAACTGGGCCTCGCCACGGAACTGGTGCAAGGCGCGGTAGGCCCGGATAAAGGTCTCCTGGGCGATATCTTCCACCAGATCGACGTCGCGTACCATCCGCCCGATCAGCCGCTGGATGCGCCGCTGGTACTTGATGACCAGCAACTCAAACGCGCGCTGGTCACCCGCGACCGTACGCTCGACCAGTTGCAGGTCGGTATCGGCGGAACCCGCAGTGGGTTCGGCGGCGGCAGGATCAGGCGGCGGGGTGTCGCTCATGGTGGGGCCGCGCCAGCGCCGCCGGTCAGGGGCAGCGGCGCGACATCGGTTGGCGGCGGGGCTTTGGCGCGCGAATATACCGCACGGCGCAGCCCCGGCCAGAGCGCGGGCTGTTCGGCCGCTTGCAGCCAGAACCAGCGCGCACCGCCGGCCGCCAGCCGCGCCCGCACCAGCAGCGTGTGCTGCGCATCCAGGTGCACGGCCACGCCGGACACCGCTTGCGCGTCCTCCAGCAACGGCGCTACAGACACCCCGTGGGCGGATTGGGCCAGCCAGTACCACTGCCCGCCATCCCAGCGCAGCTGACCCTGTGGCGCGCGCCGCCAGTGAACCAGCGCTGCGGCGGCGCACACGGCGACAAGCGTTGCGGCCAGGCCATGGCGCCAGCCGGGCTGTGGGGAAGCGATCGCCCAGGCCAGCACGACAGCAACACCGGTCAGCACGCCCACTGCGATCAGCCAGCCCTCCAGACGCGAGCGCCCCACCGGGTAACTCACCGATGGGGCGCTGTGCATGGAAGCGGGTACTCTGACAAGGGCATTCAGGCTGGGAGGTTCAGGCCAGGGGGTTCAGGCTTCGCCCGGCGCGCAGAGGTCGCAGGCGCTCCGGGCGCCGCGGGCGCCAGAGCGCTCAGACGCGCTTGAAGACCAGCGTGCCATTGGTACCGCCAAAACCAAAATTGTTCTTCACCGCCACGTCAATCTTGCGGTCCCGCGCGGTATTGGCGCAGTAATCCAGATCGCATTCGGGGTCCTGGTTGAAGATATTGATGGTGGGCGGAATCTTCTGGTGGTGCAAGGCCAGCACCGTGAACACGCTCTCTATGCCGCCAGCGCCGCCCAGCAGGTGGCCGGTCATGGATTTGGTGGAACTGATCACGATCTTCTTCGCGTGGTCGCCCAGGGCAGCCTTGATGGCGGTGGTTTCGTTGATGTCGCCCAGCGGCGTGGAGGTGCCGTGCGCGTTCAGGTAATCGACCTGGTCGGCGTTGACGCCGGCGTTGCGCAGGGCCGACAGCATGGCGCGGCGCGGGCCGTCCATGTTGGGCGCGGTCATGTGGCCAGCGTCCGCGCTCATGCCAAAGCCGCCGAGTTCGGCGTAAATCCTGGCGCCACGGGCCTTGGCGTGCTCGTATTCTTCCAGCACCATCACGCCGGCGCCCTCGCCCAGCACGAAGCCGTCGCGGTCCTTGTCCCAGGGACGGGACGCGGTGGTCGGGTCGTCGTTGCGGGTGGACAGCGCGCGCATGGCAGCAAAGCCGCCGATGCCCAGCGGCGACACCGTGGCCTCGGCGCCGCCCGCGACGATCACGTCGGCGTCGCCGTACTCGATCATGCGACCGGCCTCGCCGATGCAGTGCAGGCCGGTGGTGCAGGCCGTGACGATGGCGATGTTCGGCCCCTTGAAGCCAAAGCGCATCGACACATGGCCGGCGATCATGTTGATGATGGAGGCCGGCACAAAGAACGGCGTGATGCGGCGCGGGCCGCGGTTCACGAGTTCGGTGTGGGTGTCCTCGATCATCGGCAGCCCGCCGATGCCCGAGCCGATCACGCAGCCGATGCGCGTGGCCGCCTCTTCACCCAGCGCCTCGCCCGTGGGCAGGCCGGCGTCGGCCACGGCCTGCGCCGCGGCGGCGATGCCGTAGTGGATGAAGGTGTCCATCGTGCGCGCCTCTTTGGCGCTGATGTAGGACTCCAGATCAAACCCCTTGACCTCGCCCGCGATTTTGCAGGCAAAGGCCGAGGCATCGAACTTGGTGATCAGGTCGATGCCGGAGTTTCCGGCGATGAGGTTGGCCCACGCGCCAGCGACCGTGTTGCCCACGGGGCTGATGCAACCCAAGCCAGTGACGACAACGCGACGACGGGTCATGTGTAGGTGGTGTTCAGTGAATCGGTTTCGGCCCTGCTGCGCACGTTACAGCGGACGTCTGCCGAGCCCATGCACAAGGCACCTGCGCGTGGCGCGTCCGCGCGCCAGCCGTGGCGGACGCGTTGTGCAGCAGCCGTTCAGGCTTTTTGATGGGAGTTGGCGTAGTCAATCGCGTTTTGCACCGTCGTGATCTTCTCGGCATCTTCGTCCGGGATCTCGATGCCGAACTCGTCTTCGAGGGCCATCACCAGTTCGACCGTGTCCAGGGAATCGGCGCCCAGGTCGGCCACGAAAGCCTTTTCGCTGGTGACTTGGGATTCTTCGACGCCCAGTTGTTCGGCAATGATTTTTTTGACGCGTGCTTCGATATCGCTCATGGTTCCCTCGGAGGGTTGTAAACAGAGTAGCGATTCTAGCCGGCTCGCGGAGCGCTTTCGTTTCCCGCCAGTTTCGCGGCGGCACCGCGCGAACTCGTCGGGAAAGCGGGATTTCCGCCGCCGCCGGCGGGCCGTGTGCGGTCGGCAGCCACCAGCACCCGTCGCCAACGCACCTGCCGGGCGATTCCGGTTTCTCCCCCAATTGCGTTAGCGCATCCGGATTCTCTGCCTAGACTGATAACCGTGGGTCCTCAACAAATGACAGGTAGGAAAAGCGACACCGAAGGCGGGCATTCACGTGCCGTGATCCCCAGGTGCCATTGTGAAAATACGGACCCGCATCCAGCCAAGGAGAGTAGTCAATGAACCCAGTCCTTCTGACCATGGCCATCGTGATGGCGAACCTGTTGGCAGGAAACGTTTTCGCCCAATCCAAGGGCGAAGCCGATCCTGCCCAATCCATGGCCGCCCCATCGGCCACGGCGACGCCCGCAGAAAAGGTCGCTGCCCGGACCAAGCGACGGCCGGAAGCGGTCGCCCAGGCGCGCGCCTCCGTCGCCAACGGCTCGAAACCCGTCGCCAGCGAAGACAGGGGCGTGGTCACGGCCAAGGCCTCGCCCGAAGAGAAGGCAGCGGCGCGGAACAAGCGCAGGGCCGAGACCATTCCCGCCGTGCGCGCCGGTGAAACCAGCGTCGGAGAAATGGGCAAAAAAATATAGATGCCGGCGCAAGAGCGCGGTCGCCAGGAAAAGCAGGTCTGGGTGGACCTGCTTTTTTTTCGTCCGCTACATGTACATGCCGCCGTTGACGTGCAGTTCCTGCCCCGTCACGTACCCTGCCTGAGGGCTGGCGAGGTAGGCGACGGCGTGCGCAATGTCGGCCGGCTTGCCCAGGTGGCCGAGCGGAATCTGGCCCAGGAGCGCTTTTTGCTGCTCGTCGGGCAGGCTGGCCGTCATGTCGGTCTCGATGAAGCCCGGCGCCACGCAGTTGACCGTGATGTTGCGGCTGCCCAGCTCGCGCGCGAGGGCGCGGGTCATGCCCGCCACGCCGGCCTTGGCGGCGGCGTAGTTGGCCTGGCCGGGGTTGCCCGAGGCGCCGACCACGCTGGTGATGTTGATGATGCGGCCGTAGCGCTGCTTCATCATGGGACGGATCACCGCGCGGCTCATGCGGAACACGGCCTTCAGGTTGGTGTCGAGCACGGCGTCCCAGTCGTCGTCTTTCAGGCGCATGGCCAGCATGTCACGGGTGATGCCGGCGTTGTTGACCAGCACCTGCAGGCCGCCGTGTTCCTTGACCAGCGCGTCGATCAGCGCTTCGCCGGCTGCGGCGTCGTTGACATTGAGGTTGGCGCCCCGGCAGCCCGGAAAAGCCGCCAGCGCCGCGCTGATTTTGGCCGCGCCCTCGTCGGAGGTGGCGGTGCCCACCACTTTCAGGCCGCGGCTGGCCAGCTCCAGCGCGATCGCCGCGCCGATGCCGCGCGAGGCGCCGGTCACCAGCGCCACCTGGCCTTCGAATTTCACTTCGTTCATTCCAGCAACCCCCGTACCTCGGCCAGTGTGGCCGGATCGAACAGCGCCGCGCCCGTCAGCTCGGGGTCAATGCGCTTGACCATGCCGGCCAGCACCTTGCCCGGGCCGCATTCGATGAGGTGGCTGACGCCATGGGTCTTGATGGCGGCCACGCACTCGACCCAGCGCACCGGGCCGAAGGCCTGGCGGTAGAGCGCGTCGCGGATGCGCGCGAGGTCGGTTTCCACCGCTACGTCGATGTTGTTGACCACCGGAATCCGCGGTGCGGCCAGCGCCACCGAGGCGAGTTTTTCGCGCAGCTGCTCGGCCGCGGGCTTCATCAGCGGCGAGTGGAACGGCGCCGACACCGCCAGCGGCAGGGCGCGTTTGGCGCCCGCTGCTTTGAGCGCCTCGCAGGCCTGGTCGACCGCGGCCTTGCTGCCGGCGATCACGGTTTGCGCCGGGTCGTTGAAATTGGCGGCGGCCACGGTTTCCACGCTGTCGGGGCCGAAAGTCCGCGTCACTTGGTCACATATAGCTATTACTTTAGGAGCGTCCATGCCCAGAATGGCGGCCATGGCGCCAGCGCCCACGGGCACCGCCTGCTGCATGGCGGCGGCCCGGAAGCGGACCAGCGGCACCGCGTCGGCCAGCGTCAGCGCACCGGCGGCCACCAGCGCGGAGTATTCGCCCAGCGAATGGCCGGCCACGACGGCGGGCGCGGCGCCGGTTTCGGCCATCCAGACGCGGTAGGCGGCTATCGCGGCCACCAGCATCACCGGCTGGGTGTTGGTGGTGAGCGCCAGCGCTTCCTTGGGTCCGTCCTTGATCAGGGCGCCCAGGTTCTCACCCAGCGCATCGGACGCTTCGGCCAGCGTCTGGGCCACCACCGGGTGGTCGCCCCAGGCGTCGAGCATGCCGACGGACTGCGAGCCCTGGCCGGGGAATACGAAGGCAAACGGTTTCATGGCGCGGTGAGGAAGTGACGCGGGCGGTGACGCGGGAAGTTAATCAGGAGGGGCAAACAGGAGAAGGCAGTTGAGGTGTGGCCAAAGACGCGGTTCAACGGGTTTTAGGCATCAATTAGCCCTGTTGTCGTCGTCCCTTGGTCATAGTTTGCTATAAATTTAATAGCACTGCACCCCAGGTGAAACCGCCGCCCACGCCTTCGAGCAGCAGCGTCTGGCCGGGCTGGATGCGGCCGTCGCGCACGCCGACGTCGAGCGCCAGCGGAATCGAAGCGGCCGAGGTGTTGCCATGCTGGTCCACCGTCACGATCACGTGATCGTCGGCCAGTTTGAGCTTTTTGGCGGTGCTCTGCATGATGCGGATATTGGCCTGGTGCGGGATCAGCCAGTCGATATCGGCTTCGGTCTTGCCCGCCTTGGCCAGCACCGATCGCGCCACGTCGGCCAGCACGCCCACCGCGAGTTTGAAGACCGCCTGGCCGTCCATCTTGAGGGTCGGGTCGCCCAGCACCTGGCCGCCCGACACGTTGCCCGGCACACACAGGATGCCCACGTGCTTGCCGTCGGCGTGCAGTTCACTGGCCAGAATGCCGGGGGTGTCGGACGCTTCCAGCACCACGGCGCCGGCACCGTCGCCAAACAGCACGCAGGTGGTACGGTCCTTGAAATCGAGGATGCGCGAGAACACTTCAGAGCCCACCACCAGCGCGCGGTTGGCGGCGCCGGTCTGGATCATTGAATCGGCAATCGACAGCGCGTAGACAAAACCGCTGCACACCGCCTGAACGTCAAACGCCGGGCAGCCCGCAATACCTAGTTTGTGCTGCAGGATCGCGGCCGTGGAGGGAAACACCATGTCCGGCGTGGACGTGGCGACGATGATGAGGTCAATGTCAGACGCCGCCCGGCCGGCCGCCTGCAGCGCGTTGCGGCAAGCCTCCAACGCCAGGTCACTGGCGGTCACGTCGGGCGCGCAGAAGTGTCGCGCCCGGATGCCGGTGCGCTCCACGATCCATTCGTCGGAGGTTTCGACGCCATCGGCCGCCAGCAGTGCTGCCAGATCGGCATTGGTCAACCGGCGCGGCGGCAGGTAGCTGCCGGTGCCGGTGATGCGGGAATAGCGTCTCATACTGTTATGGGGTGGCTTCGACGGTTGCCGGGGCTGCTGCGGCCAGCGCTCCCGGCGGGGGCGGTGCCAGCAAAGGGGCCGCGTGGGCGATCCGGGCCTGCACGCGCTCCAGCAAATGGTTACGCGCCGCATCATAAGCGCGATTCAGCGCCTGCTCAAACGCCAGCGCGTCCGCCGAGCCGTGGCTCTTGAACACCAGCCCGCGCAGGCCGAGCAGCGCTGCACCGTTGTAGCGGCGATGGTCAAGGCGATTTTTAAACGCAGTTAGCACCGGATAGGAGATGATGGCTGCAATCTTGGTGAAGATATTGCGCGAATACTCGGCCTTGAGGAAATCGCGGATCATCGACGCGAGGCCCTCGCTGGTCTTGAGCGCCACATTGCCGACGAAGCCGTCGCACACCACGATATCGGTCGTGCCATGGAAAATATCGTTGCCTTCGACATTGCCGTAAAAGTTCAAATCGCCGGAGTTGGCAGCAGATCGCAACAGTTCACCTGCTTTTTTGATCGTTTCGCTGCCTTTAATGACTTCTTCACCTATGTTGAGCAGGCCCACGGTCGGGTTGTCGTCATTTTTGAGCACTGACACCAGCGCCGAGCCCATCACTGCAAACTGCAGCAGGTGCTCAGCCGTGCAATCCACATTGGCGCCCAGATCCAGCACCGTGGTGGCGCCGCCCTTGGCATTGGGCAACTGGGTGGCGATGGCCGGGCGGTCGATGCCGTCCACGGTTTTGAGCAGGTAGCGCGCAATCGCCATCAGGGCGCCGGTATTGCCGGCCGAGACCGCAACATCAGCGGTGCCGTCTTTCACCTGCTGGATCGCCACGCGCATGGACGAATCTTTTTTGCGCCGCAGCGCCACCTCAACCGAGTCATCCATGGTGACGACCTCGCTGGCGGCTACCACGCGCGCGCGCAGGTGCTGCAGCGCTACCAGGGCATCGGGCTTGCCGACCAGCAGGAGTTGCGCTTCGGGGTGTTGTTCGAGAAACTGGCGGCAGGCCACCAGCGTGACGGCCGGGCCGTGGTCGCCACCCATGCAATCGACGGCCAGCGTGGTCATGCGAGGGCTCTCCCGGCCACGGCAGCAGCCGGGCGGTTGCGCTCAGACGGACCGGAACGGGCCAGGGAGAACATCAAAACAAAGGCCCGATGCTACAAAAAACGTAGCGCCGGGCCAAGGTGTGATAACGACGCGATGAGGACGCGACGTGGGCGATCAGGCTTCAGACTTGTTTTTCAGCACCTGGCGGCCACGGTAAAAGCCGTTCGGGCTGATGTGGTGGCGCAGGTGGGTTTCGCCCGTGGTGGGCTCCACGGCGATGCCCGGCACGTTGAGGGCGTTGTGCGAACGGTGCATGCCGCGCTTGGAAGGCGACTTCTTGTTTTGCTGGACGGCCATGGTGGGCTCCTGAAGGGGGCGCTGCAACCTCGGAGGGAGACGGCAGCAACCGGTTAAACGGGTTGGTCGGTGGCGTGACGGGCGCATCGCTGCAGGCATCTGCCACGCTGAACTCCACGCTGAACTGTCACATTGCGCAAATCCGGACCTCGTTTGTGACGGGGCGGCCGAATCGCGCGAAGCCTTTGATTATAGCGCAATCGGGTGCGCCCGCGCCAGTCAGTGGCCGGGTTTGTCGCGCTTGAGCACCGCCAGCCCGGCAAACGGATGAGGCCGATCCGTCGCTTCCGCCTCGAATTCCACGTCAGCGACCGCTAACTTCACATCGGTCGGACAGGTCTCGTGCAGGGGCACCAGCGGCAATTCCATCAGCAATTCGTCCTCAATCAGCCCCTGCAGATCAAAGTCACCCTCCAGCGACAACAGGTCTTCCTCGGCCTCGTCGTCTTCGGCCAGGGCTGTCGCCTCATCGCGCACAAACCGGAACCAGCGGTCCACCGTCAGCGGAGTTTGCACCGGCAGCAGGCAGCGCTGGCAGGTCAGCGGCACGCGCGTGTCGGCTTCCAGGTGCAGCCAGGCGTGATCGGTACCGCCGCTGGCTCGCAACTCGCCCATCGCTCGCCAGTTCAGTGCCAAATCGCCGCCAAGTCCTTGTGATTCGGTCATCAGTCGCTCATATTTTTGTAGCGTCTCATGACCCTCCAGCTGCGCCTGTTGCAGCGCGAACGACTTCACGTCCAGACGGTTGAGCGTCCATGACCGGCCGGTACGGGTGTCGGATGCCTTGTCGGCGGGTTTGCCTGAAACGGGTGCCATCGCGGCAGTGTAAGAGAATCGCCGCATGACCTTGGCCCCTGCCCCCGATCCCGCTCACAGCGCTCTCTCCGCCCCCGCCAGCCGCGCGCTGGTACTCGGCTCGACCTCCCGCTACCGCCGCGAGTTGCTGGCGCGGCTGCGCGTGCCCTTCGAGGTGGCCGCGCCCGCGGTGGACGAAGCGCCGCTGCCGGGCGAGTCGCCGCGCGACTTGGCCTGCCGGCTGGCGCTGGCCAAGGCGCAGGCGGTGGCGGCCCGCTTTCCCGAGGCTGTGGTGATTGGCTCTGACCAGGTGGCCGATCTGGCTGGCCAGCCGCTGGGCAAGCCCGGCACGCACGAACGCGCCACCGCGCAACTGCGCCAGATGCGCGGCCAGTGGGTGGTGTTCCAGACCGCGGTGGCGGTGGTGTGCCGGGCCAGCGGCTTCGAGCAGGTCGATCTCGCCCCCGTGCGGGTGCAGTTCCGCGACCTGGACGACGCCGAGATTGAGGCCTACCTGCGTGCCGAACAGCCCTACGACTGCGCCGGCAGCGCCAAGAGCGAGGGCCTGGGTATCGCGCTGCTGGCGCGCATCGACAACGACGACCCGACCGCGCTGGTCGGCCTGCCGCTGATCCGCACCTGCCGGATGATTCGCGCTGCGGGCGTGAGGGTGCTATGAGCGCAGCGTCGCAGCCGTCAGACGCCGTGCGCCGCGCCGGGCCGCCCCAAGCAAGCACAGCCCCCTTGGGGAGCAGGGCAGTACACGCAGAGACAAGCATGGGGGCGTTGTTTCTGGTCCCAAGCCCGCTGGACTTCGGCTGCGAGGCGCAAGCCCCGCTGCCCGACGTCATGCCACTGGCCACGCTGCAGACCGCTGCCCGGCTGGCGCACTGGGTCTGCGAGAACGCCAAATCGACGCGTGCTTACTTGAAGCGCGTGGATGCGCTGGTGCCGCTGGCCCAGCCGTTGCAGGCGTTGGCGATCACCGAGCTGCCGCGCGACGTCCACAAGAAAGGCGACCATACCGGAAGCGCGGGGGCGGCATTCGACGCCAAGCCGCTGCTGGCCGCCGCGCTGCAGGGCCATGACATCGGACTGGTCAGCGAGGCCGGCATGCCAGCCGTGGCCGACCCGGGTGGCTCGGTGGTGCGGGCCGCGCACGAGCTGGGCCTGGCGGTGGTGCCGCTGGTCGGCCCGGTCTCGCTGCTGCTGGCGCTCGCCGCCAGCGGGCTCAATGGACAGAACTTCGCGTTTGTGGGCTATCTGCCGCAAGACGCCACGGCGCGCGCCGCACGCATCCGCGAGCTGGAAGCACTCGCGCTCAAGACCGGCCAGACCCAGCTGTTCATCGAAACGCCCTACCGCAATGCAGCGCTGCTGCAGGCGCTGCTGGGCACGCTGCAGCACCACACCCGGTTGGCGGTGTGCAGCGGGCTCACCCTGCCGCATGCCAGCGCGCGCTGCCACACGGTGCGGCAGTGGCGGCAACAGCCGCCCGCGCTGGACAACCAAACGCCCGCGGTGTTCGGGTTCGGGCGGTAAGAACAGCAGCTTGACAGGCGACGAACGCGGTCGCCAGGGCACTGTACATTTTCACGTGGACGGCGCACGCCAACGGAGCCATGATGGCGCCTGCTGGTCGTGGCGTACACCACGAGCGGTACAAGGCGATCAACAAACGTTCAGGCAGGGGACACAGGCATGGTGGGTGGACTCAAGACTTTCACCGTCCGGGCGGGCAAGGAACAGGCGTTTGAAGCGCTGTTCATGCAATTGCGAGATGAGATCCGCCGCAACGAACCGGGTTGTCTGGTCTACGCCCTGCTCAAGTCACGCCAGACGCCTCGCGCCTACATCGTGCATGAGCAGTACGAAGACGAAACCGCGCTGGAAGCCCATGTGAGTGCACCCTACTCCGACACCCTGTTCCCCGCGATCCGCGCGCTGATGGAGAGCATTGAAGTCGAGTACTACGACGGTGTTGCTTACTAGCCCCACGGTCGCTCACTGGGTGTAGCTCCCTGCCCCCAGGGGGGCCGCGTTTCACCTTGGGGCGGCCCGGCGGTGGCACTGACAGCCCCCACGGTCGCTCACTGCGTGTAGCTCTCTGCCCCCTAGGGTGGCCGCGTTTCACCTTGGG